>CAYRQB010000262.1:0-8497 GCA_964426025.1 uncultured Heliomicrobium sp.
AACCATCACAAAAGAATAATTGACAGCCAGAGTAGAGCAAGCTGCCGAGGTTGCTCTGCTTGCAGTGAAGACCCATCTGGCCAAGACCGGGCAACCTCGGCAGGTTGTCCTACCCTTTTGAGGAGTAAACAATGGAACGACGAGCGTTTTTGCAAAACTCGCTGGCCGCTTTGCCAGCGTTGAATCTATTCAATCAAACCGGCGCGAAGCAAATTCGCCTGATTACGCGCGGAGACGATCTGGGCTGTGCGCGCAGTTTGAACAAAGCAACGCTGGAATGTTTCAAGCGCGGCATTCTGAAAAACGTCTCTGTGCTGGCCGCAACGCCCTACGTCGAAGAAGCGGCAAAGATGATGGCAAGGGAAAAAGGCATTTGCTTTGGGCTGCACTGCGACCTGACTTCGGAATGGGACAACGTCAAATGGGGGCCGGTTGCCGGACGCGAAAACGTTCCGTCTCTGGTTGACGGCAAAGGCTATCTGCATCAAACCAACGACGCCGTCAGAGCCAACGCCAAAGCCGACGAGGCTCTGATCGAATTGCAGGCTCAACTGGACAAAGCGCGCAAGCTCGGTTTCGACATTCGCTACGCCGACACTCATATGGGAACAGTTGGAGTAGTTCCGGGTTTGCCGGACAAGTTCGGCGAATGGTGTCGTCAGAACCGTTTGATTGACACCCGACGACTCGGCGGGCGATTGGCTTTGCCGCGAGCGAGTCCGATTGATCGTCGGCATCCGGGCGATTACGTCGCCGATGTGATCAACGCGCTGAAAGCCGCCACTGACGGCGAGTATCTGATCGTAGGCCATCTGGCTTACGACGACGCTGAGATTCGCACGCTTGGCCATCCGGGTTATCCGGGTGAAGCCGTCGCTCACAATCTGAACTGGGAGCGTCTGGTTTATGTTGATCCGCGCATAGTCAAATTCGTCCGCGAAAATGGTATTCAGGCGATTCGTTACGACGAAACCGAATCCGGGCGCGAACAGATGAAAGAGTTTATTCAAAGGGTCTAAATCCGTCACAACTTTGTGAGTTCAACATTGAACAAGCGGCAAATAGTTATTGATACAAATGTCCTGATTGCGGCGCTGATGTCACAATACGGCGCATCGTACAAATTGCTGAAGACGGTTGATAGCGACAAGTTTATGATTCATCTTTCTGTGCCGCTTGTTTTTGAATATGAAGAACTGGCAAAGCGGATGTTAGGCAGAATTTCGCTGACCGAGAATGAAGTTAATGACGTCATTGATTACATCTGCTCTGTCGCGTGTTTGAACAAGGTATACTATCTTTGGCGGCCAATCTTGAACGATCCAAAAGACGAGATGGTGCTCGAACTGGCTGTTGCAGGCGGTTGCGATACAATCGTCACTTACAATAAGCGCGATTTTCAAGGTGTTGAACGGTTCGGTATTCGATTGCTGACGGCGCAGGAATTTTTACAGGAAATAGGAGAATTGCCATGAGCGCGATAAATGTGAGCTTACCAGACTCTTTGCTGAAACAGGCGACTACATTGGCTCAAAAAGAGAACATTTCAATCAACCAGCTAATTGCATTGGCCCTGGCAGAAAAACTTTCGGCGTTGATGACTGAAGACTATTTAGAAGAACGAGCAAAACGCGGAGACAAGGAAAAGTTTGACCGCGCAATGCAAAAAGTTGCCAAAGTCGAGCCAGAAGATTTTGACCGGCTTCCCCAATAACACATTTCAAACTCAACAACTGGGATCAAATATGACTGACAAAATTCACCGCAGAGATTTCATCAAAACAGGAATTACCGCCAGCGCGATGCTGGCCGGGGCATCCAGCAACGCCCTTGGCAGCAACGCCCTTGGCAGCAATGTGCTTGGCGCGAACGACCGCATTCGAGTAGCTTTGATCGGCGCTGGCCGACAGGGGCGAGGCGTGATGCGAACCTTCGCTCGCAACGAAGACGTTCAGATAGTCGGAGTCTGCGACGTTTACGAACCGCACATAGCCAAAGCCATCGAAGACGGAAAGCTCAACAGCGACGTGAAGACTTATAAGGATTTTCGTCAGGTACTGGACAGCAAAGACGTTGACGCAGTGATCATCGCTTCGCCGGATCATTGGCACGCGCTGCAAACCGTCATGGCTTGTCAGGCCGGAAAAGACGTTTACGTCGAAAAGCCGATTTCCGTGACGATTGACGAAGGTCGCAAGATGGTTCAGGCCGCGCGCAAATACAATCGCATTGTGCAGGTCGGCACTCAGCAACATTCCGGCGATCATTACCAGAAAGCGAAAGAGATCATCAGCAGCGGTCAGATCGGCAAAGTGTCTTTCATTCGTTCGTGGAATTTCGGCAATGCCGCGCCGGATGGAATCGGCAATCCGGCGGACGGCGCTCCGCCAGCAGGTTTGGATTGGGAGATGTGGTTGGGGCCTGCGCCGTTACGCCCGTTCAACGCCAATCGTTGGGGAGTGCATCCAGACCGTTGGTCAAGCTTCCGCTGGTTTTGGGATTACGCCGGAGGAATGATGACCGATTGGGGAGTTCATCATCTGGACATCATTCAAATGGTGATGGATGTCGAAGCTCCATTGAGCATCACGGCGATGGGCGGCAAATACGCGCTGAAAGACAACCGCGAAACTCCCGACACTTTGATCGTGACTTATGAGTATCCGGGTTTTGTCTGCACTTACGAAAATCGCGAATGCAACGGCCAGCAGTTGGAAGGCAACGGTTACGGCATAACTTTTCACGGCACTGACGCCACGCTTTACATCAACCGCAACTATTTCGAAATCACGCCGGAGAAGGGAAAGAAAGGTTACGAGCCGCCGAAAGTCGAAAACAAAAACAATCAGGGACAAGTTCACGCTCGCAACTTCCTGGACTGCATGAAATCGCGCCAACTGCCGACATCGGACATTGAAATCGGCCATCGTTCAACCAGCACTTGTTTGCTCGGCAACATCGCCCTGCGTTCCGGCAAACGAGTCATCTGGAATGCGAAGACTGAAAAGATCGAAAGCGATTCGGCGGCGGCGAAATATTTGTCGCGCGAATATCGCAAACCATGGAAACTGTCAGTTTGATGGACTGGCAAACGGTTATTCAGAAATGCCACGAATGAGGTTGTCGCTCATTCGTGGCATTTGATTTATCCGCGGCGTCGGCTTTCGTGAGCCAACAGCCATTCTTTGCGTTCAATGCCTCCGCCGTAACCGGTTAGCTTTCCGTTTGTGCCGATGACTCGATGACAGGGGACTATGATCGAAATCGGGTTGTGACCATTAGCCAATCCAACTGCACGCGAACTGTTCGGGTTGCCGATGCGTCTGGCCAATTCGCCGTAGCTGATCGTCTGACCGAAGGGAATGTTTTGTAATTCGCGCCAGACTTGTTTTTGAAAATCAGTCCCGTGCATTGCCAACGGCAAATCGAAATCTGTCAGTTCACCGGCGAAGTACGCAGCCAGTTGTTTGCGCGTCTCGGCAAACGGCGCGGCGTTGTCATTGCGCTGCCAATCGTCTGTCAACACTTCGTAATGACGGTGTTCGACCATGTGCAAACCGGTCAGCGATTCGCCGTCGGAAGTTATCAATATTCGATCAATCGGACTTTCGATTTGCGTGTACCAGATGGTCATTTCTCCTCCTGCGTTTTTTCCAAAGATTTCCAAAGATGCATGACGGCGTAAGCTCGCCACGGACGCCAGGCTTCGGCGATTTCCAAAACTCGTTTAGGTTTGTTTGTGCCCAGCGCCTTGTAAATTCCCAGGTCTGTGTGCGGAAAAGCGTCAGGCCAACATAAAGCTCGCATGGCTATGTATTGCGCAGTCCATTCGCCGACACCGGGCAATTCTTTCAACAACTCCATCGTTTGTTCGACATTTGCGCCCGGCTCAAGTTTCAGCTTGCCGTCAGCGACCGCTCGCGCCAGAGCCTGAATGGATTTCGCTCGCGTGGCGATGATTCCCAGGGAAGTCAGTTCTGACAGGTCAGCAGAGGCGACGCGATGCGGCGCTGGCGACAAATGTGTCAGCGCCGCAATCGGTGTTTCCACCGGCTCGCCAAACGACGCAACGTATCGCCCGGCGAGCGTCGTTGCGGATTTCACGCTAATTTGCTGACCCAGAATCGCTCGCACGGCGATTTCAAATCCGTTGAATGCGCCGGGCATTCGCAAACCCGGATTCGCCGAGGCCAGTTCGCCAAGCTGAGCGGCGATTTGCAGCGGATCGGCTTTCAAATCGAACAGTCGTTTGACTCCGGCCAGTACTGGCAACATGGCTTTTGCCAATGATGTGGAAAGCTCGACTTTGAGAACGGATTTTTCCATTAACGCTTCAACCCCGATCCAACCGCTCAGCTTCCCAACCGTAATGGTTCGCAGGTATCGGTTTTCTTCGACCGATTCAATTCCGCGAAGCGCGCGAGCTTTCAGATAATCCAGCAGCGATTGCCAATCGAAAGGCGGACGAAAGGCGAGTTCGCAGATCAAAGTTTCGTTGGCCGTTGCGTCAAGCCTGGTCTTTCTCAGTTCGGTCGGATTCAACCTGTAACGCTGTTTGAACAGCGCATTGAATCGCCGCAAGCTGGCGAAGCCGCTGGCAAAAGCAATTTCAGTGATCGGCAACGCGGTGTCTGTCAGCAGTCGTTTGGCCAGCAGCAAGCGTTGCGTCTGAACCAATTCAATTGGCGAAACGCCGAACTCGGTTTGAATGACGCGGCGGAGATGACGATCGGTGATTCCCATCTCGGCAGCCAATTCTTCCAGGCTCATTTCCATCAGCGCGCCGTCTTCGATTCGATTTATCGCATCGGCGGCCAATCGGCTGGCGGAATCAATTCTGGCGTTGCCGGGCGCAAGCTCCGGTCGGCAACGCAAACAGGGACGATAACCTGCTTGTTCGGCGGCGGCAGCGGTGGAAAAGAAACTGCAATTTTCCTTGCGCGGAGTTTTGGCCGTGCAGACCGTCCGACAATAAATTCCGGTTGACGAAACGCCGACGAAAAACGCTCCGTCGAATCGCGCGTCGTGCGTCAGGATTGCCTGATAAAAGCTTTCGTGATTCATAACCATAATCGAGAGTTTAGCCGTCACTGGAAATCTTGTCTCGCCGTTTTCGGACACCGAAATCGCCATAACACCGACGGTTTCGGCAAAGAAATTTCGCCCAAAACAATTCAAATTTCCGAATCCGGCAAAAATTCTCCGAACTGAGTTTGCAAAATTGCGTCACCAATATAAAAATTGCGGTCACTCAATTACGACAGAGTTTCCAACATTCAGAAATAGCTCAATAGCAGTTTTGGATTTAACTGATTGAACTCGGAATCTGCGTGCGGAGGTCTATCTGTTTTTACGATGGTCATTCAGGTCGCTATGGCTAAGCGCTGAAGCATGAAAGGTGGAACGGGCTTTAGCCTGTTCACGTCCCGAACAGGCTAAAGTCTGTTCTACTTTTGGAAGGAGATTTGATGGCAGCTCATAACGCAATGGAAGAGAATGAAGATAAAAACGAGAGGCGATCTTTTCTGGGAGTGGTTGCCGGATTGATCGCCGGAGGAATTTCGGCGGTGCTGGGCGTGACAATAGGGCGATTCGCAATTGCACCCGCTTTATCCGCCGGAGGAGCCGAAGCCTGGACTGATGTCGGTTCGGTTGCGGATATTCCCGAAGGCCAACTGGTCAAACGCAACGTCATCGTTTCGCAGGATGCCGGCTGGGGGAAGTTCAATTCCCAGAAACTGATTTGGGTTATCAGAAAAGGCGAACAGATCACCGTCTTCACCGCTGTTTGTCCGCATCTGGGCTGCACGGTCAACGCTAAAAACGATGTGTTCATCTGCGCCTGTCATGACAGCAAATGGGACGTGGCCGGAAATTCCATGGGCGGACCGACTCCGCGCGGACTGGATTCGCTGGAATACAAGGTCGAAGGCGATGTGTTGAAAGTTCGCTACCAGGATTTCAAACAGGGCATTCCGCAAAAGGAGGTCTTGAGCTGATATGGCCGAAAGCAAATCAAAAGTTACTCAGTTGATGGATTGGCTGGACGAACGCACAGGCATCAGAGCGGCGACGGACGAAGCTTTGAACGAGCCGATTCCGGGCGGAGCGCGTTGGGCTTATGTTTTCGGCAGCGCGTTGCTTTTCCTGTTTGCATTGCAGGTCGTGACCGGAATCGTCATGACTTTGTATTACGTGCCCAGTGCCGATCACGCTCACGCCAGCGTTTCTTACATTCAAAAAGTCGTTCCCGGCGGAGCCTTGTTGCGCGGAATCCATCATTACGGTTCCAGCGCCATGATCATCATCGCCGTGCTGCATCTGGCTCAGACGTTTCTTTACGGAGCTTACAAAGGGAAACGCGAATTAACCTGGGTTGTCGGCGTTGTCATGCTTCTGCTGATTTTCGCCTTCGGCTTCACGGGCTATCTGCTGACGTGGGATCAAGCGGCGTATTTCGGGACGAAAGTCGGAACTTCCATCGCCGGAGAAATTCCGGTCGTCGGTTCGCTTCAACAGAAAATCATGCTGGGCGGAACCGATCTGACGACGGTGACTCTGTCGCGCTTTTTCACCACGCACGTCTTCCTGTTGCCGCTGGCTTTGGCCTTGCTGGCCGGATTGCACGTCATGCTGTTCAGAAAAGCCGGTCCGGCTGGTCCTTATCACGACCGCGACAATCATAAAATTGACCGCTTCTTTCCGAAGCAGGTTTTCATGGATTCAGTGGCGATGCTGGTGGTTTTCATTGCGCTGGTTTATCTGGCGCTGAAGATGCCCGCCGAACTTGGTCCGGTTGCCGATCCTTCGTCGGATTACCTGGCGCGTCCGCCGTGGTATTTCATGCCGCTGTTCCAAATGCTGAAATGGTTTCCAGGCAAGTTTGTCATTATCCCGACAGTCATTCTGCCCGGAGCGGTTTTCGGCGCTTTGTTTCTGTTGCCGTTTTTTGATCGCAAAGCGGAGCGCAATCCGTTCAAACGACCGATCGCCAGCCTGGCTTTGATCCTGATCATCGCAGGTTCTACGGGATTGATTTTTCTGGCCAAACATCAGGACAGAAACAATCCTGAATTCGCCGAAAAGTTGAAGAAGCAGGAAGAGGAAATGCACGCCTTTTTCAGCGCGCCATTCCAGCCGCAAATAATTGGCGAAACCACAGCGATGGCCGTCGCTGGAGCGGGCGGAGCGGGAGCGGCTCCGGCGGCTTACATTGAAGCCTGCGCCGATTGTCATGGCGCGAAAGGCGAAGGCGATCCCGACCTGGGGCCTCCGCTGACAGGTATGGCCGCCAAACCACAGCGCACGCCGGAGGACTTGTTGAAGATCATGGATGACGCGCGAGCTTACGGTTTGGAAAAACCCATGCCGCCAAGTTTTCCCGATCTTTCTGAAGAAGATAAGAAAGCAATCGTTGATTGGATGGTAAAATTGAAATAACCCCTTTTTATTCCCGGAAATTTTCCGGCTTTGAAGTAGAGGAGACTTAACAGCAATGAAAAATATCAACAAAGTGAAATTGACGATTTTCTCGATGGCACTGGCGGCGGCGGTAATTGCGCTGTCGGTCGGTTCGGGCTTCGCCAACAGCGCGACGCCAGCGGCTTTTCAGGATGGCAAGGCAATATATGAAGCCAAATGCGCCAAATGTCATGGAGCCGATGGCAAAGGCGTGGACAAATTCAAAAAGCAAGGCGTCAAGGATATGACCGATCCCAATTGGCAGAAAGCTCACTCAGACGCCAAGATCAAAGCCGACATCAACAACGGCAAAGGCGATTTCATGCCCGCCTGGAAAGGCAAACTGAAATCGGCGGAAATCAACGCGGTGGTTCAACATATTCGCAAACTGGCCAAAAAGTAAGCGGGCCCGGGCGACAAGGCAGGCCGATCTGTTTGTAAATGACCGCAATGAGATTTGCCGTAACCGGCAATCGTAAATTCACGTTGTAAATTACGGATGACGCAGTTATTTTCAACCGCGTCATCCGTAATTTCTTTTCGAGATCAAATTCTGAAAATTCAAAACCTGAAATCACGCTTGATCGGAGGAAACTATGTCGAGAAGAGTTGGATTGTGTGTCTTGTTGCTGATCGCAGTAGGCCTGTTTGGTTTATCGGTTTCCGCTCAGCAAAAACCTCGTTTGTTGGACAAGGAAACTTTCATGGAGATGGAAAGCCTGGGCAATCCGGAAATCTCTCCTGACGGCAAACAAATCATTTTCACCCGCACCTGGGTGGACAAAGTCAAGGATCAGTACCGCAGCAATTTGTGGATAGTGGATGTTGACGGCAATCGCGTCCGTGAATTGACCGGCGGAGCGCGCAACGACACTTCGCCCGTCTGGTCGCCGGACGGCAAGCGCATTGCTTTTCTGTCTGACCGCGACGGCACGAATCAGATTCACGTGATGTGGCTGGACACGCGCGAAATCGCTCAACTGACTCATCTGACGCAATCGCCGAGCGGCATCAAATGGTCGCCGGACGGAAAGCA
>CAYRQB010000263.1:0-8495 GCA_964426025.1 uncultured Heliomicrobium sp.
AACAGGTTGCCAAGATGGGCAAACCGCTGTTGATCGTTGCCGAAGACGTCGAAGGCGAAGCCCTGGCGACCCTGGTCGTCAACAAGCTGCGCGGAACTCTGCACATCTGTGCCGTCAAGGCTCCGGGCTTCGGTGATCGCCGCAAAGCCATGCTGGAAGACATCGCCATCCTGACCGGCGGCAAGGTCATCAGCGAAGACCTCGGCATCAAGCTGGAAAACGTCAAGCTGGAAGACCTCGGCAAAGCCAAGAAGATCACGGTTGACAAGGACAATACCACCATCGTCGAAGGCGCTGGCAAGGGCGCTGACATTTCCGGTCGAGTTGCCACCATCCGCCGTCAGATCGAAGAAACCACTTCGGATTACGACCGCGAAAAACTGCAAGAACGTCTGGCCAAACTGGTCGGCGGTGTTGCGGTGATCAAAGTCGGCGCGGCAACCGAAACCGAGTTGAAAGAGAAGAAGGCTCGCGTTGAAGACGCCATGCACGCCACTCGCGCTGCGGTCGAAGAAGGCATCGTTCCGGGCGGCGGCGTGACTCTGGTTCGCGCGGCGAAGGCTCTGGAATCCTTGAAGCTGGAAGACGAAGACGAGCAGATTGGCGTCAACATCGTCAAACGCGCGTTGGAAGAACCGCTGCGCAAAATTGCCGAAAACGCAGGCAAGGAAGGCGCTGTGATCGTCGAGCGCGTCAAGAGCGAAAAGAACAACAACTTCGGCTTCAACGCGGCAACCGAAGTGTTTGAAGACCTGGTCAAAGCCGGAGTCATTGATCCGGCCAAGGTCGCCCGCACGGCGCTGCAGAACGCTTCGTCAATCGCCGGTCTGATGCTGACGACCGAAGCTCTGATTTCGGAATTGCCGGAAGAGAAGAAAGCTCCTGCCATGCCTCCGGGCGGCGGCATGGGCGAGTTCTAAACTTTCCGCTGCCAAATCAGGCTGGAAACTCAAACTGGCGATGGCGTCCGATGGGCGTCATCGCCAGTTTCGTTTTGCGCCGAACCATTAAACAACTTTTGCTTCTTCTGTTATCATCCGCCCTCCCTAGCGGATTTCGATTATGCGAGATGTTGTTTTGTCTCAGGATGCAACGGCGCGCTGTTTGCGCTGAAACTGATGAACCGCTGTTTCAAACAATAGCCTGTCTTGAATTCCCCAACCTCGGTTTGAACACAGCGCCAAAGGCTTTTCGCTCCTGGCCGCCGCAGTTTCTCAGCCGTCTTTCGCAACTCAGTGAGGTAAGGATTATGCGCATAGCAGGTTCAACCAACCCGTTTTCTCTTCTGCCCCGCCAAATCATTTTTCTGTTGATGATGTTTGCCACATTGGCGATTTCTGCCATTGCCCAGGAAGATGATCGCGCGCAACGCGCTTCTCAATGGGAAAGCTACAAACTTCCCGAAGGCGAGTTCGTTCGCTTTGTTGATCGGCAAAAAGGATTTTCATTCTGGCATCCGGCTGATTGGAAAGAACACCCGGAATCCGGCGGCAATCGCATCTTCAAACCGGCGCCGCAGGGAGTCAATCTGTTCGTGCTGACAGATGACATCCCGGACGGTTACGGCGTGGCCAATTACGCCAGCGGAGCTTTGCAGGGATTGCGCAATCAGCCTGTTGATCAGGATTCGGTGACGGTCAGGCGTGAAATGCTCAACGGCATTGAATGGCGCGAGCTTTCCTATGACGTTGAAACGCCGGGCGGCACGGCTCATCAAACAATGTGGCTGACTGCCGTCGGACCACAAGCTTACGGCTTCGTGCTGTCGGTCGCGCCGGAAGAGTTGGAAAAGCACGAACCGGTTTTGAAACGGATTGTGATGTCCGTCCGAATCGGCGCTGCCGGACATTGGAACGAAGATTTTGAAAACCTGCGCTCGAAATTCGCCTCTGGAAATCAATCCGCCACCAATGAAATCATCGCGGCAATGATCGCCGACGATCTGCGAAGCGCGCGGCAATCGCTGGATGAAACCGTGACGCGGTTGATGGATTTATTCGGACAATCCCCTGCTCTCGCTTTCGACCTGGCGACCGACGCCGATCCGCAAATCCGATTGGCGGCGATCACAGCGCTTGGCCGGTCACGGCAGGACGGTTTGGCGATTGACGCGTTGATTTGGGCTTTGACGGACAAAGACGTTCTGGTCGGCACGACTGCGGCTAAAAACCTGGCTTCGCGCGGAGCCGCCGGGCAAACGGCAATCAAAAAAGCTTTGGCTTCGCTGGCTGAAACGCCTTCGGCAATCGTTCGCGCGGGACTGGCTTTCGGCGGGCAGGTTTCGCGCGAATGGATCGCGGAATTATCGCGCGACGAAAACAGCAAACATCATCTGGCGGCATTGCAACTGGCGCTGGCTTTGCCGCAGTTCGATCAGCCGCTTCCTTATTCCAAACTTCTGTCGTCGTCCGATCTGGCCGTCAGATACTCCACGCTGGCCGTTTTGCAGCGCCATCGCCCGACAGACGCAGCGGCGGAACTGATTGGCATGCTGCGCGGCGAATCCGAATCCTGGGCGGTGCGCGCGCTTGGCGAAATTGCAACTGTCAGCTTCAAACCCGAACTGGACAAACGCATAGCTGAAATTGACGCGCGACTTGCCGCGCTCGGCAAAGCCAAACAGACTCGCGACAGAAAAAGCGGGACAAGCAAACGCAAGTCATCACAATCGCCCGGCAACCAAACAGACAAACAGGCTGACGGTCAGGATGATTCGACCGAATCGCTGGCGCTGATTGCGCCCGTTGCGCTGAAAAGCATGCCGGAAGACGTTCGGCTGAATGTGATTCGCTACGAACTGGACGTCGCCAACGGCAAGATCGGTTTTCGCGACCGTTGGAACAACGCCAAAGACGAAGCCGCTCGACGCGCGCTGATCGCCGAAATCGGCAAAGACCCAACGGATGTTTCCGATTGGGCCAAAAACTGGCTGAGCGAGCTTTCGGCCAACGCGACTCAACCTCCGACTTTCGACGCTGCCAAATTGCCCGCCGCACCGACAACCGGAGCGTCGCTCTTCCCGAAAAAAACGATCAGCTACGTGATGGCGCCAAATTTCGCCGCGACGATGGAAAAGTTGGACGCAGCGCTGTCTGGCGTGCAAATGGCAACCGTGCGCGATCAGATGACATTCGCGCTGATTTTGAAATTGTTGAAAACCACTCTGGCCGACAAGACAGGCGTCAACGCCACCGGCGACGCTGTGAAAGCGACGGGCATTGATTTGAAATCGCCTATGGCATTGGCGAGTTGGGCGGCTGAATCCGCAAGCGGCGAAAAGAAGGACGCGACGATTCACAGCGCCGTCGTCATGCGAGTGACGGATCGCGCGCGATTTGAACGAACCGTCGCTACCTTTCAGGAACAGCTAGGCGATTTGAATTCGTTCTCGACGATCACTGCTGTTCTTTCGCGATTTGCGGGATTGATTCCGGCTGCGGCTCCTGTGCTTGCAGCCGTCATAACTTCCGAAGAATCGCGCGGCGCGCTGGCCGGCAAAGTCACTTCAGCATCGCGTCCGGCCATGCCTTCGCTGACGCCCTTCCCCTGCTTGCGACAGGAAAAGATCGGCGATTTGCCCGTCCTGGTTTTCGACAAAGCGACGATCACGCAATCAGGCAAAGTCCATCGCGAAGTTACATATCTGGCTTATCTGAACGACACCGCCGTCATCGCTTCGTCAAAGGCTGCGATGACAGATGTGATTGCGACTGCTTTCAACGGCCAAACGTCAATCGCTCAAAGCGAAGCATTTGCCAAAGCCAGCCGACAGCAGGGAGAGATTGTCTTTTTCAGCGATCTGCCGTCGCTGCTCGAACCGGCTTTCGATTCGGCTGATTTGGGCGAAGACGATTTGATCACGCCGATTCTGAAAGCCTTCGGCGTGGAAAGCGGCGCTTTGCGAATTTCGCCGACTTCGTGGGAAACCGCTTTCGACATCGGTCTGGCCGAAAACGAATTCACAGGCAGTTTCAAAACTTTCAGAGCCGACGCGCTGGCCGCTCCGCGCGAACTGTTGCCGCAAACCACTCTGCTTTACGCCGGAGCGATGATTGATCCGGCGAAGATGCTCAGCGTCGTGAAAAAGCTGGAAGCCGGTTCCACCTCAAAGCCGAAGGCCAGAGTCACATTCGGCACAAAACAGGAAACCGCCGAAGCCAGAGCCGCGCGCAGCAAACAGATAGACGAAGCCATAGAAAAACAACTCGCTCCGCAAATGCACGGCGAAATCGCCGCAGCCATCATCAGCTTCAAACCATTGTTCGGCAGCGGCGATTGGCCGGCGATGGTTTTCGCCGCCAAATTGAAAAGCGGCGCGTTGGCCAACGACATGCGATCGGGCAAATTTTTCCCAGGGTTCAAACGATTGCCCGATCTGACCGCGCTGGGTTCGCCAATCGTCGCGATCGGCGATGACGATACTTCGCCATATGCCGCCGTAACCAACGATTACTTCCTGCTGGCTGACAGCGTCGAAACGCTGAAGGCTTTGGAATCGAAAGAGAAGTTTGCGTCGTCGCGCGATTACACCCGCTCGCTGGAAAACGTTCCGGGCAATCTGGCTCTGTTTGCCACTTACAATCTGGAAGCGGCGTTTGAAGAAGCGTCAAAAGTTTTAAGCGAAAGCGAATCGCCGCAATTGTTGCCGTTTGTCAGCGCGCTGGTTCACGCCTTTCACAGTCAGCGCATGTTCGTCACGCTTGAAAAAGACGGGTTGCGCGGGCATCTGTCGGTTTCATTCGACCGCGAAGGCCGTTATTCGGTGGGCGATCTGGCCGGGCGGACGGGCGATTTCGACGTAGCCAACGCCATCATCGCGCCGAAAGGTTTAAGGATCATCGAATCGCCGCGCGTCGAAGCCATGACTTTGCGCGTGACTGCCAAACGCCCGGGCGTCGCTCCGCGCGTCAGTCAGGATTTGAGCAAATTCCCTTTCCAGCGCATCGAATCCGGCAATGAATCCGGCATCGTCGTGACCACCGCCGCCAGAAATATTCCCGACAAGCTGACCGTCATATTGCCCGTGACCGGCGCTGAGTTCGCGCAGTTTCTGGCTCCCACAGCGCAGATCAATTCCGAAGCTCCGCAGATTGTCACGCTGGCCAAACAGATTGCGGGCGACGACAAAGACGGACGCAGCGTCGCGCGCAAAATCGGCGAATGGACTTACCGAAACCTGAAATGGAAAAAAGTCGAAAGCGATGCGGTTGACACGCTGGCTTCGCGCGAAGCCGATTGCCTGGAACATTCTGAACTGTACGTCGCGCTGGCTCGCGCCTTGGGATTGCCCGCGCGCGTCGTCACCGGAGCGGCGCTGAGCGGCGGATCGTTCGGCGCTCACGCCTGGGTCGAAGTTTATCTGGGCAAATGGGTGGAGCTTGATCCGACCTGGGGATTGATGGATCACGTTGACGCGACGCATTTGCGATTCGACGGCGACGCTTTCACCAGCTACGCGATGCTCAATCAGATCGAGTTGGAAATCACTTCCGCGCGGCACACCGTGGCCGATTTCCAGCGTGACCCGATTCGGCTGGTCAAGGAATTCAGCCTGGACGAAGCGACGCGCGATCTGGCTTTCGATCTGTCGCTGACGGTTGAACAGACTTTAGGCGCTGACCGCTGGGAACAATTGAACGAAAAACAGCGCGCGGCTGTCATCAAAGCTTTCGAGCGCACGGTCAACGAAATGTGGGAAACCTGGGACCCCGATCTGGCCGAACCGGTTCGCGTGCTTCGCCGGGAAAGCAAAGACAATCGCACGGCGCTGACGATATTGCGCGGCGATGTGTTGTTGCGTTTGACCGTCAGCCAACGCGACGGAGCATGGTTCATCACCGAACATGAAATCGTTGACGACGCTCTGCCGGAATTTTCCGACGCTTTGTTGGGCGCTCTGCAACCGCAAACCAGGCGCGGGCGAATCTTTGAAACTTCCATCGAAACAGCGATGAAGCATATTGACCGGCTGATCGCCATCGAAGGCGAAAAGCCCGAACTGTTGCTGCTGAAAGCCCGCGTTCTGGATTCGCAACAAAGCGAAGAGAGAAACAAAGAGCTTTTCGACAGGCTGAAAGAGATTCAGGAAAACAAAGACAAGACCGACAGCCAGCCGCAAACGATTCAGCCCGCGCCGACCGAACCAACGGTTGATCGCGCCGTCGAGTTGTTGAAGCAGATAACGGCGCGATGGCCGGATTTCGCTCAGGCGCATCTGGCGCTCGGACGCGAGTTGCTTTACACCTTCGGCGACGAAGCTCTTTCGCCGCTCAGCAAAGACGCCGAGCAGGCCGTCGCGGCGTTAAAGCGTTACGCCGAACTTGTTCCGGACGATCCGCGTGTCTGGCGCGATCTGGCTCAGGCTTTCGAGCAAATGGAAAAATACGACGAAGCCGAAAAAGCTTACCGCGCGGCGATTGAACGCGACGGCACGTATCTGGAACATCACGCCGCGCTGGTGACTTCGCTGCTCGACCGCGAAGAACTGGCGAAAGCCAAAACAGCTTTTGCCGTAATGCTCAAAGCTTCGCCGGACACAGACGAAGCCTTCGCTTACCTGGACGACGAAGAAGGCTTTGACCCCGATTCGGCCAAAATCAGGGAAGAGTTGTTGCTGGCTTTTCCGAAAGAAATCGCCGCCAGCAAAACCGCGTTGGCGCTGCTGGCCGAATTGCAGGAATCGCAAAACAAGATCGGCGAAGCGATCAAATCCATCACGCGCGCCATCACCATCGAAGCCGAAGCCGAAGATTACGAAACGCTGTCGCGGCTTTATCGCCAACAGCGACGTTTTACCGAAGCGCTTTCCGCCGCAAACAAAGGATTGATGCTCGACGATTCGGCAACCTACATTCACTTCGAACGCGCCTGTTCGCTGGCGCAGCTTGGTCGCAAACGCGAAGCCATCGCCGCGTTAAAATTGATGCTGGACGCCGAACCGCCGGTTTTCTTTGACGACACCGAACCTGACCTGCAACCGCTGGCCGCGTCGCCGGAATTCAAGGAGTTGAAAAACAGAATGAAACAGCCGGATTCGCAAATAGAGGAAAAGCCCGGCGAGACAAAAAAGCCGGACAAAAACTCCGGCGCGATAAAAGATGGGAGGCAATGAGTCCGGGCAGTTGCCTGACGCTCAAAATTTGCTAGCATCTGGCTGCGACACTGGCCTTTCGGTTTCGCAATGATTTTGGTTTGATGAAAATATTTCCGAACTGAACAATGCCGAATCACGATCCACAACACGGCGCTGATGTTTTGACCGAAAACCAGCAGAAGCTGCAGAAGCCTCCGCTGTACAAGGTGCTGTTGCACAACGACAATTACACGACGATGGAATTCGTCGTTTACGTGCTGATGAACGTTTTTCATCATTCCGAAAACGACGCGATTCGCATCATGCTGCAAGTCCACAATCAAGGGATGGGCGTTGCGGGCGTTTACACTTTTGAAATCGCCGAAACCAAAGCGGCGAAAGTCATCACGCTTGCTCAGGAAAACGATTACCCGCTGCTTTGCACCCTGGAAGAAGAATGAAATGCTTCTTCGGTTTCAAACGGATATTTGCGACCGAAGACCGAACAACGAAAGTTATGATTACCAGAGAACTTCAAGCCACACTGAATCTCGCTGCCAACGAAGCGATCAAACGCCGACATGAATTTCTGACGCTGGAACATCTGCTGTTTGCGATGACTCACGACCAGACGGCCAGCGATGTGATTTTCAATTGCGGGGGCGATGTTGATTTGCTGCGTCGCGACCTGGAAGATTTTTTCAAGGACACGACCACTCCGTTGCCGCGCGGGGTTGACCGTTACCCCGAACAGACAGCCGCTTTCGAACGCGTCATTGACCGCGCGGTGATGCAGGCTCAATCTTCCGGCCAGGAACAGATTGACGGCGGCAACATTCTGGCTTCGTTGTTTGAAGAACATCATTCGCAAGCCAAGTACCTGATGGAAAAACAGGGCATCACCAAAATTGACATCCTGAATTACATCTCGCACGGCATTTCAAAAGTTGACGGCGAAGGCGAAGAGATTCCATTCGGCGGCGACGATGACGATGACCAGGAACCGCAGCGCGTTCGCGACCCGCTGGCCGCATTCACTTCCAACCTGATCGAACGCGCCGCCGAAGGCCGGATTGATCCGTTGATTGGCCGCCAGATGGAATTGGAACGAACGATTCAGGTTCTGTGCCGACGAAGGAAAAACAATCCGCTTTATCTGGGCGATCCCGGCGTAGGCAAAACCGCCATCGCCGAAGGACTGGCGCTGAAAGTTCACAACGACGAAGTCCCCGAAGTTTTGAAAGACGTGGAGATTTACGCGCTGGATATGGGCGCGCTGCTGGCCGGAACGCGATACCGCGGCGAATTCGAACAACGGCTGAAAGCAGTCATCACCGCGCTGAAGAAAAAACCGGGCGTGATTCTGTTCATTGACGAAATTCACACCATCGTCGGCGCCGGAGCCGTGCAGGGCGGTTCGATG
>CAYRQB010000264.1:0-8471 GCA_964426025.1 uncultured Heliomicrobium sp.
CTGGCGGACGCCAATTCATAGTCATCGCCTGCGGAGGCGGCAAAGGCTCGGCATCGGGCGGCAGCTACGTGGCCTACGCTTTGCCGAAGAAATGACGGAAGGAAACCTGGAAAAGCTTTTGAACGATCCTCGAATTGAATATACGCAAAGGTTGGAAGCGCGGCGCACGACGCTCATTGCCGAACAGCGCCGCAGCCGCAGCATCTGGATTGCGCGGCGGATTCTGTTCGGCGTCATTGCTGTCATGGCTGTGCTGGCTTTCGACGATCACATTTCGTGGTGGTGGATCGCATTGCCGATCATTGCTTTCATCGCGCTGATGGTTGTGCATCAAGGCGTGCTCCGCGAAGTCGAACGCCTCACGCGTTCGGTGAAGTTTTACGAGCGCGGTCTGGCGCGGTTGGATGACAACTGGATCGGGACGGGCGAAACCGGCGAACAGTTTGCCGACAGTTCTCACCTTTATGCCGAAGACATGGATTTGTTCGGCAAAGGATCGTTGTTTGAATTGCTTTCAACTGCGCGAACTCGATCCGGTGAAGAAAAGCTGGCGAATTGGTTGAAAGCTCCGGCAGCGGTTGACGAAATTCGCGCTCGCCAATCGGCGATTGAAGAATTGCGCTCGCGGTTGGATTTGCGCGAAGACCTGGCGTTGCTCGGCGCGGAAGTTCGCGCTGGAGTTCACACAGAAGAAATCGAAGCCTGGGGAAAATCCAAACCGGTTTTTGCTGCGGCGCAAATCGGAGTTCTGATTGCTGTTGCGGCGATCACCGGATTGCTGGCGGTCGGAACAGTCGCGGGTTGGATAGCCTTTGGTTACAGATTGCCAGCGCTGGTCGCAATTTTATTTCTGCTGCTGTTTTATGGTCGTTATCGCCAGCAAGTGGCCGAAGTGATTTCCGCGGTCGAACGTCCTGTCCGCGATTTGGATTTGCTGGCCGAAATTATGGCGCGATTGGAACGCGAGCCGTTTGCTTCGCCGAAACTTGCGGGGCTTCGCGCCAGGCTCGATACCGAAGGATTGCCGCCATCGAAGCAGATAGCCAAATTGCACCGTCTGGTGGAAATTCTCGGTTGGACTAAAAATCAGTTCTTCGCGCCGATTGCTTTTCTGCTGCTTCTGCCGGCGCAGGTGGCGTTTGGCGTCGAACGTTGGCGGCAAACTTCTGGAGCGCACATTTCCGAATGGCTTAATGCTGTCGGCGAAATCGAAGCCTTGAATGCGCTGGCTAATTTCGCGTTCGAACGTCCGCAAAATCCTTTTCCTGAAATCGTCGAAAACGAAACCTGCTTTGACGGCGAAGCTCTGGGTCATCCTTTGTTGCCGGAATCGCGCTGCGTTCGCAACGATGTCAGACTTGGCGATGAACGTCGGTTGCTGATTGTCAGCGGATCGAATATGTCTGGCAAAAGCACTTTGATGCGAACGGTCGGCGTCAATGTGGTTCTGGCTTTGGCTGGCGCTACGGTTTGCGCGCGCCGATTGCGAATTTCGCCGCTGGCCGTTGGCGCTTCGATTCATATTCTGGATTCGCTGCAAACCGGAGCTTCGCGTTTTTACGCCGAAATCACTCGATTGAAACAGATCGTCGAGTTGACCAAAGGCGAATTGCCGCTGTTGTTTTTGCTGGACGAAATTTTGAGCGGAACGAATTCGCACGACCGGCGAATCGGCGCTGAAGCCGTCGTGAGAGGTTTAGTCGAACGCGGAGCCATAGGTCTGGTCACGACTCACGATCTGGCTTTGACGCGAATTGCCGAAACTTTGGGCAATCGCGGCGAAAACGTTCACTTCGAAGACCGGCTGGAAGATGGCCGGATGATTTTCGATTATCGTATGCGTCCCGGAGTCGTCGAGCGCAGCAACGCGCTGGAATTGATGCGCGCCGTCGGGCTGGAAGTTTAGCTGGAATGCGGACGTTTCCGTCCGCATTCCAGGCTGCAAATTGCAATTCCTGCCCGCAGCGCTATGAATATGAATGATGCGCGGACGTTCTCCTCCGCGCGTCAGCCTGCGGACGAGAACGTCCGCGTTCCATCTTTTGTGCAACTAAGCAACACGGACAAATTGTTGTTGAGTGGATTGCTGCCAACCGAAGCCAGCGTCAAACGGTTGCGGCAATTGTCGGCTTCCGAGTCTGAACTTGACTGGCCGGAAGCAATTCGCCGAGCCGATTTTTACAGCATAGCTTCTTTGTTGCGATTCAACCTGGCGCAATGGGGTTTGCTGGAATCAGTTCCGGCGGAACAGCGCGAACAACTTCGCGCTATCAGTCAAACCTGGGCTGCTCGCCACCTGGCTTATGTCAATGAAGCGTCGCGATTGATACTTGCTTTGAAAGCTGAAAGCATCACGGCGATTCCATTGAAAGGTGCGGCGCTGATGCTGGGCGGTTATTATCCGCTGGCCGGACTGCGCACGGCGCTGGATATTGATTTGCTGGTCGAGCCGGAAAAGTTGGATCAGGCCGATCAGATTGTCGCCTCGCTAGGTTACGAACACCTGCCTGGAAAGCGTTCTGCGCGGCCTCGCCAGCGGTTGGCCAACGACATCAATCATCTTTGGCCTCGGCGCGGAACGAATGGATTGATTCTGGAACTTCATCACCGCGCGTTTCAGTTCGCCCGGCGCGATCGTGATTTCAACTTCGACGAAGTCCGCAACCGAGCCGTCGCCGTTTCTGTTTCAGGAAGTGAGTTGTTACTGCCTTCGCCATCCGATCTGGCTTTCCATCTGGTGCATCACACGCTGGTTGATCTGCAAACAACAAAAGCGATTTTGCGAACCGCCGCCGACCTGTATTTCATCTTCGCCCGCGAAGCTGTGGCGCGCGAAGCGATGATTCGGCAAGCGACAGAATTCGGTTTTGGCGGAGCGGCAATGCTGGCCGATCAATTGTTGAACCTGTTGGCTGACGCTTCGCTGGAAGAATTGGGCGAAGTTCTCAGCGACAATCAAATGGCTTTGCTGATGGAAACTGCTTTGACGGAAGAGACGCAAGGTTTGATTGACGCCGCGCGATTGTTTGAATACCTGGATTTTGGCCGTCACCCATTTGCCAGGCTCGGCAATCTGTTTTCGATGCTATTCACTTCGCGAGAGCATCTGGAACAAATTTACGGCCAGTCGGGGCAGGGAAGTGTTTACTGGAATTACCTGCGGCGACCATTCGATCTGCTGAGGAAGCTCAATCCCACAAGTTTATCGCCGCGGAATCTTATCCGGGTTTGGAAATTGAGGAAGATGGTGGAAAGCAAATCCGAAGTTAAAGACGTCTTTGATCCTAACACTTGAAATCAGGGTCTAGTCTTCTGAATGCCTCGAATAATAATTTCTCGACATTGACTGCTTCATTGGTTACTACGGCTTGTAAAACACCATAAAGCACTCGGCCAACCTTTCTATATTCGTCAAACTTTGTTCTACTGCGGGCATCTGCCGCAAACATCTCACGCATTTGGTTAAATGTTTTGTCTGTGCCAAAGCAAGAAACCGAACCATAAGCTTCATAGAACTTCTCCAGAATAGGCAACTCAACCCCGGATAATGCCCGCTCGGTAACCTTCCTTGAAGACATCAAGTTATTAATCAGGTCAATCCCCAACTCCACGTTTTCTGAGTTAGCCTGGATAACCAAGTACCATTCGCCGGAACTGGAATGGTGTTTGGGTGTAACACTATTTTGTCTTTTGAGGTACTCTTTGGATATAGGAATTTTCGCGATTCCAAATTCGGCTCCCTCTTTTATTTGAGCCATCAGGCTATTCTTTTGCTTGCCTGGTCGTGTTCTGTAATCTACCCAAGTTGAATACCAATGGCGTGCAAAAGCCCAATCTGTCTTTGGATGTTTGACCGGATCCACACTGGAATGCGGTGGAACTATTTTGTCTTCGTGAATCCAACGACGCAATCTCTCAATTGACAGGACGAAATCATCGAAACAGGCTGCGTTGCCGGGATCAAGTTTGATAAGGAGTTTCTCTTTGTTTTTTTCATCGCGTTTGGTTGACCAAAACGATCCGTGTCCCCAACCCAACTCGAGCGCCGTGACCAAAAGAGTGTCATAAGTCTGAGTTTCAAGTAGCAATGGGTGAGGCATATCCGAAGTTTGTAACTCTTTGCAAATACTTTCCAACTCTTCCCAAGTCTCCGGCGGCTCTTCAACCCCAATTGATCTGAGCAGGTCTTTGCGGTAGACCATCATTCCGACATTGCCCATTTGTGGTACAGCGAGAAATTTACCTTTATCCAGATAAGTTTTCTCCTTTGTCTCTCTTAATTCCCAGATTACCTTGTTATCTTCAGATAACGGTAACGAATAAAGTCGGAGCGCTTCTTGAGATATAGGGTAAAGCAGTCCAGCTTCTTTAAGGACTTCAACCCAGTATTCGTCGACATGAGAAAGTAACATCGGATGGCGAGGAGGTATCTTTCTTTCATACCTGCGTACCGCAAACATCCTCTGCAACCCAGATAGAGTAAATTCTTGAACGATAACTCCGGGGTATGAGGATGGCATATCAACTTTTCTCAGGTTCTGAATTACCTCGAATTGAGGTTGGTTTTCGTGGAATAAAGAAATCAGTCCTTGTGCAGCGTATGTTGGAAAGAAATCAATGCCATTTTTATCTCTATTGTCCGGTTCTTTGACGAATTCATAGCAACAGGAGCGGCGTTGTGTGGGCAATCCGCGTCCCTTCATTACTCGACAAAATAACAAGTCTTCCTGCCAATCAGCGGACTTTTTGGCTGTAATTGGGATTGAATGAGTAACGGTTTCCCGCCGCAGTTGAATGACTACATCGGCGATGTAACTTTCGGCAGTTTTGCTGTGTAGAGTTTCAGCGTCTTCTGCTGTAAAGATCACTGTGGGCTTCGTTATCATCTGATCCCACCTTTTTTCAAACGAACGAATGATAGCCAGCAACATATATCTTTCATCATAAGCCCTGAAGTGTCTTTGTGCCCAGTAAATCAATGCACTAAGGCTGTCAATGACAACCAGCAAAGGCTTTTCTTGTTCGGGCATAAACCATTTCCACAGGCTTCCCAGAAGGTCTTCCATCCTCATTTTATCTATTTCTTCCTGGCCAAGTTCTCTTAGTTTTTTCCTGGTCAGGTTTTCTTTGGTCGCTTCATCTGATGATCGGAATCCAATAAGGCTCCAGATAGTTTTATTGTCTTTTTTGATTTCTTCGGCGGCTGCGTCAGGAAGGCTGTTCCAGCTATCTGTTAGTAACTCAATATCGAGCGCCTGCCATCTTTCCTGGTTACCCAGGTAAGTCTTATAGTCTTGGTTCCAATAAGATTCAGTGATCTGATTCAATGAAATCTCTGGTTTGTCTTCCGCACAGACAAAGACAAGGTAGTGGTCAAAATTTTTAATTGCATTTCGGGCGATTTGCAATGCAAGCGAGGTTTTTCCAGTCCCAGGCTCTCCACGAACTAAAATTACGGATTCACGCAAAAAACCAGTGCCTCCCAACAAATCGTCCAAATGTTTGAAACCTGTCGAAAGGTATTTTCTGTGTACTATTGAAGTGGATGAATTTTTTAACTGCTGAGTCATGGCTGATACACTCCTAACAAAAAGTAACGGCTTGTGAACAACTATTTGATCTGAAAAATGGCAGGCGGAGTATACGACCAACTCAGTTAATGAACAATGTTTTATTGGCCAGGATCAATATTTACTGATTGGCTGCAGATGGTGAAGGCAAGGTTGAAGCCTGTTTATGTTTGTTGACCAGTTCAACTCCGTAACGGATGGGGACGCCGAAATTGGTTGTCGCTTGAGTGCTGAGCAGGATAGCCTGATTGATGCCGATGACTTTGCCGTTGGCTCCGAAGACGGGGCCGCCCGATCCGCCTTCGTCGGTGCGAGCGTCATAGACCAGTTGCGGGCTGACATCGCTGATATGGCCTTGAGTGGATTGCGGACGGATTTTGCTGGTTGCTGCCAGTTCGTTCAGTTGAGTGCGATAAGGCACGTTGCCCATTCGCAGATAACCTGAGCGATTGATCTTATCCATGCGCGCTTTCAATCCTTCCAATCCAGCCGGATAACCGAGCAGGACGACGGGTTGGCCGCTGGCGATGGTTTCGCTTGTTTCGTCCAACGGCAAAACTGGCAGAGTTGCATCGCCCTGTTCAAACGAACAAAGCGCGACATCCTGATCCTGCAACATCTCCAGCGGGCGCAGAGAAAACGGTTGCGATGTTTGCGGGAAATAAGCCAGCAGGTCTTTCAGCTTCGGGCGAAAGCCGCGCATGCGAATCAGACTGGCCAGATCGTCTTCTTCCCAAGCCTGGACAACGTGGCGATTGGTCAGGATCAAACCTTTGTCGGCCAGAAAACCCGTTCCCATAAATTCGACTTCGTAAATGCGGCCATTGCCGTCAACGCTCAGATTGATGGTTCCGTCCGGGCCGATTGGATTATCAACAGCGCTCGGTTCCTTGAATCTGACTTCGCGGCCAACGCGCGGATCAACGAAACTGTAGACGCCGTAAATCAGGCAGACGCCTTGTCCATACGTGTTGACGACGGTTTCGGGCAGCGACAGCGATTGTTGCAACAACAACTGCTGTTCGCGAGCGAGTCGGATGTCTTCGCGAATCTTGTCAATCTCAGTTCGCGTGGCGCTGACTGTGTCTTTCAGTTCGCTGATGGCTTTGTTGTTGCGTCGGCCTTCCAGAAAACCCAGAGTGTTGAAATAGATGATTGTCAGCAGAATGAAGGCCGCAGCTCCGACGATTGCGTAAAGCACACGACGAGGAATTTCGTTGACCAGTTCGCGCAGCAGTTGTTTGACGAAAACCAGCGCGACATCAGTACGCGGCATCAACCGTTTTCGGCGAGAAGTTTCAGTGACGCTTGTGCCGGAGTTTTGCGCCGTAGCCAGAACCGCGCTGCCCAAGCGCAGCGATTCGGTGATGGTTTCGGCTTCGGTCAGGGAAAAGAATCGTAACCGGATGCCGCTTGCGCCGAAATAAAAGGTGTCGCCGTCATCAACCAGTTCGCCGACGGCAATCGCTTCGCCATCGCGAGTGATTCCGGCCATCGGTTCGACCGTCGTCAGCCGGTAAGCTCCATCGCGACGCCGCAAGGTCAATAACACGACTTCCGGCGGCAAAGAGGCATTGTCCGAATTGACGATGATGTCGCAATCCGGCGCGGTGCCAATGGTGATGACATCCTGATGGAAGATTTGTGTGGCTGGCTGTTCGACGCCTGCAAGTCGAATGACGATCCCGTTATTCATCGCACTGCTCTTTCTACTACTCAGCTTGGTTGTATTCGAGAGAGAAACAATATCACAAACTGTTGCGCCACCAAGCGGCAAAGTTTGGCTGCGGGAAGATTTTTCGGCTAAAGTTGCAGCCGCTCACATGCTTCTCATTGTCGTGTCGGTTTCCCCGAAATCATCAAAGGAAGAAATATGCTCAAATCCAATCGTCGCTTTCTATTCGCAATCTTTGGCGCAGGTATGCTGACTTTGCTGGCTCTTGTTGGTTCGGTTGCTCAAACGGGCAAAAAGATTCTGGTCGCTCATCGCGGAGCGTCGTCGTACGCGCCCGAACATACGCTGGCGGCTTACCGGCTGGCCATCGAACAGAAAGCCGATTTCGTCGAACAGGATTTGCAAATCACCAAAGACGGCGTGCTGGTTTGTTTGCACGACCTGACGCTGGAACGCACGACCGATGTCGAAGTTGTTTTCCCTGACCGTTTCCGCACAGACCTCAGCGAAGATCAGGCTTCAAACAGCCAGCCCGCGAAACATTGGTACGTTTCGGATTTCACCTTGGCCGAAATCAAACGGTTGGACGCCGGTTCGTGGAAAGGCGAAAAGTTCAAAGGCGAGCGCATCCCAACCTGGCAGGAAGCGATTGATCTGGTTCGCGGCAAAGCCGGTTTGTATCCCGAAACCAAAGCGCCCGAAGTTTATGGCCGGCGCGGTTTCGACATGGAAAAGCTGCTGGTCGAATCGCTAAAAAAGAACAAGCTGGACAAACCTTTGGCCGATCAGAAAACGCCGATCATCATTCAATCATTCAGCGCCGAAAGCTTGCGCAAACTGCGCGATGTTTACAAAACAAAACTGACGCTGACATTTCTGATTGGCGGCGATCCGCAAAAGCAATGGCTGACGGCGGATGGATTGAAGAAGGTCAAAGGTTTCGCCGACGGCATCGGCCCCAGCAAAATATTGATCGAACGCGAACCGAAGATTGTCGAATGGGCGCACTCGGCGGGTTTGACGGTCACGCCTTACACTTTTCGATCAGGGCTTACTGGCAAATTCAAAGACGTGCGCGAAGAGATGAACCACTTTTTGTACGTGCTGGGAGTGGATGCCCTGTTCACTGATAATCCGGATCAGTTCCCGCAAAAGTGATTTTTTGACGGGCGGACGAAGACGTCCGCGTTCCGGCAGACAGTGCTTCACTCTGATCATTGCTCGCT
>CAYRQB010000265.1:0-8420 GCA_964426025.1 uncultured Heliomicrobium sp.
GCTTGATATGTTCGATGCCTTTGTCCAGAAAATCGCGCTGGCGTTCGACAATCCGTTCGCAGACTTTGTAAATGGTCTGTTTGCGATGCTCGATGTTTTTCAGCAGGTCAATCGCCGAACGGACACGATCCTTGATGTAATCGCGCGTCTCTTTCGACGTATCCTTGTTTTCCATCATCTGCCGGTATTGGCGATTGATGCGAAGCATCGGCAGGCCGTCATCGTTGAAACGTATGACGTAATCGTCATCCATCTTTTCGATGTAAACCTCCGGTTCGATGTAATGAGTCGAAGGCGGCGCATATTTGCGACCGGGCTTTGGCTCAAGCTGGCGAACCAGTTTCATTTCCTGAGCGACCTGTTCAACCGACACGCCAAGTTCTTTGGCCACTTCCGGCCATTTGTGATGTTGCAGCTTATGGAAATGGTCGCGGATCAGCGTCGCCGCCAGCCGGTCGCCGTAACCGTGATAATTCAATTGAAGCAGCAGGCATTCGGGCATGTTTCGGGCGCCGACCCCGGTCGGATCAAGCTGCTGGACGATTGACAGCGCTTTCTCCATCGTTTCCATCGGCCAATCGCCAAACTGAGCGATCTCTTCAAGCGGCGAATCCAGATAACCGTCGTCGTTCAGATTTCCGATGATCGCTTCGGCTGCGGCGCGGACTTCAGGAGTCGTGATCGTCAAGCGCAATTGCCAGTTCAGATATTCGGACAGATTTGTTTCCGAAGAAAGGAACTGTTCGAAGGAAGGTTTGTCGTCGCCGACTTCCATTTCGCGGGTTCGGTAACCTGGGTCCAGGTATTCTTCGAAGGTCGAGCCGAAGTCAATTTCGCTGAACGGATCGCGCTCGCCGATTTCCGCTTCGGCAGAATCCCCGCCTTCAAAATCCCTGCTCTCACCCGCAGCCTGAGAGACATCAGCGCCATCGCCGGACGACGCAGAACCGTAATCGCCGCCATCAGCCGATGATTCCGATTGAGAAGGCGAATTACTGCCGCGATCAAATGATTCGACGCTGCTGGATGGATTTTCCGGCAATTCCCCTGCGCCGTTCTGCTGGTTTTTGGGAACCTCGCTGAAATCGGCATTGGCTAAATCCGGCGGAGTAGCCATTTCCTCCGGCGACAATTCTTCCAGAATCGGATTTTCCGCAAGCTGTTGCGTGACCAAATCGCTCAGTTCCAGCTTGGTCATCTGCAGCATTTCGATTCGCTGGCGCAGTTGCGGAGTCAGTATCAACCGCTGAGACAGATTGGTGCTTAATGTTGGTTTGAAGGACATAACTTCTACGTAGATTAGGTGACTGTCGGTTGATGACGGTTGGCAAACAACCATTGCGGTTTCGCATTCGTCATCTGCAAACAATCCCTGGTTCCCGTCACCTGTTCACATTCTAAACTTCTCTCCCAGATAAACCCTTCTGACTTCCTTGTCATCGGTCAAATCGCGCGGCGTGCCTGAGCGGAACAATTGTCCTTCGCTGATGATGTAAGCCCGGTCGGTGATTTCCAGAGCTTCGCGAACATTGTGATCCGTGATCAGAATGCCGATTCCCCGCGAACGCAATCGCGCGATGATCTGTTGAATGTCATCAATCGCAATCGGGTCAATCCCGGCGAAAGGTTCGTCCAAAAGAACGAATTTCGGTTCCAGCGTCAGCATTCTGGCAATTTCTGTCCGCCGCCGTTCGCCGCCCGACAAGGCGTAACCTTTGTTGCGACGAACGTGACTGAGATGAAATTCTTCGATCAACTCTTCCAGCCTTTCGTGGCGCTCGTCGCCGGTCAAATCCAGCGTTTGCAAAATCGCCAGAATGTTCTGTTCGACCGTCAGTTTGCGAAAGACCGATGCTTCCTGCGGCAGATAACTGATACCCAGCCGCGCGCGTTTATACAAGGGCAACTTCGTTATGTCTTTGCCGCCAAGCCAAACCCTGCCTTCGTCCGGCTCTTCCAATCCCACAACCATGTAAAACGTGGTCGTTTTCCCGGCGCCGTTTGGCCCGAGCAGTCCCACTATCTCTCCCGGATGAACCGTAATCGAAACGTCGTTGACGACGCAACGGCGGCGATATGATTTTTTCAAACCTTCCGCCTTCAAGGCCAGTGCGGCGGCATCCTGGACGGTTTGGTCGGCAGTCTGAGTCTGTTGTTCCACCGCCTCGCCAATCATTACAATCGCCCCTCCTGCCTTCTCAAAAACTTCTCCATGACAAAACTCTTGCACACGATTATTGATTGAAACTTCGCTGAATTTCGCGCTGTTCGACCCGGTTTCAGCTTTGCAGAATCGGCTTGGATTGAAGACCGCAGCGGCTCAGTTTTGGATGCGGTGAGTGGTCTTCACACGCTTTTTGCTGCCGTTTTCAGCGCCGGCTTCGATCCTAGCATCGCGCAAATGCAGAGTCAATTTTTCACTTTTTGTCACCGCTTCGCGCTCTCGATCCTCGACCATCGCCAGATTTCCGGTCAGCACGGCAGTGTCAGTCGCCGCCGTATAAATCACCTGATCGCCCGTCGCGCGGCGCAGCGGCTGCGTCATCACCACGTTGTTCGACGCGGTCAGCTTCACCAGCTTGTGTTCTTCATCCATCAACGCGTCGGCCACAGCGGCGTTAATCTGATCCGTTCCCTGACGGATTTTGACTTTGCCTTCGTAATGCGCGGTTCGATTGGCGTCGGTGTAAACAATCCTGTCGGAAGTCGCAAAGACCGGAACGACCTCCTTTCGTCCCTTCTCGGCTTCGCGCTCGAAATCATAAAACGCCGATTGCGCGTTGCCCCAGGCCGTCAGCATCTTTTCGCCGTTGTCCAATTCCATGTTGTCCGCGCGTATGAAATCGTTGTCCTGCCAGGCGCGAACATTGCCGGTGTAACGCGCGGCTCCTTCATTGTGTTTGACCACGGCGCGGTCGGCGGCAATCGTAATCGGAGCCTTGTCCTTCTTGAACGGCACAGCGCCGCCGGTTGTTTCGCGGCTGTAGTAAGTCGAACGGACTCGTCCGCGCAAAAAGCTTTCGCCGGTTTCGATGTTGGCGTCAATTTCATCGGCGTTGGCGCGCGATGACGAATCCCACAACAGCGGTTTGCCGCGCAGCGCGACGGTTTGATCCGAAGCCGTATAAACGGCTTTGTCCGCCGTCGCATTGCGGTCGCCTTCGACGGTCTTTTCGACGAACCTGGCGCCGCTTTCGACAGTCAGCGTTGTCACGTCCTGAGTCTGTTCGCTGAAACTGGCGTTGATCTTTTTGCCTGAGATCGTTCTGAGCGAACGTTTGCTTTGTTGATCCAGCGGGGTGAATTGAGCGACGGCGCTGCCATCGGCCAGAAAAGTTTTGATCGCATTTCCTTTGTCGAAAAACTCAACGGTGAATTTCGCCGCTCGCAATTGCTGTTGGTCTGATTTGGGCTTGATCGTTTTCGGAGTGATGGTCAGCACGGCGTTGCCTGTGGCTTCGGCCTGAGCCAGATTTGCGCCGTCTTCGCGAAATGTGGCGTTGATCGCGTCCGCTTCGATCACTCGCTCGGTCACTTCTTTGGCGTTCGGAGCGCCCTCGGCGACTTCTATTTTCAGCGTCGTTCTTCCCTGAGTCACAACTGATTGCAACAGGCTTTCTTTTTCGGTCGGGCGATAATTCGCTTCTATCTTCTCTGCTTTGATTTCGCGCGGAGAATCTTTTTCCAGCGAAACGGCTCGCGCCGAGCCAGAGGCAACGGCCAGCTTCAGATGCTGAGCTTCGTCGAAATGGAAATCCATATCACGCGCTTGCATCTCCGACGCTCGGCCTTTCTCCTGCGACTTCAAAAACGAATTGCCGCGCATTTCCACTCGCTGAATCAATTTCGTCTGAGCGTTGATGACGCCAGAAATGCTGTCAGCCCGCGCCAGCTTTTCGCCTTGAACGACGCTGGCGTTGCCCTCGAAACGCAGCACGCCGTCGCCTTCGGAGTAATTCGCCTTATCGCTGCGAATTTCAACCGGCTGTCCGCCTTTCTTGTTCGGATCGGGATTCGTGCTGACGACGCGCGCTTCTTTCAGCAGCGCCAGATTGCGAGTTTTGGTGTAAAGCTGTGCGCCAACTGACGAGCCGCTGACTTCGCCTTGTTTGAATTGCACTGCGGCTTCGGTGCTGGCGACTTCATTTTGCTGTTCGTATTTCAGCGATTCGGTCAGAACTTCCATTCCGTCGCTGCTGGTTACTTTGACGTTGCCGTCGAAAACGACCAGGCTTTGATCCGGCGTGTAAGCTCCGCGATCGGAAACGATTCGCATCTTTTTGATCGAACCGTCTTTTTGCTTTTCTCCGAAAGCGGTCAGGTCAACTTTTTCCAGTTCGTGCCGACCGTCATCATAGGCAGTATCAACCGCCGCCAGCAGTCGAAACTTTTCTCGCCCGTTTTCATCCATCACGACCCGCTCGTAACCTTCAACGCGCGAAGTCACGTTGGCTTTCAGTTTGGCCTCCGCCTTGGTCAATCCGGGCGGACGCGTTTGCCTGCGAGCGCGAATGAAAGCCGTGACGATAACGGCAATCGTACAAACCAAAAGTAATAAGGACAGCGCTCGTCCTATCGCAGGAAGTTTCTCTTTCAGCATAAAATAACTTTGCACCTCTTGAACTATGGCCGGATTATAACACCATCGCCCCGTCGCGCGCGGCAACCGATCATGGTTTCTTGTCTCAATCCGTTTCGCGTCGTCTTCAAGGACAATGCTGCAATGTGGAGGTCAAGGTCATATGCATTCGACAAAAATCATCTTTTCTCTGCTGCTGATGTTACCGATCGCAGCCAGCGCACAGGAATCCGCAGAATCAAAATCCGCCAAGGCCGAAAGGTTGATAAATCAGGTTCGCCAAAAACTTGGCGGAGAAGAAAATCTGAATTCCGTTCAAAGCCTTTCCATCGGCGGCAAGTTTCAAAATTATGGCCGGTCGAATGAATCGCGCGGCGAAATCAAAATTGACCTGTTGCTGCCGGACAAATTCCTGAGGGTTGAAAGCGGTTTTCCTCAACAGATGGTGTCCGTGACGACGATTCAGGCGATGAATGGCAATCAGGCGTGGACTGACAGAAAAGTCGTCCGCGCCTCAACCGACGACGGAGCGATTCGCCCGACGACAGACCAAACGCAAACCGGAACCCCGGTTCAGACCGGCACGACAGGCATGCGCGGAACCACCGCCGAGGGCATCACCTCCACCAGGACGCGAGGCACAAACACCACTGCCGTAAACGAGCGAACGGTTTTGGGCATGAGGATCCCCACGCCCGAAGGTCCGGATCGCAACAACGATTTGGAGCAGATGGAAAATTCGCGTCGCGCTTCGGCTCAACAACGGCAAACAAACAAAACCGCTCCAGCCGACAAATCCGATAAAAATTCAGTTCTGGAAAACCGGGTGCGAAACGAGTTTGCGGCGCTGATGTTTGGCTGGTTGATGAGGTCGCCGCCGTCTCTGCCGATCAAGTTCAATTACGCCGAGCCGGTCAAAACCGATCAGATGCAAGCCGAAGCCATTGACCTGATCAGCGGCGAAGATTTCGCAGCCCTGTTGTTGATTGACCGGAGCAAATTGCTGCCGACGATGATCAGCTATCGCGATTTCATCAACCGCGGTGAAGGTTATGTCGTTTCAGTCAGCGCGGAAACCGATTCGGCTAATTTGGAAGAAATAGCCGTTCAGTTTCTCTTTTCCGATTATCGGCCAGTGATGGGCGATGGGAAAAAACTGATGCTGCCTCATCAGATTCTGAAAGCAGTCAACGGCGCGATTGTCAGCGAATGGAAAATTGACAAATACAAAATTAACCCCGACCTCAAACCGAAAAAGTTTGAGAAAAAGTAGGAAGGCAATTATGGTTGTCAAAACTACAACCCAAGGAGAATCCGGCAATGCAAAGATCAAGACAGAAAATTTATGATGCAATCGTCGTCGGTTCAGGAGCGACCGGCGGTTGGGCGGCAAAGGTATTGACCGAAAAAGGGCTGAACGTGCTGGTGCTGGAAGCAGGCCGCAAGCTCGATGAAGCCAAAGATTTTCGTGAACACACTTTCCCTTACGAATTGAAGTATCGCGGCCTGGTCGGCGGATCCAAATACGCGCCGCGCCAGCCGATTCAATCGCGATGTTACGCCGCCAACGAATACGGTCATCATCTGTTCGTTGACGATATTGACAACCCGTACACCACGCCCGAAGACAAACCGTTCTGGTGGATTCGCGGTCGTCACGTCGGCGGACGTTCGATCACCTGGGGACGCCAGTCGTACCGCATGAGCGATTACGATTTCAAAGCCGCCAGCCGCGACGGTTTCGGCGAAGATTGGCCGATCAGTTACGCCGACCTGGAACCTTATTACGACCAGGTCGAAGATTTCGTCGGCATCAGCGGTTCTTATGAAAAACTGCCGCAATTGCCCGACAGCAAATTTCTGCCAGCGATGAAACTGACCTGCGGCGAGCATCTGCTGAAAAAAGGCGTCGAATCGAAATGGAATGACCGCAAAGTCATCATCGGGCGCGCGGCGATTCTGACTCAGCCGCATCAAGGTCGCGCGGCTTGTCACTGGTGCGGGCATTGCGACCGCGGTTGTTCGACGCATTCGTATTACAGCAGTCCTGGTTCGACGCTTCCCGCTGCCGCCAAGACCGGACGCATGACATTGAAGCCGAATTCCGTCGTCCGCGAATTGATCGTGGACAACAACACCGGCCTGGCCAAAGGCGTGCGCGTCGTCAATCAGATCACCAAACAGGAACGTGATGAATTTGCCAAAGTCGTCGTGCTGTGCGCTTCGACGCTGGAATCCACTCGCATTCTGCTGAACTCGAAATCGCGGCAACATCCGAATGGCTTCGGCAATTCTTCCGGCGTGTTGGGGCAATACCTGATGGATCATATGTATTCGATCAGCGCAGGCGGCGTCGTCGAACAATTGTTCGGCAGCGAATACGATTTTTCCGATGGTCGAGCCAACGGCATTTACGTGCCACGTTTCCGCAACATCACGGACAAACACAAAGACTTCATTCGCGGTTACGGCATGCAAGGCGCAGTTCGCGTCAGCACGTCGTTTTTCAAAGGCCGCCAGATTCCGGGTTTCGGCGCGGATTTCAAAAAGATGGTTCGCGAAGCCAAAAGCGAAGTCACCTGGGGATTGGGCGCGTGGTGCGAAATGCTGCCCGACAAAAATAACAAAGTGACGATTGATCCGAACAAAGTGGACAAGTGGGGAATTCCCGTGCTTCACGTGGATTGCAAACACGGCGAGAACGAACGCGCGATGGCCAAAGACGCTCTGGCGACCATTTTGGAAATGGCCGACGCCGCCAAATTCAAAGTTCAATACACCAGTTCGACGCCTGCACCTCCGGGATTCTGCATTCACGAAGTCGGCACGGCTCGCATGGGCAGCGACGCGAAAACGTCTGTCCTGAACAAATGGAATCAGACGTGGGACGCCAAGAACGTCTTCGTCACAGACGGAGCGGCTTACGTTTCAGTGGGCTGCCAAAATCCGACCTTGACGATGATGGCCATCACCGCGCGCGCCTGCGATTACATTGCCGACCAATTCAAACGCGGCGACCTGTAATGGGTCGCCGCTGCCAGCGTATAATCCGACCATCGCCCGAAAGGAGGTAAAGAGATGGCAACCGTTCAACCGCAAGTAGAAGAGTACCTGCAAAAATTCCGCGAATGGGAAGACAGTTTTCACAGCACTGCCGAGCGTGTTGGATACATTCAGCGCATCTGCCAACGGATTGCCCAACACTTCAAGCCCGAAAAAATTATCCTCTTCGGTTCACACGCTTACGGCCAGCCGACTCCGGAATCGGACATTGACCTCTTGATAGTGATGAATTTTGAAGGCAGCCCGATTCAACAGGCCATCAAAATCAGCCGCGAACTGGGATTGGTCACGCCGATGGATTTGCTTGTGCGCACTGCGGAACAGGTCCGAGAGCGATTGCGGATCGAAGACCCATTTATGCGTGAGATTGTGGAGCACGGAAAGGTCATGTATGAAGCCAATCACGGCTGAATGGGTGCGCAAGGCCGAAGGCGATTGGGAAGCCGCGCAGAAGATGTATCGCGCTCGCAAAATCCCTGTCTATGACGTCGCCTGTTACCATTGCCAACAATGCGCCGAAAAATACCTCAAAGCCAAATTGGTCGAAGCCGGCATCGCCTTCAGCAAAACTCATGATCTGCAATCGCTGCTAAAACTGATTCTGCCAATTGAGCCGGGTTGGTTGTCATTGGATCCACAGCTCGACGCGCTGAACAAATTCGCCGTGGCTTACCGTTATCCCGGCAACGACGCCACCAAAACGGACGCGAAACAGGCCATCGAGGATTGCCGCTCCGTACGCCGCTTCATCCGCCAGGCATTCGGCCTGCCGACTTAG
>CAYRQB010000266.1:0-8406 GCA_964426025.1 uncultured Heliomicrobium sp.
ACCCATTAGCGTCCGTCGCTTTGATGGTGAAAGTGAACGACCCAACCGTCGTAGGATTGCCCGCCAATTCACCTGTCGAAGCATTGAGCATCAACCCATTCGGCAGATTTCCAGAGCTGCTCCAGACAATCGTCCCCAATCCGCCCGACTGCGTGAAGACCTGAGAATAAGCCGTCCCCACAAACCCATTCGCCGCCGTCGAAGGATTGACTGTGACTGTCTGGCAATTGACCGTCAACGTGAACGAAGCGTCGGCCATTGCTCCGCAATTGTCGGTCGAGCGAATCGTGATCGTATGAATTCCCCCGGGCTTCGCTCCGCTGATTGAAACCACGCCGGTCGCGTTGTTGACGGAAATCGTTCCCGTGTAAGTCCCAACGCTTTCCACGACAATCGAACTGATCGAGCCGTTGTCGGTCGGGCCGGAAGCGGGATTGATCGTCAACGATCCGCCTGCCGCAACCGATTGATTGTTGTAAGTCAGCATCGGCGCGGTGTTCGTCATCACTGTTACGTTCAACGTGGCGTTCATCGTCGCCGAAGCGTTGTCAGTCACCGTCAAAGTGAAGCTGGCGTTGGTCGCTGTGCAATCGGCAATCACGTTTGCCGTGACGACGCCCGCCGCGCTGACTGCAATTCCGGAAACCGTCACTCCGTTGACCGTCGCGCTGGCTCCGCCGTTGACGGTCACGACCAAAGTGTTGAGCGACTGATCCGCGTCATTGACGTTGGCGATGGTCGAATTTGTAACCAAGCTTCCCTGTTGCCGGTTTACCGCAACGGTGTTGATCGTTGGGGGACTGTTGGCGGCGTTGATTGTCACAGAATAGGCTCGACTGCCCGTGCAACCATTGGCGTCTGTTGCCTGCACAGTGAAGTTGAATGTGTTGGCGACGCTAGGCATTCCGCTCAGCGTTCCCCCCATGCTCAAATCCAAACCATTGGGAAGTGTCCCAGACACCACCATATAACTGTAGGGAGCCGTGCCTCCGCTGGCTGTGATCATTTGATTGTAAGCCGCGCCGACCACGCCGTTGGATAAAGTCTGTGGGTCAAGCGTGATCGTCTGACAATTGACCGTCAACATGAACGAAGCGTCGGTCATCGCTCCACAATTGTCGGTCGAGCGAATCGTGATCGTATGAATTCCCCCGGGCTTCGCTCCGCTGATTGAAACCACGCCGGTCGCGTTGTTGACGGAAATCGTTCCCGTGTAAGTCCCAACGCTTTCCACGACAATCGAACTGATCGAGCCGTTGTCGGTCGGGCCGGAAGCGGGATTGATCGTCAACGATCCGCCTGCCGCAACCGATTGATTGTTGTAAGTCAGCATCGGCGCGGTGTTCGTCATCACTGTTACGTTCAACGTGGCGTTCATCGTCGCCGAAGCGTTGTCAGTCACCGTCAAAGTGAAGCTGGCGTTGGTCGCTGTGCAATCGGCAATCACGTTTGCCGTGACGACGCCCGCCGCGCTGACTGCAATTCCGGAAACCGTCACTCCGTTGACCGTCGCGCTGGCTCCGCCGTTGACGGTCACGACCAAAGTGTTGAGCGACTGATCCGCGTCATTGACGTTGGCGATGGTCGAGCTTGAAACCGGACTTCCCTGTTGCCGGTTTACCGCAACGGCGTTGATCGTTGGCGGCGCGTTGATGGTGATGGAGTAAGCCTGACTGCCTATGCATCCGTTGTCGTCCATCGCCTGAACGGTGAAGTTGAATGTGCCGGATGCGCCAGGCGTGCCGCTCAAAACCCCACCCGAACTCAAATTCAGATTGGTCGGCTGTGTTCCGGAAGAAATGCTGAAAGTGTATGGAGCTGTGCCTCCGCTGGCTGTGATCGTTTCGCTGTAGGCAACGCCCACGGTTCCATTCGGCAAGGTCGAAGGCGACAGATTGATTGTTCCGCAACTGCTGCCGGTGACAGTAAGGATTCCGTTGCCGGTGACAGATTGGCCATCGGGATTCGTCACGGTTACATTCTGCGGGCCGTTGGAAGCGCCGACAGTCGAAAGGTTCAGCGTGATCGAAGTCGGATTGTTGTATGTGATGCTGTTGACCGTCACTCCGCCGGTCACTGAAGCGCTGATATGACAACCGATGCCCGGCCCCGGATCGTAAAACCCCGAGCCTGAAACTGAAGTTCCGGTGATGATGACGTTGACCGAAGCCTGACCGGAAGCAACCATCGCAGGAACGCTGACGGAAGGCGTGGCCGGCGGCGGAGCGAGCAGCTTCACAACGCGAACTCCATAAGTGTTCGTTCCGTTGCAATATTCCTGGATCGTCCACATGGTCATGTCGTCGCAAGGATCAAGGCTGGTGTGAGAATAATCGCCCCAACGTCGTCCGCCCGTTCCGCCCGGATCGCTCGGCGGATTGTAGGCTGTCGCGCTGTTGGTATAACCCGGCAGCAACGATCCGCCAGGGCCATCGCGCATCGTGCCAAGCGCATCTCCCGCCAATCGTCCGGTTGTGAAAGCGTTGATTCGTTCGTTGGTTCCGGCAATGCTGCAACCCAACACCACGTGACCTTGCCCGGAAACCATGATTGACGGAATCCAGTAATTTCGCTGATTCACGTCGTTGGTAGCGTTATTGTCATAAAGCGTGCCGGATTGTAGAACCGTTGGCGTTGTGCCCAGATTTTGCAGTTCGTACCAGCGGGCTGCATTTCGGTTATTGGAAGCGCCAGCCACTCCGGTGTTGTTGACTCCGATGTTGTGAGCAGTCCACAACCTGCCATTGCGCAAATGAGCGGCATAAAGCCGGTCATCCAACGCATCCAGCCTGCCGTTGTTGCCGCCTGTATTTCCCAGATGCGGAACCTTGACAGGGTTACGAGTCGTCAGCGGAGTCGCAACCGAGATGTTCGGACTCATTGTCGGAGCCGCGCCAAGGCTTCCGGGAAAAGTAATTCGACGAATCATCAATGTGCTGAAGGTCAGAGTATCAACGCCGATGAAATAGCCTGTCGCCAACGGTCCGGTATTGGTCGGATCGTAATTATCCACCCCTCTTGGCGCAAAGGGACCTGCGCTGGCATTCGTGGCCATATTGCTGAAAGCCCAGACAGTGGCGGGCGATGGGACCAACAAAGGAGCTTTGGGAATGACAAAGCCTTTCGTGCTGCTGAAACTTCCGGCGGTGGTGAACATATTTCCGCCGATATAAAGCGCGTCGGCATCAACTCCGAAAGATTCGTAATCGGTGAAAAGCGTTGCGTCGCCCTGAAACTGGTATAGAGTCCAGACAGTGCCAGCCGTAATCACGCCATTGCTGGCCGCATCGCTCAGCGCGATCAACACACGATTGGCTTTGGCTATGGTTCCGGACGTGGAGTTCAATGTCACATCAATGATGACCAGAAACCAGCGATTGGATATACGGTCGTATCGCACTTGCGGATCGGACGTGAAAGAAACTTCGCCCGCTCCGGGCGGAGTGACCACCGACGCAAAGAAAACATCCGAATCAACGTTAAGCACGCCGTCTGCGGTTCCGGCAGTTTTGTCAAAAGTCCGTATCCTGCCGTTGAGAAATACCATGAACTGCGTGGGGCCGACTGCTCCCATCGTGTCCGGCGGAAAAGCGCCGGTTTCAGCGGGACCTGTCGCTCCGTCAAACTGTGTGCTTGGCAATTGCGGGGCTTGTCGTGGAACTTCCGGAGTGTTTTTATCCGGCAAAGGCCATTGCGCGGCTTCCACCGCGTTCGGGTTCTGAGGAAGATTCTTTCGATCCGGGCCTTCGCGTTCGGGTATCAATCTTCCACTGCTCGGTTGCGAAGGACGACTGGCCTGGTCGTCCATTATTTCCGCAACCGACCTTTGAACGGGATTGGATGTGAGAATCTGTCCGGCAGTGATCGAACCATCCTGATTCGTTTGAGACACCGAAATGATTTGCGAATCGCCGGATTGCGAAGCTCCGGCGGCGGGCTTGGCCGGTTTGGACGATTTCGCTGGCGACGAACTGGTTCGCTTTGCGGCTTGCTGTATCGCGGCGCTGACCTTTGTCAGTGCGCCCGGCGCAAAAAACATGATCAATGCCGTGACTATCAGGCAAAGAACCGAAAGCGCGATTAAGGTTTTCCCCGCCCTGCCCGGCGCCCGGAATCTGGCTGGATTCGTTTTGTTGTTCATGGTGTCACTCCTGAAATCATCTCGGTGCAAAAATCAATATGTAACAACTCAACCTGTGCTATTCGCGGCGCTGAATCGTCGTGTCAACTCAGAAGGGCTGAGCAGTTACATTCGGGCTTTGTAACTGCTCAGCCGCCTTCCAAGGCGGTTTTCCCGAAGGGCAAACAGGCTGGCGATTCATCGCTGGTAAGGTAGCGGCGGATTTTTCAGCCCGTTTCCAACGGGCTTACCCAACCGGGCTTTAGCTAAATGCGCGGCTGAAGCCGAATGAAAGCACGCTGAAGCGCGCTAAAAAATTTCCCACTCTCCAACAACCAGCCGTAAAACGGGCCGGCCTAACTGCCCTTCGGGAAAGCCCGATGAATCGGGCTAAGCGGTTACGTACAAATGGCCTTTACGGCGCGTAATAACCGCTCACGTCCACGATGAAGTTGGTTGTGGCCAGCGAATAGATTCTGAAATTGCCGGTCAGGCTTAAACCAAGTGTGAAAGCATTCGGCACGGTCTGTCCGGTGACGTAGTTCAGATTCGAGACTGGCGGACGCAATTGACCGTCAGGCCACAAGGTAATGAACCCGTTCCCCGCCGCCTGAACCACTGTCGCGTTCCCGCTGATTGCCTGAGCCGTATTTGGAATTATTACGCCACCGCAATTGACGAAAGCGTTTTTGACCAGTTCGCCATTGGCTGCCAGCGCCTGATTCAAATATTCGCAGGCTGGAAATCCCGGAATCGTCGCTCGCGTGTCGAATAATCGAATTGGCATTGGCAAAGGCGAATACAACAATCCCATGCCGTTCACGTCCGTCGGCGACAAGCTGTAATAACCGGTGATGTCCACGATGAAATGCGTGCTGGCAAATGAGTAGACGCGGAATTGCCCATCGTTTCCAAGCCCGACGGTGAAGGCGTTTGCCACTGATTGACCGGCGACGTAATTCAGATTTGACACTGGCGGTCGCGATTGTCCGTTCGGCCACAGAGTAATAAAGCCGTTGCCAGCCGGGTTGACGACAGTCGCGTTGCCGACGATGGCCAGCGCGTCATTCGGTATGGTGACGCCGTCGCAAGTGATGCGCGCGTTTTTCGCCAATTCGCCTTCGGCTGCAATAGCTTGGTTGATGTATTCGCAAGCCGGAAAACCAGGAATCGTCGCGCGCGTATCGAACAATCGAATCGGTTTTGGCAGCGGATGGTAATACAGACCGTTTGCGGCGGGCGGCGCGAAATAACCCGTCACGTCCACGATGAAGTTGGCATTCGACGTTGAGTAGGTTCTGAAATTGCCTGATGCGCTCAATCCGACGGTGAAAGCGTTCGGCACAGTTTCACCCGCGCTGAAATTCAAATTTGAAACTGGCGGTCTCGATTGTCCATCCGGCCACAAGGTAATGAAACCCGCGCCGGTCGGATTGACGACCGTCGCATTGCCCGTAATAGCCGCAGCATTGGCCGGAATCGTCACGCTGTCGCAAGTGATGCGCGCGTTTTTGACCAGTTCTGAATTGGCCGCGAGCGGTTGGTTCAAATATTCGCAGGAAGCGAAGCCGGGAATCGGCGCTCGCGTGTCGAAAAGCCTGATTGGTTTCGGCAACGGGTAATACATCAAACCCGCGCCAGCCTGAGTCACGGTGAAAGTTTGACCGGCGATGGTCATTGATCCCGTGCGAATGGTCGCATCCAGGTTGGGCATGACAGTGAAATTGACGCTTCCGTTTCCTGTGCCGTTGCTGCCGGAATCAATCATTATCCAGACATCGTTGCTGACGGCAGTCCAGGCGCAGTTCGACGCCGAAGCCATCACCGTTACTGAGCCTCCGCCACCACCGGCAACGAAATATTGATTGGTCGGCGCAATCGAAAACGTGCAGGGCGCGGCCTGATTGACTGTGAAAGTCTGACCGCCAATCGTCAACGTGCCGCTGCGAGCGGCGCCGGAATTGGAGAAGACAGTGTAGCTGACCGATCCGTTGCCGTTGCCGCTGGTCGGAGCGTTGACCGAAATCCACAACACATTGCTGACCGCGTTCCAACCGCATCCGGTTCCGGTCGTTATCGTGACTGACCCGTTTCCGCCGGCTGAGCTGAAGTTCGCGTTTGTCGGGGTTAGCGAGTAGCTGCAAGTGGCTGCGGAATCAACCGCGGCTTTGATGTCCAATCGGCCCCAACCGTAAACGTTGTTTGGCGTGCCGCTGCTGCTGCAGGCGGTTGTGTTGACATCCACCGCAGCCTGATTGACCAGATCAATCGTTTGTTGAATCTGTCCGCGCAATGCCGGACGCGCCGACCAGAGCAATGCAAGCGCTCCGGCGGCGTGCGGCGTGGCCATTGAAGTCCCGCTCAGACTGCCGTAGCTGGCAACGCTGCCTCGCAACGCGCTACGCACGCTGACGCCGGGCGCTGTGATTTCCGGTTTCAAACGATTGCTGCCATCGGCAGTGACAGGGCCTCGGCTGCTGAAGCTGGCGATAGTTCCGGTGGTCGCGCTGAAAGCTCCGATGGTGTACGAAGCCGCATAAAACGAAGGCGGATCGCTGACGGTCGAACAGCCTGAACCGCTGTTTCCCGCCGCAACGACCATCATGATTCCGGCGGCGCGCTGAGCTTCAACGGCGGATTGCAAAGTGTTCGGCGAACAACCTTCGGACGGCGGACAGCCCCACGAATTGGTGGTGATGTCGGGAGCTTTGGTCGGATCGCCTTGCGCAGGAGTTCCGCCAATCGGATACGGAGCCAGAAACCATTCCATGCATTCGATGTAAGTTGCGGGCGTTCCATTTCCCTGATCCATGTTTCGGCAACCGATGAATTTCGCTCCGGGCGCGACGCCGATTTGATTTGTTCCGCCATCGTCGCCCAGGGCGGTTCCGATCGTATGAGTGCCGTGGTCGTCGTCGTCGCATGGCGCAGTCGTGTTCGGCCCGCAAATGCCGCCGCCGCTGTGAATGCTGTCGTGCCAGTTGTAATTGTGATCGGCTGTCACGCCGTTCCATCCTCTATATCTGTTTTTCAGCGCGTTGTGATCCCAGCGAATGCCCGTGTCCGCTCCGCCGATGACGATTCCCTGACCGGTGAATCCCATCGCCCAGACTTCGGGCGCGCGAATGTAATTCACTCCGGGTTCGATGGCTTCAGGCGCAAACTTGCTGACGGCCTCGCGTAGCTCTTCTTCTGTCAGTTGAGCGTCGAAATTGTTTTTGACTCGCGGATTGCCTTCGATGCGAGCGACATCTGCGCGCGCGGCCAAAGCGTCAACAACATCGCGCGAAGCTTTCACCCAGATGGCGTTGACGATGTAAAACGAGCGATGTTCGATCTTGCGCTGGCCCAGCCAATCAAGGATAGGCTTCTGCGTTCTCTGAGCTTTTGCCAGCAAAGCGTCGCGGACAAAGCGGCCTTTTTCCTGTTTGGAACGAAGCGTTGCGGCTGAAGCCAAATCGGCTTTGTCGGCCAGAATCACCATGAATTCCGCTTCTCTGCCGTCGGCGGTGTTGGCTTTGACCCAATCGGCAATCTTGCTTTGACCGTCATCCTGCGCCGCTTGAACCGGCGATTGGCCGGTTTGAAATGCGATGATCATCAAAATCGTCGCGGCCAGAAAGAAAGCGAACGTAACCATCAGGGGTGCGAGTGAACGATATTTAGCTGCCATTTATTACCTCGAGTTGTTATTTATTTTGTAACTGCTCAGCTCAATGGTTTGAGGCTCCGAATCAGAACTGTCTGGTCGGCACAGGGGTGTCGCCATTTTGTCCGTGGGATTGAATCAGAAATGATGAGTTGGAACTGCGTATGACGTACCAGTTGCCGTCTTGCGGTCGCCAGACTCCGATGTCTGTTTTGCCGTCTCCGTCGTAATCGCCCGGCACAGGCACGTCGTTGTAAGGAGCAAAGCCCGCGCCCCAGTTTGTAATTTGAAATTGCCCGTTCGTGCTTTTCAATATGAACCAATTGCCTTCCGATCCGCGCCAGACTGCGAAATCATATTTTCCGTCTCCGTCGTAATCGCCAGCCACGGGCGTGTCCGACGCAATTCCCCAAGCCTCGGCGATAAATGAACCGTCGGAACTTTTCAGCACATACCAGAAACCTGACTGGCGACGAAAGACAGTCAAATCGGTTTTGCCGTCGCCGTCGTAATCGCCCGGCACAGGCAGATCGTTGTAAGGCGCAAAGCCCGCCCCCCAATTGATAATTTGCGTTTGCCCGTCGGAGCTTCTGAGGATGTGCCAATTGCCGGTCGCCGCGCGCCAGAAAGCGAAGTC
>CAYRQB010000267.1:0-8397 GCA_964426025.1 uncultured Heliomicrobium sp.
TGTCGAAATGAAATCGCAATCATACACTGGTTTATTCCGTTTGCAATTATTTCACAGCCGATTGTTACTTTTATAGATTATTTTCTTTGCCGGATAAAATAATCGAAAACGATTAACGAAAAAAGCGGCTGGAAAATGTACACTTTCCAGCCGTAAATCCGTTAAATCTTTTTTTGATCGAAGGATCATTGTTACTTCTTCGGCAAAATCACAGAATCAATGACGTGAATGACGCCATTTGCGCAGGCGATATCGGTCTTGACTACGTTGGCGTTGTCAATCATCACCTTGTCACCCTTGACGGTAACTTTGGCGGAAGAACCCTGAACGGTCTTCGCTGACTTGATCTTCACAACGTCTTTGGCCATAACATTTCCCGCGACGACGTGATAAAGCAGAACGTTCTTCAGCGCTTCCTTGTCGTTGATCAGGGCGTTTAATTTGTCTTGAGGAATCTTGGCGAAGGCTTCGTCGGTCGGAGCGAAGACTGTGAAAGGGCCATTGCCTTTCAATGTTTCGACCAAACCGGCGGCTTTGACAGCCGTCACCAGAGTCTTAAAGCTGCCAGCCGCAACTGCGGTGTCAACAATGTCTTTGGTGGCATTTTCGTTGGCGGAAGCAGGCATAGCCGAGATGCCGAACATCACTGCGGCGGCCAGAAACAAAGCGGAAAGTTTCGATTTCATATTCACTGTTACCTTTCTCCTTCTTGCGGTAAGCGGTTATTTTTTCAATTCCCAGATGACCAAAAGTAATCATCCCAAATTGTTAAATCAGTATTCCTTGGTGCTTCAGTGAGATTGCCGAAGCACTCAGGTACTTTGCGAAGATAGTTGACTGGCCAGATTCTGTCAAGATTTCAATATGTCAGAATCTTGTCAAAAGGCTATTGAATTGTTTTCTAGCTTATCCTTCTGTGACAAGATTTAGACAGACTTCCGAGAAAAGCCTACAACTTAATGCGGCTAAAGTTGTCTTATGAGCAAACATAAGTTCATAAAAACGAGTGAGATACCTGCTTCCCAGCAGGAAGTTTTTGCCTGGCACGAATTGCCCGGAGCGGTGGAGAAGCTGACGCCCCCCTGGGAAAAGGTAAAGATGGTTGAGCGCGGAGACAGTCTTCAGGTCGGAACCAAAGTGGTTTTCCAGGTTTTCACTGGCCCGATTCCGCAAACCTGGGTGGCTGAGCACGTTGAATACGATCCGCCTAAGCTGTTTGTGGATGTTCAGCGTCAGGGGCCTTTCGCTTACTGGCATCATAGCCATCGCTTCGAGCCAACCGAACGAGGCACGACGATAATGACAGACGAAATTGAATACGAACTGCCGTTCGGCTGGTTGGGAAATTTGTTCGGCGGAGCATTCACGCGGGCAAAACTGCAAAAGATGTTCGATTACCGCCACCGGGTGGTTATGGATCAATTCAAAAAGTAGAAAGCGAGTTTGCAGTGTCAATTTTGATTGCTGACGAAGTGCGTAAAACTTACGGAGGCGGAGAAACTCCGGTCGAAGCCGTGCGCGGCGTTTCGCTGGAATTATCCGCCGGAGATTTTGTGGCGTTGATGGGGCCTTCGGGATGCGGCAAATCAACATTGCTACATTTGTGCGGAGCGATGGATCGCCCGACCGCAGGCCGTTTGATTGTCGCGGAAACCGAACTTGGCAAACTCAATGACGAGCAATTGACCAGGCTGCGTCGCGAACGGATCGGTTTCGTCTTTCAGTTTTTCAATCTGCTGCCGACCTTGACCGTGATGGAAAACATCACCTTGCCGGTTTTGCTGGACGGTGGCGATGCCGTTGAAGCCGAAAAGCGAGCCGGACAATTGGCCGACCGCGTAGGTTTAAGTCACCGATTGAAACATTACCCGCAACAGCTTTCCGGCGGCGAAATGCAGCGGGCGGCCATTGCCCGCGCGGTCATTCATCAACCGGCTTTGCTGATTGCGGATGAACCGACTGGAAATCTGGATTCGGAAAACGGCGCGCGAGTTTTGTCGCTGCTCGGCGAATTGAATCGCGAAATGGGATTGACGATTTTGCTGGCGACTCACGCAGCGGAAACAGCAGCGGTGGCCAAACGAGTGATCAGAATGCGCGACGGCCAGATTGAAAGCGTGACAGATCAATCGCCGCAAATCATGGAGACAGCCCAAAGTGCGATTGTTTAGGCAATTCATCTTGCGTCATCTGGCTCAGGAAAAGCTGCGGTCGGCGGCCACGGTTCTGGGCATTGCGCTTGGCATTGCCGTTGTCATCGCCATTCAGATGACCAACGCCAGTTCGTTGCGGGGATTTGAAAAAGCGATTGAAACCGTTTCCGGCAAAACTTCGCTGGAAATTACCGGCGTCGGAATCGGCTTTGACGAATTGCGATTGAGCGAACTCGGTTGGTTGCGGCAATTCGGTCGTGTCAGTCCTGTTATCGAAGGCGATGCTCAGGCCAAAACCGGCGTAAGACAATCCGAAATCTTGCGCGTGCTTGGCGTGGATGTGCTGCGCGATCGTTCGTTTCGCGATTACAAACTGCTTGAAACCGCCAGCGCCAATTCAAACGCCAGCGCAGGCGAATTCCTGAATCTGCTGATTGATCCGCGCACGATTATCCTGACAGAAAAATTCGCCCGCCGTCACAACCTGAAACTCAACGACCAGATAGAAATCACTTTCTCGGACAAAGCCGAAAAGTTCATCATTCGCGGTTTGCTCAAAGACGAAGGCCCGGCGCGGACGATGGACGGCAATTTTGCGCTGATGGACATAGCCGCCGCGCAACTCGCTTTCAACCGGCTGGGGCGGATTGATCGTGTGGACGTTCTGCTGAAAGACCGCGCGAAGATTGACGCCTTCGAGCGGGAAATCGCGAAACGTTTGCCAGATGGTTTGCGTGTTCAACGTCCGGCGCGGCGCGGCTTGCAGGTTGAAAAAATGCTCGAAGCATTTCATTTCAACCTGACGGCGCTGTCTTACATCGCTCTGCTGGTCGGATTGTTTTTGATTTACAACACGGTTTCGATTTCGGTCATCACCCGTCGAGAAGAGATTGGAACTTTGCGGGCATTGGGCGTGACCAGACGCAGAGTCCTTTCGCTGTTTTTGCTGGAAGCTTCAGCGCTGGCCGTCGTCGGTTGCGCGCTTGGTTTGCTGTTCGGGCGATTGATGGCTTTCGGCGCGGTCAAGCTGACGGCGACGACGGTCAATTCGCTTTACATTGCGACAGCCGCCGAACCTCCGCCGTTAGGCTTCGATCACGTCATCATTGCTTTCGCGATTGGATTGCCGCTGTCGTTGCTGGCGGCGGCAATTCCGGCTGCGGAAGCTTCGCGCGTTGCGCCGACCTCTGCGATGCGAGGCAGTGACCGTCTGGAATCGCGGTTCAGATTGAAACCGCGTTATTTGATTTTGCCGATGATCTTTTTGTCGCTTGCCTGGTTGTTTGCGCGACAACCGGCGATTTCGGGTTTGCCCGTGTTCGGTTATGCATCGGCGCTGGCGATTGTATTCGGCGCGGCTTTTCTGGTTCCGGCGGTTTTGTTTGCTCTGGGCAAAATCGGGGATCGCCCGCTTTTCAGATTGTTCAAAATCGAAGGCCGTCTGGCCAACGCCAATCTGGCCGGAGCGATTCCGCGAATTTCAATTTCCGTCGCCGCGCTGGCCGTCAGTTTGTCAATGATGGTTGCCGTCGCCGTGATGATCGGCAGTTTCAGGCAAACGGTTGTTTACTGGGTCGAACAAACCTTGAAAGCCGATTTGTATATGCGCCCGGCGACTCGCAACAACGTGGCGATTGATGCCGTTTTTTCGCCGGAAGTTGAAAAGACAGTTTCGTCACATCCGCAGGTGGCCGCAGCAGATCGTTTTCGCAATTTCGATGTGCCGTTCGCTGGAGGTTTGGTGACGCTGGGCGCGGGCGAATTTGAAAAGCAGACCAAACACGGCAAGCTGATTTTCAAATCGCCGAGTGACGGCCTGGCAGCGGCGCGAGCCTGCATAGGGCAAAACGCCGTGATAGTTTCTGAAAGCTTCGCCTTGAAGCACGGCAAAAACGTCGGCGATTCGATCCCGCTGGCCACGCCGAAAGGCGAAGCGAGTTTTCGCATCAACGCCGTGTATTACGATTATTCCAGCGACCGCGGAATCATTGTCATGGATCGCGCGACCTTCACACGTTATTGGCCTGAGCCGCAATCAACCAGCCTGACGGTTTATCTGCGCGATGGAGCGAACCCGGATGCAGTGCGCGACGAACTGTTGCGGCAATTGGGCGACGATTATCGCGTGCTGATTTACACCAATGCTGCGATCAGGCAGGAAGTGCTGCGGATTTTCGACAGCACGTTTTCGATCACTTACGCGCTGGAAGTGATTGCGATTTTCGTGGCGATTCTGGGAGTGGCGACGACTTTGCTGACGCTGATTCTGGAACGCAAGCGCGAAATCGCCATGCTCAGATTGGTCGGCGCTGATCGCCGCCAGATTCGCAAGATGGTCGTCATCGAAGCGGGTTTGATGGGATTGGTCAGCCAGAGCATTGGCCTGGCGGTTGGTTTACTGCTTTCGATGCTGTTGATGTACGTCATCAACGTGCAAAGCTTCGGATGGACGATTCAATTTCATTTGCCGCTGGGATTTCTGATTCAATCGTCAATCCTGATTTTGATTGCAACCGCGCTTTCGGGAATTTATCCGGCTCGGCGCGCGTCCCAGCTTCACGCGGCGGAACAGGTGAGCGAAGAATGATGAAATCAAAAATCAAAAAGTCGGCGATTTCAATCCTACTCGCCGCGATTTGTTCGCTGTCCATTGTCTTTGGACAGAATGATGAACTGTGGAAAAGCGCCGTTGGGCCTTATGACTTCGACGCCGAGCGCGATGCGGCCAATCATTCCGATTACAGAATTGAGCAATGGTCTTACAGCGGCAATCTTTCTACCGCCGATGGACGACGGTTCGGTTACCAGATGAAATTCATTCGCGCTGGCGTCAGCTTCAAACCGGAAAATCCTTCGCGCTGGGCTGTGCGGGATTTGTTCGTCACGCAATTGGCTGTGATTGATGTCGGCGGCAAGCGGTTCAAAACCGCTTCGCGCGTCAATCGCGCCGGAATCGGCTGGGCCGGAGCTTCGACCGAAGTATTGCGTTTGTGGAACGACGATTGGGAAATTCGGCGGAATCAAAAATCAACCACGCTTAGGGCGGTTGATGATGAAGCAGGAAATTCTATTGCCATCGAACTTTCGCTTGAGCAGGAAAGTCCATTGATCGTTCACGGCGACGAAGGAGTTTTTCAGAAAGGCTTTCTGCCGTTCAACGCTTCGCATTTTTACTCTCAAACTCGAATGCCGACGCGCGGCTTTCTGACGCATGACGGCAAGCGCGCGGAAGTCGCCGGACAAAGCTGGATGGATCACGAATTCGGCACAAACTTTCTGGAAGAAGGCCAGAAGGGTTGGGACGTTTTCGCCATTCAACTCGATGACGGAAGCGATTTGATGATTTACCAGATTCGAATGAATGATGGCAGCCGCGATCAATATTCAATTGCGACGTTGGTTGATTCCAGCGGACAGCAGACTCGGCTCAGAGCCGATCAATTCGATCTTCAGCCGATTGCGCTGTGGGCTTCGCCAACCAGCGGCGGCAACTATCCGGTCAAATGGCGGTTGAAGATTCCCGAAAAACAAATTGATCTGGAGCTTCGCGCGGCGTTCGACGATCAGGAATTTCGCGACGATTCGGCAATCGGGTTCAGTTACTGGAAAGGCGCTATTGAGATCGCCGGTAATAACAACGGGCGTCAAGTCAAAGGCAGCGGCTTTCTGGAAATGACCGGCTATGTTGACGGAGAGAAGTTCGCCTTTGGCCGGTAGGCTGTGATTGGAAAATTGCGGTAGGGTTTTTAGCCTTCAACAAAATTGGGATTCACGCAAAGCCGCCAGGTCGCAAAGAACTTAAAAAAAGCGAAAGAATTCCTCTATCAAAAATGATTTCCAGCTTTTCTATCTTTCCCACTTGGCGTCTTTGGGGCTTGGCGTGAAGTTACTTCCCGGTGGATGCTGTTTTGAGGAGGAAAACCATGAAAGCCTGTTTGTTGAGATCAATCGCGCCAATCGAAACGAATCCGCTTCAATTCACCGAAGTTGACACGCCTCAGCCCGTTGAAAATCGGGTTCTGATCAAAATCAGCGCCTGCGGCATCTGCCGCACGGATTTGCACGTCATCGAAGGAGAATTGGCGGAACGTCATCTGCCGATCATTCCCGGCCATCAAATCATTGGACGAATCGAAGCGCTGGGCGCAAATGTGACGCGATTCAAAATCGGCGACCGCGTCGGCGTCGCCTGGTTGCACAAAACCTGCGGCCAGTGCGAGTTTTGCGCCGATGGCAAAGAAAATCTTTGCGAGCGTGCCAGCTTTACAGGCCACACGGTCAATGGTGGTTATGCCGAATATGTTTTGGCCGAAGCGAGTTTCGTTTACGCGATTCCGGAAGCTTTCAGCGACGTTGAAGCCGCGCCGTTGTTGTGCGCAGGGATAATTGGTTTTCGATCCTTGCGATTGTCCGGCATCGCAGGCCGAAGCGCCGGACGCAGGCTTGGGCTTTATGGTTTTGGAGCGGCGGCGCATGTCGCCATTCAGGTTGCGCGACATTGGGAAGTCGAAGTTTACGCTTTCACTCGCGACAAAGGTCATCAGGATTTGGCGATGGAATTAGGCGCGGCGTGGGCGGGTTTCAGCGAAGATCAACCGCCAGCTAAATTGGACAGCGCGATCATTTTCGCTCCGGCGGGCGAACTGGTCATTTCCGCACTGAAGGTGTTGAAGAAAGGCGGTTGTCTGGCTCTGGGCGGAATTCACATGAGCCGGATTCCGCCGATTGATTACCAACTGCTTTATCACGAACGCATCGTTCGCAGCGTAGCCAACAACACGCGTCAGGACGGAAAAGATTTTTTGGAAGTCGCGGCGGAAATTCCGATCAAAACTCAAACTCAGGTTTTCGATCTGGCGGAAACGAACGCGGCGCTCAACGCTCTGAAGCACGACGCAATTCGCGGAGCGGCGGTGATCGAAGTTAAAGCCTGAATGCTCGGCTGAAGCTTTATTCGCGGCTGATCAACTGATTCAGCTTTTTCAGCGCATCAGCGGCGTCTGCTTTTGCGCTTAGAGCGTGAACGACGCGGCAGATGGCTTGATTGATTTGAATGCCAGTTTCGTTGTCCTGATGCGCCAGGACAATCCCGACCTGTAGCGGGGCTTTTTGCCCCGTCGGAATCATCCGCAGAAAAACGACTTCGCAACCGCTGCCAGTTTCGGTCGAACTGTAAAGCGATTGCGTCTGTTCGTTGACTTCGCCGCGTTCGCCTGATGGTTTGCGCTCGCGGGCAGTCGGCGCGCTTGCATTCGGCCAGGGGTTGGCGCTGCGAGCGACAGTGCTGAGCAAACTTGCCTTGACGGATTCGGCCTTCGGCTTTCCTGAAACTTTCAACGATCCGTCGAATTCCAATCGGCCATCAACCAGGCTCGCGCCGGTCAGACGGTATTCCATCATCGGTTTGACAGGATTGATCCAATCGCTTTCGGCGATGGCGATGCGGTTTCCGGTCATCACGCCGCTCAAAGTTCTTTGCGGTTCGATCCTGTTACTCGTGCCGGATGATTTCGATTTTGCCGCTGGCGAGGTTTGCGCCCACGATTCGGCGGCGAGCAAAAATGTGACGGCAATTGCAAACGCGACAACAGATCGTTTCATCTTTTTACAACCTCCCGGCTTTCAATTCCGCCGCGATGTATTCAGCCGCGCGAGCGGTGATGGCCATCATCGTCAGCGTAGGATTTTGATTGGCGATGGAAACGTAGCAGGCTCCGTCGGTCACAAAAACGTTCTTCACATCCCAGGCCTGATTGAATTTGTTCAGCACGGAAGTTTTCGGATCGTCGCCCATTCTGGCCGTGCCGACTTCGTGAATCAGAATGCCTGGCACGGAAGTCGGGCCGTTGCTGACTCTGATTTCTTTTGCTCCGGCCAGTTCCAGCATTTCGCCTGCGGTTTCTCCCATGTCGTAAACCATGTTGCGTTCGTTGTCGCTGAATTCCATTTCGATGTGCAGGACCGGAATGCCCCAGGCGTCAACCACGTCGCGATTGATGCGGACGTGATTTTCAAATCGCGCCAGGCATTCGCCGAAACCGCCCAGACTGATGCTCCACGGATGCCACTGGCGTGTTCGCTGTTTGAAATCCGCGCCGAAACCGTCAATGCTTTTGGCGGCCTGCAACGGCTGGTTCGATCCGCCCTGAAACCCGTAACCGCGAAGGAAGTTTTTCTGTTTGGTCGCCGCGTCCAGATTGCGGAATCGCGGCAGGTAAATTCCGTTGGCTCTTCCGACCATGCT
>CAYRQB010000268.1:0-8354 GCA_964426025.1 uncultured Heliomicrobium sp.
AAAAAAGAACGGCTGCTCAATTGATTTGGCCTCCCCCATGAACCAACATCAACTGAGCAACCGCTCTATTCGGAAAAACTCTTCAACGATTGACGTCCCCCAACATCTCACGTATTCGAGTTTACCTAAACTGCTGAAGCATTGCTTGTCGTCCTACCATTTAGCAATGCCGGTGCCATTGACGTCTTCCAGGCAAAAATTTTTCAATTAATCTCTTAAGCTGTTGTTTTACAAAGACTATGACTATCGCTCTTTCTGTCGCCTTGAAACTTTAATCGCGGTTCTGCCAACACTTATGGAGCGAAATCTTACACAACAAAAACAGCATTGAATGTTTTTTGGTCAGAGGGGCTGTTGAAGGACTAAATTCGCGGTAAAACAAGCCGTATTGAGAGTCGAAAATCTGTAGGCATTGATTGGTGATGAGCCTGTCAACGGCCATTTTTGGGGCATTGAAGCCTGTTTTCCTGATTCAGGAGTAAATGTAATCAATCTTCAGATTTGTTTCTGACCGAATTCGCAGTGTTCGATCACTGAACACTGCCCACAATCAGGGTTTCGCGGACGGCAAACTTTCCTGCCGTGAACTATCAAATTGATGTGAAGCGAGTAGTTTTTTCCAGGTGGGATCAAATCTTCAATTTGACTGTGAGCTTGTTCGTCGCTGATTTTTTCCGATAGCAATCCGACTCGCCGAAAAATTCTGAAGATATGCGTGTCCATCGGGAAGAGATTTCGTTTGCAGGAAAAGAGAAGAACACAAGCGGCGGTTTTAGGGCCAACGCCTTTGAGCGAAGTGAGAAAGTTTCTCGCCTCGTCAATCGGGGCAGTCTTCAAAAATGACAAGTCAAAATTCCCGCGCCTGGACTGAATCTCATTGAGGATGTTTTTAATGACGACCGATTTCACGTTGGCCAATCCGCCTGATTTGATGGCGGCGGCAATGCTGGCAGGTCGAGCGCGGCTGACCGATTCCCAGTCCTGGAATTTCTTCTTCAGACTTTCAAAAGCGCGGCGGCTATTAATGTTCGTGGTGGATTGAGAAAGGATGGTTTCGATCAATTCGTCCAGCGGATCATTCCGGCTGTCGTTGAGCGGAATGCCGTATGTCGCTTCCAGATTTTGGCAGATGAATTCGACTTGTCGTTTGATCTCGTCAAGATTGGCTGAAGATTCCACTTTCGATTTCATCTTTTGGGGCTACGGAAGATTCCAGCGCAGAGTGAATTCGTAACGTTTGTTCCCGCCTTTGACGCTGTCGTCAATACGAATGATTGTCGTGTATCCGTTGGATGCTGACGGTTGCTGAACAATGTCCACCAGGCCGCGACCGCTGATCCAGATCAGCTTGACTTCGACTGGCGAGCGCGGCATCGGCGTGCTGAACGAGGCGCGGACTTCGCGCGGCGGTTCTCCGCTCAAATGACGAACCGAAGCGCTTGTGCCTGAAATAATGATTTCATCAACGCCGTCAACTATTCCGCTCCAGGCCACAGTGCCGTAACGCAAAGTCGCCGCGTCAATCTTTGCCTGTTCGGCTCGCGCTCGACGCTCAGCTTCGGCTCGGCGCAATTCTTCCAGACGTTTTTCGTATTCTTCAGCTTCGCGACGCAATTTTTCTTCGGCTGCGCGGCGAATCGCTGCTTCTTCTTCTCGCTGTTTTGCGGCCAATTGTTCGCGTCTTTGACGTTCGGCTTCGCGCTGAGCGTCATTTGCCGGTGTCGGCGTCGGATTGAAACTGGCTTGCTGGTTTTCCTGAATCTGGCGGCGCATGGCATCGTCCAGCAATTTTGCCTCGGCCAGATTGACCTTTACCTGACCGTCGGATGCGCCGGGTTTGATCTGCAAATTGTTGACGACTGATTTGACGCCGGTCAATAACCGAACGACGGTTTCAGCGCCGTCTTTTTCCGGTTGATGATCGGCATCGCCGCTGAGCGTGACGACGCCGTCTTTGATTTCGAATTTGTACCGCATAAAGCCCAGAGGGTTGTAAGCCATCAAGGCATTCTTGACTGATTCATACAGCGCCGAATCATCAAGCGGGATCGGCGAGACAGAAGGTTCCACTGTCGGAGAAGGAGTCACATTTGGTTGAACCGATTGCGTAGCGTTGCCAATTGCCTGGACGTTGTCTTTGCGCTGTTGCCGCCACAACAAAGCCGCGACAACCAGCGCAATCAGAATCAAAGCAGCGCCGATTAAAGCAAGCGTAAGCTGGGCGCGAGTGAAAAGCGGGAATCTGCGCTTTTCGTCAGTCGGCGAAAGAAGCACGAAATTCTGCGATGGAGCGAATTCTTCTTCATCGAAATGAGAAACTTTCTGCCTGATGGCGCTCAACGGAATGACTGAAGTTTTGACATCTTCCGCTTTCTCAGACTTTTCGACACTTTCATCAAGGTATGCGGAGGCATCAACTTCAATGTCCGTGTTGTCCAACTGCATCGTCGCCGATTCTGTTTCCAGCGGTTGGACATCTTCACGCTCGACACCGCAACGCGGGCAGACCTTCATAAAGGGCATCAGTGTGATACCGCATCCTGTACAGAAGATCGTTTCGCTCCCCATCGTCAGCCTGGCCTTTCTTTACCGCTTCAATTTGTCAGCCTTCGTCGGATTTCCGCCGCAATTCCAGATTCAACGGACGCAGCACAACTTCGCTCATCCACGCCTGCGCCGGTTGTTCGAGCATCGAAGCAATCACCGAAGCCACTTCCCCCGCCGTCATCGAATAGCCTATGTCTCTTTCATCGCGGACATCGCTGCGGTCTCGCCGTCCGGCAACGCTGGAAAAATTGGTCGCCACCGAACCCGACAACAAAACTGAAACCCTGATGTTGTCATTGCGAACTTCCAGCGCCAAAGATTCGGTGAAGCCGATGACTCCGAATTTTGACGCGCAATAAGCCGCCATCTGTTTAATACCATTTCGGCCTGCGCCGGAGGAGATATTAATGATCTCGCCTCTTCCCTGCCTCTTCATTGCGGGCAGAACCGCGCGACACATCAGAAAAGTTCCGGTCAAGTTGGTGTCAATGACCGTCCGCCAATCCTCCAACGAGTAACCGTCAACTTCGCCGTTCAGGCTCAAACCGGCGCTGTTGATCAAAATATCAATTCGACCGAATGCTTTGTCAGTCGCAGCGACGGCGGATTCCACATCATCTTCCCGGCGCACATCGCAAACAAAGTGGCGAGCATCTTGCGCGCCGTGCTCCATAACCTCAGCGGACAATTCAGCCAGAGCTTTTTCGGAACGCGCAATCAGACTCAAACGAGCGCCGCGCCCGGCTAATTCCAGCGCCGTCGCCCGGCCAATTCCGGACGAAGCGCCAGTGATGATCACCACTTTGTTCGCCAGAGTTTCTGTCATTTTCTAAGCCGCTGCCGCCTGACCACGCCGCAAATGCTTGTTGAAAAATTCTATGACACGCTTCCAGGCGTCCTCTGCGTCCGACTTACTGTAAACCTCAGGACGCGTGTCATTGAAAAATGCGTGATCGGCTCCTTTGTAAATTCGGACTTCGCCGGGTTTGGAATATTGCTTGAGGGCGGTTTCCAGACGGTTCATTTTCTCTATTGTGATCCATTGATCTTTCTCGCCGCCGATGAAAAGCACCGGACAGCCGAGTTTTCCGATGATCGTCGTGTCCGCCGGCACATCGCCATAAAACGGCGCGGAGGCTTCAATTTTGGCGTGGCAAGCCAGCAACAACGCAAACGTGCCGCCCATGCAAAAACCTGTGACTCCAACAGCGGAAACTTCCGGTTTGGCGCGCAATCCGTTCAGAACTATTTTCAACGATTCGATTCCCTGCTCGGTTTTGAGCGCGCTCATCAAATTCGCCGCTTCCTGAGCGTCTTTGGTTGCCACGCCGTTGTATAAATCAACCGCGACGGCCATAAAGCCTTCGCGCGCGTAACGCTGAGCCACGTCCTCGATGTGCGGATTCAATCCCCACCATTCGTGAACGATGATGATCGCCGGAATCTGCTCGAAACCGGCAGAAGCGTCAGAAGCCGCAGGTCTGGCAATGAAAGCGTTTACCTCTTTGCCGCCATCCGTGAATTTGGCTCGGCTCGTTGTGATTTTAGTTTCGTTAGCCATTCAGTTTTCTCCTTTCACAAGTAGAAAGATAGGCTACCGCAATACCCAATAGGGTTTCGGCACCAGAACATCATTGTTCAATTCAAATTTTGATTTAACTTTTAGGGGAAAATCACGACCGGCGCAAATATAGCCCGCAAGCTTCTGACGACGCAAGCAAGGCCTTATGACACAATGAAATATCCTTCGTTCAGCCACAGTTTCATATGCTTGATTTCACTTCGACCGCGTAAGATAATCCGCGCCTGATTTTGCCAATACGGTGTCCGTCAATGCGGTCAGAGCCTTCACTCATCAAAGACCGGAGAAAATGAAACTGTGAGCGACAAAATCAGACCAACCATAATTCTTGTCTGCGTAATCTGTCTGGCGCTGGGAGCTTATTGGCTGTTGAAACCAAGCCCGGAAACGCGGATCATCCCAAAACAGGAAATCGCCCTCGGATTTGCCTTCGCCATTGACCCTCATCTGTTTCTGACTGTAGAGCCTGTTTCACGGAACTCGCAGCAAGCTAATAGCTCTGACTTTTTGTTGGTAGTGAGGGCCAGAAATACCGCGGCGGGCGATTTGAAAATCAACCTGACCGCTTTGCGCTTTGCGGTCATTGAGGAGAATTCAGGGTTTCAACCGACGGCTGCAAACTGGTCTTTGGAAGACGGCAAACCGCTCAGCGATGGATTGCTGCTGCCGGGTCAGGAGGCGAACGGAGAAGTTCGATTGCGGTTGCCCGAACAAACGACCAACAGCGCCGTCATCATTTGGCGAGAGGAAAAGTTCTACAAATGGCTTCCGTTTATGAGGGAGAGCGTTTTGAACAGCAGGCTGCGAATCGAGATGGCTGACCTCATCCAAACTGCCAATTAACCGCTCGGAGCTTATGGCTACGGATTACACAGACAAAACTAAACACGTTGAAAAGGGAACTCCGAGCTTTATCGAAAGGAAGATTGGAAATCATGTTTGAAAATATTCTGTTGGAAAGACGCGGGCGGATCGCGTTGATTACGATCAATCGCCCAGACAAATTGAATGCCCTGAATATCAAGACGCGCGAAGAAATGGCCAACGCTCTCGACGAGCTTCGCAACGATCAGGAAATCCGTGTTGTCGTCATTACAGGCGCGGGCGAAAAATCTTTCGTCGCCGGAGCCGACATCAACGAATTCGCTGGTCGAACCGCCGTCCAGCAACGCGCTGTGATGAAGGCCAAAAGCATCTTCACCGCCGCCGAAGATTTTCCCAAACCCTTGATCGCGATGATCAACGGATTCTGTCTGGGCGGAGGTTGCGAATTGGCTTTGTCCTGCGACATACGCGTCGCCAGCGAAATAGCCCGCTTCGGCCAGCCGGAAATCAATCTGGGAATCATTCCAGGCGGAGGCGGCACTCAACGTTTGACGCGATTGGTGGGCGAAGGCAAAGCGATGCAAATGATCCTGACCGGCGAAATGATTGGCGCTCAGGAAGCGTTGCGGTTGGGCCTGGTCAACGAAGTTCATCCGCCCGCCGAACTCGAAGCCAGGACGATGGAACTTGCCGACAAGATCGCCGAAAAAAGTCCTGTCGCATTGGCGATGGCCAAAGCCGCCGTCAAAGCCGCCGCTCGCACCACCTTGCGCGAAGGTTTGGATCAGGAAATTGATCTCTTCGCGCTTTGCTTTTCCAGCGAAGATAAAGAAGAAGGCGTCCGCGCTTTCCTGGAAAAACGTAAACCCGATTTCAAAGGCCGATAGCAGACAAAGCAGATGTTTTGTGACTCGAAATCGGCAGCCCGTGACAAATTGTGACACTTGCTGAGCCAAACTCCGGCTGGTGACGTGACAATTCGGCAGCAAATCACTCATTTGAATGTGACTCACCCAACGGAACGAAGATTGCCGAAAAGTTAGACTGCAACCGCCGCTCAACGGATCAATCAATCAAAAAAATCATCGTTACGGTGTTGATCCGACTCTAAAGCGAGCATTCGCATTCAGACTTTTTCGAAACCAGGAGCTGACAAAGAAAATTATGCCTAAGAGCCGTCTTTTCAAACTTATTCTTCTCTTCGCCGCTTTCGCCATTGTGGGAATGACAGTGCAGGCGCGCCCGGAGTACCTGAAGCTATATGCCGATAGTCCATTCTCAAAACCTGAGTTGCGCAAATGCTCGCTTTGCCACACCAACCCGGAGGGGGGCGGACAGCGCAACGCATTCGGCAGAGCCTTCACCACTGCCGGGTTCGAAATCACTTCGGAATTGCGCCGTCAATTTCCACAAAACTTCCTGTCCGATGAAACCGGTCAGAGCGACAAGCCTGCCGTCAGCTTTGTTCCAGGCTCCGACGCAGAAGCGGTCGTCGAAATCAACGGCAAGAAATTCGTCATCAACACCAAAGACAAAACCGTCAGGGAAATGACCGTCGCCGCCCCCGCCGCGGAAAAAGTCATCGCCACCACCACACCCGTCAAACAAGAACCGCGCGATGTACCGTCGGACGTTTATCGTCCGGCTGACGTGCGAGTGATCAATCTGCCAACCGCTATACCAATTCCGAAAGGTTCGCTGTGGAGTGATTTCACGCATCGCTTTCCTTTCGGCGAACCGACCGACACCAAACAGTTGTTCGGACTGGACACATTTGCCGCTCCGTCGTTCGGATTCATTTATGGATTGACGGATCGCGTGCAGATCGGCGCTTATCGCTCGCCCTCGAATCTGGGAAGGCCAATTCAGATATTTGCCGGAATCAGCGCGCTGGACGAACAGAAAGGCGATCCGCTCTCTTTGCTGGCTCGCGTAGGTTTGGAAGGTCGAGACAATTTCCAGCGCAACTTCGCCACCAGCTTTGAAATGACTTTCGCCCGCAGCGTCACCCGCCACGCTCAGCTTTATTTCGTGCCGACGGTGACTGTGGGTGATCGGCCAATCGGATTTGATCCCGAACAAAACCTGCCTGGAGAAACGGCGGTGGCGCTCGGCGCTGGATTATCTGTCAATGTTCGTCCGTCAGTGGCTTTGATGGCCGAAGCAAATTATCGAGTCAACGAAGAATCGCGTTACGTCTCTGACTTTTCAGGAATTCACCGCCCGGTGTTCGGCTTCGCCATTCAGAAGGCCAGCGCATCGCGCCGACATTCGTTTACTCTGACTTTTACCAATGGATTCGGAACCACATTTTCTCAACGTTCAATGACTCGCGGACTTGTCGGGGCCAATGACGGTTGGCAGGGATTGACCATAGGCTTCAATCTTTCGCGCCGATTGTTTTAATTCAAAAGTTAAGCGTCAAAGAAAAAGGCAGGTTGCTCGACAACCTGCCTTTTTCTTTTTGTGTGAATTTTGTGTCTGTTTTTATGCTGAGTCGTCGTCCATCGTGGACATCTTTTTCGCATTCGTCGCGGATTGTAGACAACTGATTTAAGCTGCTAATTCAAGACGCCTCTGGTTTGTGGTCTCAAATTTGTCGGGAAACAAATCTCCGTTGACGACCTCCACCGCTGCTTTTATCAAGCAAATCAACGGCAATAAATCCAAAACGACAGATAGAGTCCCCAAAACGTAACCCTTTCTACGCAAAACGGTTGGCGCTGCGGCAATGACAAAGACGTATCCGACAATTGGTGCGACTTTCAACACCCTCCAAAAGATCAATCCTACTCGCTGCATTGTTTTACTCCTTGAGTTTATTAATTGAATTTTTGATTTTTACTGGGGGCAGGAGTCGTCGGGCACTTGGGTAAGCTGCAATGACAATGCCACAAGTTGCAGAAGGAGAATTAAACTTTCCTCTAACTGAGTCAATGATTGGTCTGTGGCAAAAAATGTTATGCCAATCTTAAATCTTCATTTGCAGTTATGAACACGTTCTCATGCAGAAGACGAGCCTGTATACTTGCCGCCTTGTTTTGATATCACGGTCTTAAAACGAGTGGCTTTATTGAGTGAAAAATAAAAGGAGAAGCGAAACCATGATTCGTTTGTTGCCCAAAGAAGCAAAATATTTCGATATGTTCAACGATCTGGCATCGGAAATGAACGAAAGCGCCAAGTTATTGCAAAAACTCTTTTCCGACTTCGACAACCGCGCAGCATATGCCGAAAAGATCAAAGAGTTGGAACATAAATGCGACGAAATCACCCACGACATAGTCAAGAAACTCAACCAGACATTTATCACACCGATTGACCGGGAAGACATTCACGCGCTGGCCAGCGGTCTGGACGACATTGTTGACGCCATCGAATACACCGCCAAACGCATCAT
>CAYRQB010000269.1:0-8353 GCA_964426025.1 uncultured Heliomicrobium sp.
TGGAAGCTGAACGGCTGCCCGGTCAATGGGCCTTCGGTGGCGGCTGCGGGCAAACGAGTCGCCGTCGCCTGGTTCACCGCCGCGGGTGACAAACCGCGAGTCAAGCTGGCGTTTTCTTCAGACAGCGGAGAAAGTTTCGGCGAACCAATCGCAATTGACGACGGCAATCCTGCTGGCCGAGTCGAAACGCTGATGCTGGCGGACGGCAGCGCGATTGTTTGCTGGCTGGAAAAAGCAACTGGCGGCGGTTCGGTTCGCGTTCGCCGCGTTCGGCCTGACGGAAAAATGGATGAATCAATCGCCGTAGCCCCCAACGGAACCGCTCGCTCAAACGGTTTTCCGCAAATGGCTTTGACCGGCAAATCGCTGGTCTTCGCCTGGACAAGCTCTCGCGTGATGACGGCGATGATGCCGATGCCCTAGCTTCCAGATTGACCTCTCGCCGGCAAATTGATCTCTCGCGGGACGCGCTTCCTGTTCTCGTCCCGCATTCTTTCCGCCATTCTCTTTTTTTTTTCGATTTGCCGCTTGACTCTGTAGCTGGCTACAGGGTGTAGACTTTCCATTGTCAGAAAGGAGAAAGTCATGAACCGGCTTAAACGAAAGATCGCAATCACAGAATCCGATGAATCATCCGGCGAAGATCAAACTGTCTGGATGAAGATCGGCGAAGTCGCCAAACTCACCGGCATAGGCATTGAAACGCTGAGGTTTTACGAACGCAGCGGATTGCTCAGCCGCCCGGCGCGCACCGAAGGCGGTTACAGGCTATATGACCCCGAAGCCCTGACGACGCTGGATTTCATCAAGCGCGCTCAGACAATGGGATTCACTTTGGACGAAATCAAACAGATCATCGCCGAAAGCCGCGCCGGTCAAAGCCCCTGCGCCGACGTGCGCGAAATCGTCCGCCAGCGATTGATCGAACTTGACGAGCGTTTGAAGCAAATGCAGCTTTATCGCGATGAACTGGCGAAGACTCTGAAGCAATGGGATAAGAGCGGCGATGTCGAGGGTCATATCTGCGGTTTGATTGAATCAACGACAATCAACACGGCAAAACCGGTTTCCACGCAAATGAAAAGGAGGCGCAAATGAACAAACACATTGATCCGGTTTGCGGAATGAAGGTTGATCCGGCGAAGGCTGCGGGCAAGTTCGATTACAAAGGCGAAACTTATTATTTCTGCAATCCAAATTGCCAGCACAAATTCAGCGCCGATCCCGAAGGCTATTTGAGCAAAGCTCCACGTCTGATGGAAATGATTATGCCCGGGCCGATGGTGCAACTCGGCGGCAAATCGAAATCATTGCCGGTGATGACATCGGCACAAACGGCAACTGCGGTTCAAACCGAAACTCATATTGATCCGGTTTGCGGAATGACGGTTGATCCCGCAACCGCAGCGGGCAAGCACGAACACAAAGGAACGACTTATTATTTTTGCAGCGCGCATTGCCTGCACAAATTCAGCGACGACCCCGAAGCCGTGCTGAATCCAAAAGCGAAGGCCGCAGCGCCGACCGATGTCGAATACATCTGCCCAATGGATCCGGAAGTCAGTCAGATCGGCCCCGGAGCCTGTCCGAAATGCGGAATGGCTCTGGAACCGGCGAGCTTCGCCGCACCCGCAACGAAAACGGAATACGTCTGTCCGATGCATCCCGAAATCGTCCGCGACGAACCAGGCAGTTGCCCGATTTGCGGAATGGCTCTGGAACCGCGCGAAGTGACGCTGGAAGAAGCAGAGAATCCCGAACTGGTGGATATGCGTCGGCGGTTTCGGATCAGTCTGGTTTTGACTCTGCCGGTATTTTTGCTGGCAATGTCTGAGATGATTCCGGGACAGCCCGTTCAGCACGCGCTAGGTCACAAGCTGGTGACGTGGCTGCAACTGGCGCTTTCGACGCCTGTGGTTTTGTGGGGGGGCTGGCCGTTTTTCCAACGCGGATGGGCTTCTATCGTCAACCGCAGTCCGAATATGTTCACGCTGATTGCCATCGGCACAGGTGCGGCGTTTGGTTACAGCATTCTGGCAACGCTCGCTCCGGGCATTTTTCCTGATTCTTTTCGCGGACACGGCGGTCAGGTAGCTGTTTACTTTGAAGCCGCCGCAGTCATCACCACACTGGTTTTACTTGGTCAGGTATTGGAACTACGCGCGCGCAGCCAAACCAGCAGCGCGATCAAAATGCTGCTCGGACTTGCGCCGAAGACAGCCAGAATCATTCGCGAAAACGGCGAAGAGGAAGAGATACAGCTTGATCGCGTTCAGCCGGGAAATCTGTTGCGAGTGCGACCGGGCGAAAAAATCCCTGTGGACGGCGTTGTCACAGATGGTCGAAGTTCGGTTGACGAATCAATGGTGACCGGCGAACCGATCCCGATCGAAAAAATCGCCGACAGCAAAGTCACAGGCGGGACGGTCAACGGAACCGGCGCTTTTGTGATGAAGGCTGAAAGAGTCGGCAGTGAAACTCTGTTGGCGCAAATCGTCAAAATGGTCAGCGAAGCTCAGCGCAGCCGCGCTCCGATTCAGCGACTGGCCGATGTGGTTTCGGGTTACTTCGTGCCGATTGTGGTGCTGGTGTCGGTCGTCACTTTTGCGGTTTGGGCATTCGTCGGGCCGGAACCGCGTTTCACTTATGCGCTGGTCAACGCGATTGCAGTGCTGATCATTGCCTGTCCGTGCGCGCTCGGGTTGGCGACACCTATGTCTGTGATGGTTGGAACCGGGCGCGGAGCGACGGCTGGCGTGCTGATCAAAAACGCCGAGGCTTTGGAGACAATGGAAAAGGTCAACACGCTGGTGGTGGACAAAACCGGCACGTTGACCGAAGGCAAACCTAAGCTGGTGACAGCACTGGCAGCGGACGGAGACGCGGCGAAAGAAAATGAGTTGTTGATGCTGGCGGCTGGTCTGGAAAACGCGAGCGAACATCCGCTGGCGGCGGCGATTGTCGCCGGAGCGCGCGAACGAGAAATCAAATTGTCGAATGCCGACAATTTCGATTCCATCACCGGCAAAGGCGTGACCGGTTCGGTCAATGGTCGCAAAGTCGTACTGGGCAATCGGGCGATGATGGAACAGTTTTCAATCCGCATTGACCCCGCCATCGCCGATCGCGCGGACGCTTTGCGCGGCGAAGGTCAAACAGTCATGTTCGTGGCGATTGACGATCAACTGGCCGGATTGCTGGGCGTGGCCGATCCGATCAAGGAATCCGCGACTGAAGCCATTCGGCAATTGCACGAAGAAGGTTTGCGTGTGGTCATGTTGACCGGCGACAACCGCACAACCGCCGAAGCCGTTGCGCGCGAACTCGGCATTGACGAAGTCATCGCCGAAGTTCTGCCCGAACAGAAAGCAGATGCAATCAAACGGCTGCAAGGCGAAGGTCGAGTGGTGGCGATGGCGGGCGACGGCATCAACGACGCTCCGGCTTTGGCGGCGGCGCAGGTCGGCGTGGCGATGGGGACGGGAACCGATGTGGCAATGGAAAGCGCCGGAATCACTCTGGTCAAAGGCGATCTGCGCGGCATCGTTCGAGCGATTCGTTTGAGCCGCGCGACGATGGGAAACATCCGACAGAATTTGTTTTTCGCGTTCGTTTACAACACGCTGGGAGTTCCGCTGGCGGCTGGGATTTTGTATCCGGTCTTCGGTTTGCTGCTCAGCCCGATGATCGCCAGCGCGGCAATGACATTCAGCTCGGTTTCGGTCATCGCCAACGCGTTGCGGCTTCGCAGACTTCGGTTGTAAATCAGATTCCGAAAAAAACCAGAGCCGTTCAGGGACAACTCGTCTGTCCCTGAACGGCTCTTTTGTAATTCGCCGAAATGGTTAATCACCTGCGGAAACGCTGCTGCGAAGTTCCTGACGCAGTTTTTCGATTTCGCCGAGTTTGTCCTGAATGCGCTGGAACAAAGCGGCTTGTGCTTTGATGCCTTCGTCAATCAGAAAGGCCGAGGCGTCGGCGCGTCCTTTGAAAATTCCCGCCGAAACCAGCGTGTCAATCGCATCGGACGAAGCGTCGCTCAACCGCACCAGAACGGTCGTGTCGCGAACGTTCATCGCGCGTTCGACGGCTTTGTTGACGGTTTCGGGAACGCGGTTGAAAAGATCGCGGATCGTCGAAGTTATTTCGTCAATCGTTTCTCCGGCGCGGCTGCCCGCCGAATGCGGCGGAGAAGTCATTTGTTGATTCGGATCGTTGTGTTGCTCGCTCATACTTTCCCCTTATAAAACATTCCACGAAACCGCCGAAAACAATTTACAAACTTCGCTCGATTTCGAGTATGCGTTGGTCACCTGTTGATTATTCCGCCGTCACCTTCGGTTCGATTCTGGTGAACTGAAGTCCGTAAGCAGCCAGCGCCCACGGCAAACGCAACAGCGATTCGTTATAAACATCAACCGCTTGTACGTAATTTTTGCGCGCCGCGTTCGTGACGTTGACGGAATTCTTGAATTCTTCCAGCAAGCGCAGATAAGCGTCGTTCGCTTTCAGGTCAGGATAAGAATCGCCGAGCAAGGTGATCGCCTCGGTTTGGCCCGAAAGATCGTTGTAGGCCATGAGAATTTCCTGCTGTTTGTTTTCTTTCATCGCATCGGCCATCGCCTTTCGCGAAGCAGTGATGACGGGCGTCGGCGGCGGTTCGACTTTGATGATCGCTTTGGCTGTGTCCAGAACTTTGCTGGCGGCTTCTCCCTGTTTGACCATCGCGCCCAGATAAGCGTTCCATCCTCCCACCGTCGCCTGTTTGCGTTTGTTCAATTCGTTTTGGACGTAAGGGAAAAGCCTGTCCACAGGGTAAAACCGGCGATTGTTTTCAAACTCCTCCCACGTCCACTTTTCACCAGTGGCGGGAGGCGTAAAGTGCAGTTTGATTGATTTCTGGGTGTTGGCCGCGTTTGACGGCGCGCGCTCTTTGACTGTTGCCTCAGCTTTGCCGTCAGGAAGCAACGTAATGTCTGTCACTTCGATTACGCCGTCCAATTCGGCGACAACGGCGCTGATCTGAGATTCATTTATCGAATTGATCTTTCGCGCCAGACTGAAATAAACCTCGTCGCGCTTCATTTCCTTGCCATTGGCTGGTGGCGCGGCCTGCCTGGCTTGTGCGTTCGCCTGAACGCCAGCCAGTCCAATTACTATCACTAAAGCTAAAATCGAAAACATCACTCGTCTGCGCATCTTGTACTCCTCAATAGGGCTATGAGCCGCTCGCTGTCAGTTCCAAGTTCATCGAGAAGCGAACGGCGAGCGACTGGCGATTACATATCTTCTATTTTCAATTTCGTATCGGCTAGCTTCCATGCCTTTTCAAATTCGCGTTGGACATTTTGAGCTTCCCGATTCTTGTCTTGCTTTTTCAGGCTTTCGGCCAGACCGAAAAGCGAACGGCCATTGCCTGCGTTTTCTTCCAGATCGCGCCGAAAGACTTTTTCGGCTTCCGCGGCGTTTCCCGATCTGAGCAATGCCGCGCCCAGGGATTCTCGCGTCGGGTAATACCATCCCGGAGGCTCGTCATAATTCAATTGATCGTGAGCGGAGACCGCTTTGCGCCAATGTTCAACGGCAAGTTTGTGCTCGCCTTTCACCGCCGCAATTCGCGCATCAAGCGAATGTTCGGCGATTTTCAAAACGCTGGAAGCCGTGTTCAAACCGAAAGGCGTTTCGCCCGGCATTTCTTTTGCCAACGCTGCCAACGCCTCGCGCATTTTCGCAGCATCGGCGATTTGGCCTTTGCCCGCCAGGGCGACGCCACGAGCATAATGCCACAAAGCGTGCGTGATCGGCATCTCCGGCGAAGGTTCAGGCTGTTTCAAAATCTCGTCCCAGCGATTGAAACGCAATTGCACGAACAGCACCGAAGGCAGAAAACCTTCCAGCATCGGCATGTCTTTGATGTGGCCGCTGACGTTTTCCGCCAGCCGTCTGGCCGATTCGACGGCACGCTCGTAATTGCCCGCTCGGTTGTACGATTCAACCAGGAAATGCAGGTTGTGGCTGTAATACATCGCCGGATACATGCCTGTCGCGCCGGTTCGTTTGATGTATTCCAGATCAACTATGGCCGCTTGCTCGTTGGCTTTGGCCGCCGCTTCGTAATCGCCCGTGCGGATGTAAATGTGCGAAGGCATGTGAACCAGATGTCCCGCCGCCGGAGCCAGATTGCCCAGCTTGCTTGCGCTGGGCAGCGCGCGTTCCGGCGAACGCGAAGCTTCGACCGTGTGAATGTAAAGATGATTTGCGCCGATGTGATTTGGATCGCGTTTGATCGCCGATTCCAGGACAGCAACTATTTCGTTGGTGAATTCAGCGGGTTTGCCGTCTTTCGTCCACAATTGCCATGGAGTCAGATTCATCAGGCTGTCGGCGTACAAAACGGCGGCATCCACGTCTTCGGGATATTTTTTGTGGATGTCGGCCATGGCGTTTTTGTAATCAACGGCGCATTTTTTCAGATCGGTTTTCAACTGAAAGCGTTTGGCCAAAGCGTCAATGTACATTCGCTCTTTTTCCGTCGCGTTTGCGCCCAACTCTTTGGCTTTTTCCAGAGCCATATCGGCGGCCAGCAATCGCGATGGATCAATCTGCGCTTCGTTGTAATTTGGCCCGACGGCCAGCGCGATTCCCCAATAAGCCATGGCCAGTTTCGGATCAATCTGCGCGGCGCGATCAAACGATCGTTTGGCTTCCTCGTGATTGAATGCGTAAATCAGCGCCAGGCCTTGATTGAAAAACTTCTGCGCTTCCGGATTTGCGGTTGAAACCTTGTGATTCAGATCGCTCAAACCCGGCATCAATTTGGCCGGTTCGTTCGACGAAGTTTGATGATGTTCGTGTTGGGCCAGCGCCGGAATAAACGTCAATCCCAACATGGCCAACAGGCAAAGAAATTGTTTAGCTTTACTTTTCGTGCACATAAATTCTCCCTCCGAGAAAATTGCTGAATTACGATTCAGACTGTTTGTTACAGATCAAAACTGCTTTCCAGATGGGAGTTGCGTCTTGAGAGGGCGTTGAAATCTTTATCAAATTGTCTTCAAACGCCGATTCGCCATTTTACGCCAACTGTTGCAAGCGGTAGATTGATGATTCAATAATTGCGTTGTTGATTCCAAAAGAGGAAGAGAGGAGTTTAGGCTATTCCGCAAATTGAAGGCAAGACATTGGGATTGAAGTCAAACCAACTGCGGCGGCTGGAAAAAATGTATCAGCGCCGCATCCCGCCCGCTGAAATCGTCACTCAGGAATTCGCGCGTCAACTGACCGAAATCTCTCACGAGATTGGCCGGCAGGTCGGCGTGCTGGTCAATCGCAAAGGCCACGTCGAAAGCGTCATCGTCGGCGACGCCAGCCAGATAGTGCTTCCGGCGCAGGATCGTTCGCGTCTGGGTTCGTCGCGCTTCAACGGATTGCGCTGCCTGCACACGCACATTCGCGGCGAAGAAAATCTGACTCACGACGATTTGACCGACCTGGCTTTGCTGAGATTGGATTTGATGGCGGCGATTGATGTCGAACCACAAACCGGATTGCCCGGAATGGTTCGCGCTGCGCATCTGTTGCCAGCGTCGTCCAGGCAACTGCACGACGATGACAACGGCAAAACGGAAATCTATCGCTTCCTTGATCCGAAAACTCCGGCGCAATTGAACGTGGATTTTCAGGAGCTGATCATATCGTTGGAAGAGGAAATGGCGCGCAATCGCGGAGCGCGCAAAGCATCGGACACGCGCGACCGCGCCTTGCTGGTCAGCGTGACGACCGAAACCGTGGCCGATGCGCGCGATTCGATGGACGAATTGCGCGAACTGGCGACATCAGGCGGTTTGGTAGTGCTGGACGAAATCATTCAACGGCGATCTTCGCTCGATCCGAAAACGCTGGTCGGCAAAGGCAAACTCAATGACATCATCATTCGCAGCTTGCAACTGGGCGCGGATATGATCGTCTTTGATCGCGAGTTGACGCCTTCGCAGGTCAGAGCCATCAACTCCGCCACGGATTTGAAAATACTCGACCGTTCGCAACTGATTCTGGACATCTTCGCCCAGCGCGCTCAAACCAGCGAAGGCCGCATTCAGGTCGAACTGGCTCAATTGAAATATCTGCTGCCGCGATTGTCAGGCAGCGGAACCGAAATGTCCCGCTTGATGGGCGGCATAGGCGGACGCGGTCCCGGCGAAACCAAACTGGAAGTTGACCGCCGCCGCGTGCGCGACCGCATCACGCATTTGGAATCGCAACTGGACAAAATCCGCGAAAGCCGCAACCAGCGCCGCGCTCAACGCGTTCGCCGCGAAATGCCGGTGGTTTCCATCGTCGGTTACACCAACGC
>CAYRQB010000270.1:0-8327 GCA_964426025.1 uncultured Heliomicrobium sp.
ATTTCGGCGCAACCGGCGACCGCCCGACGCATCCTGAGTTGTTGGACTGGCTGGCTTCAGTATTTGTGAATCCGCAATCCGCACCCCGCAATCCGCAATCAAAAGCGTGGAGTTGGAAAGCCATGCATCGCCTGATCGTCACGTCGAACGCTTACCGTCAGTCTTCAAAGTTCGACGCAAAAGCCGCAGCCGTTGATGCGGAAAACAAACTGTTGTGGCGGTTCAATCCGAAACGAATCGAAGCCGAAGTTCTGCGCGACAGCATTCTGGCCGTCAGCGGCAAACTCAATCGGCAGATGTTCGGCCCCGGCATTTACCCGCGAATTGATCCCGACATCATCAACACAGGCTCGCGTCCTCGTTGGCCGTTGGACGCCAAAGACAACGAAGAGACCTGGCGACGAAGTGTTTACATTTACGTCAAACGCTCTGTGTTGCTGCCATTGATCGAAGTCTTCGATTGTCCTGCGACGACGGTTTCGGGACCGGTCAGAGCGGTTTCGACCGTCTCGCCTCAGGCGCTGGCGCTGATGAACAATGAGTTTATTTTGCAGCAGGCGGGATTTTTCGCCGAACGAGTTGCCGCCGAAACGGGCGCTGACGTGAAAAGGCAAATCGCTCAAGCTTTCAAGCTGGCGCTCAATCGCCAACCATCCGAAAAAGAGTTGGCCTGGTCGCTTGAGTTTCTGCAAAAACAAACCGCCGGTTACGTCGAACGCAAGAACGAGAAACCGGCGGAATCGGCGCTGCGAGATTTCTGCCACGCGATTTTCAACCTGAACGAGTTTTTGTATCTGGATTGATGCTCACTTTGGACTTCATCAGTTGCTCGTTCATATCATGAAAACATCCTGAATCCTGGTTCCCGCATCCTGTTGCCTGAGAAACTACCGTCGGTGCATTCAAAAGGATTCTCAGAAATCAGGTGTCGGGAATCAGGATTCAACCAAAACTTTACGGCTTTTCCGGCGTCACGGGGTCTTTCAGCTTTTCTCTTTCAGCCTCGACGTTGAAGCGTTTGTAATTGCCGTAGGTGACGATCTGGTTGAAGTTCAGCCCTTTGACCAACAGAACCTTGACGCCCAGATTGATGTCAGCGCGAGTCGGCAGCCAGATTTCGTTGTTGACGCGCTCCTGTTCCATCACGAACGATCCGCCTTCTTTCAGCGAAGCCAGCAAGCCGCCGGCGATTTTGTATGAATCAACAAGTTTGGCTTCGACGCGAGCGACCTGTTTATCTGAGGCGTCAATCCAGATTGCGCCAGCCATCTTGCCGAAAAACTTTTCGTAATCCTTCTTGGGTTTGTAACCCGGCAGAGGCTCGAAATCGAAAACGATCACGTCTCGGCCACGGAATCGTTCGCGGCGAGGATTGACCAGTTTCGAAGCACGAAGCACGTCGGCAATGGAAATTCGCTGCCCGCGTTCGGGGTCGGGATTGCCCTTGCTTTCCTGTGCGACTTCGCGCTCTTTCTCAGCCTTGCGAGCTTTCTCGGCTTCTTTCTTTTCGATCTCTCGAACACGCTTTTCGATCTTTTTGGTTTCGTCGGCCTCGTCTTTGGCTGAAAGCGGTTTGCCGTCTTTGGCAATCAGACGGCGAATGCGATTGCCTTTGTAAAAAGTCAGTTCGTGCGTCTCGGACTCTTTGACAACCATCTGTCCGTTTTTGTCAATTTCGCGACTGACGCTGGTTTGAGTGTAAGTGTATTTTTCCAGCAGTTCGTCAACTTTGTCTTCGTTTTTGCCGACCTCTTCCAGCAAGGCAGGAATGTCCGGCAGCGGTTCGTTGGAGATTTTTGGAAACTCGAACGCGGCCAGATCAATTTGCGGATTATGTCGTATCGAATCCAGCTCGATGTCGAAACTCGTTTCGCCAATCGTCAGTTTGATTGCGTGCGGTTCCATCACATTGTTCACCGCGCGGTAATCCGAATAATCGAAAACTCTGATCACTTCTCCGGCGGGAATTTCCTCGCGCACCAGCAAGCCTGTTGCCGCGTCGAAGTGCATTTTGATTTTGACGTTCCTGGCCGTCGTCAACAGCAATGTGTTCGCCTGCTTGCCGTTGATTTCGGTTTGACCGGCGAAGATCAATTTGGATTTGTCTTTCTTGTAATCCAGCCACCGCCAGTTGCGGTAACGGGCTACGGTTTGAAAATCGCGGCTCGCCTGTCCGGTCAGCGTTCGCAGCCCGTCGCGCGAATCGCGAGTCCAGCTTGATTTGCCGTTGTAACCCGAACTGAATTCCAGACCGCGCAGGTCGAATGATTCGTTGAAATAGTTTGGCTGGGAAGCGATGGTTCGATAGCTGCCAGAAGCGCCGTCTTTCGGATTGGTAATCTTTCCATCGGCTTTCCGGGATCTGATCGCTCGCAATGCCTTTTCGCCTTTGCCGCTGGTCATCGCCTTGACGGCTTGTTTCAAAATTTTGTCCGGCGATTGCGCCGAAGCCTGAACGGCCAACGCAATCCCGAAAAACAGAAATGATAAAGCGCGAACGATTGGCTTTTGTGTATATAGGTTCATTTAATTGCTCCTGCTCGATTGGGGATCATACTCCGGCAAGCCTAACAGACACTGTTCACAAATTTGTTCAAACTTTGCCAAGAGCTTGTCACCGTCTAAATCATCAAAGGGGTAGTCCTGTCTTTGGAACGTTTCGTCTTACGTCGTCAACGCCAGTTTTGTTGCGGCGGTAATTTTCGACAGGGTTTGGAACGTCACGTCCCATCTGGCTTGCGCATAATCCCCAGGCTCAAAAAAACCGAGCAGAAAATGTAAAAAGCGCGGCTTGAAAGACCGTGAGATTCCTACTACGCTTTCGGTTCAATCCATCCTTACTCACGAAATCAAAACAAAATGAAACCAGATTCAACCGCTCGATTGGCTCCGATCAATTATCAGACAACGCCACCACTTAATCATCCGGCGGACGAAATTATTTCAACGCTTCCACTCGGCGCGCTTTATTCGCCTGAAGCGACGACCTTCCGCGTTTGGGCGCCGACTGCCAGCGCCGTGACGTTGTGTCTTTATCAAGCTCCAACCGGAGGCGAAGCCAGTCGTCTGGCGATGACAAAACTCGAAGACGGTTGTTGGGAAGCGGAAATCGCGGGCAATCAACTTGGCGCTTATTACACTTACACGGCAGACGGCGAAGACCCGCGCTTCGATCCGAATCGCGAACTTCTTGACCCATACGCCAAAGCCGTCACCAATCACGATGGCCGTTCAATCGTCGTCCACGATGAAACGCCTGTTGCTGATCGTCCGACCTTTCCGATTTCCGAAGCGGTCATTTACGAAATGCACATTCGCGATTTCACCATTGACCCGGATTCCGGAATTCAGCGTCGCGGCAAATACCTTGGCTTGAGCGAAAGCGGAACTCATCTGACCGGCAGGCAGGACGTGGCGACGGGTTTGGATCATCTGGTGGAGCTTGGCGTCAACGTCGTGCAGCTTTTGCCCATCGGTGAATTCCACAACAACAAATCGGAAGATCAGTATGGTTGGGGTTACGATGCGGTTCATCATTTTTCGCCCGAAGGATGGTATGCGACCGAGCGCTTCGACGCTCGCCGCGTCAGCGAAGTCAAACGGATGATTGACGCGCTTCATCAACTTGGCATTCGCGTCACGTTGGATGTGGTTTTCAATCACACCTTCGAGGCGATTGATCAGGGACGCGTTTACAGTTTTGAAGGTCTGGTTCCCGGATATTATTACCGGCTGAAACCTGACGGAACGTACTGGAACGGATCGGGCGTCGGCAACGAATTCCGCACCGAAGCGCCGATGGTTCGCCGCTACATCGTTGATTGCCTACGCCACTGGGTTCGGGAATACAAGGTGGACGGTTTCCGTTTCGACCTGATGGGATTGATTGATCGCGAGACGGCGCAACTGATCGTCGAAAAGCTCAGGGCGATTGATCCGAACATTATGATCTACGGCGAACCGTGGGCGGGCGGTTCGACTCCGATTGAAATCACCTGGAAAGGTTCGCAGCGAAGTCGCGGCTGGTCTGTGTTCAACGATCATTTCCGCGACGCCATCAAAGGCAACGTCTTCAATGCGCGCGAATCGGGTTTTGCCCAATCGGGAAATCACGCGAACAGCGTCAAGCTTGGCCTTCGCGGAGCAATAGACGATTTCAGCGATTCGCCGCTGGAAGCCATCAATTACGTCGAATGCCACGACAACCACACGCTGTGGGACCGTTTGATGATCAGCACGATTGACGATGCGCGCATCACAGACGCCGACCGCCGTGCGATGAACAAACTCGCCGCCGCCGCCATTTTCACTGCTCAAGGCATTCCATTCATTCAGGCCGGACAGGAGTTTCTGCGAACGAAAGGCGGAAACCACAACAGTTACGACCAACCGGATTCCGTGAACATGATCCGATGGCGCGACAAGGTGAAGCATCGCGACGTTTACGATTATTACCGAGGCCTGGTTGCTCTTCGCCACGCGCATCCGCTGTTTCGTTTGGAAAGCGGCAAACAGGTCAGAGAAGCGGTCAGATTCTTCGACGAGATTTTCAACTTCCCTTTGCCGCCGGGATGCGTGGCTTTTCTGATCGAAGACGTGACCGGCAAAGACGAATGGAAACGTGCCGCAGTCTTTCTGAACGCGAACGCTCGTTTGATTGAAATCGGTTTGCCTGAGGGAAACTGGAAAGCATACGGCGACAGCCGCGAAATCAGTTTACTGCCATTGAAGACAAAGGCGAATTTGATCTTGAAAGGAATGGCGGAAATCGCTCCGCGTAGCGCGTTGATTCTGGGCGAACCGAAGTAAACGGCTTCAGCGTAACTGTGTCTGCCGTCGCAACAAAAAAACCGACAGCGAAATTGTCGCCCGCCGCAGCGATTCGACAGCAGTTATTTCATCGTCACACGTTTTTCGGTTTCCTGCGCCAAAGCCCTGACAATCAGCAGAGAGCGCGCAATCGGCGACATTGCCATGCCGTTGATGCGGGTGTTCATATTGAATCTCGCAGGGCTGAGAAGGCGTTGATGTTTATCGGCTTGATTCCGCCGCGCGAATTGTTATGCGCGGCGTGATCTCGCCTTTGTCAATAATACGGCCTGAAGCATCCACTGCCTGAAACGAAAGGCGTTCAGGAATAACTTCGACAAACATGAAACCATTTATTTCATCGTTGCCGAAAGCCATCAGCGGACTGCGTTTGTCCAAATTGCCGCGGCGCAATTTTCCGCCGATCCCGCAAACGAAATATTGTACTCCCTGCTGCGGCTTGGTTCGTTCATAAGTGTGATCGTGACCGGAAAAGGCTGCGGCGACGCCGTACCTGACGAACAGCGGTTCGATTTGCGCGCGCAGTTTGTTATTTGATCCGTGAGTTCTTCCCGACGAGTAGATTGGATGATGAAAGAAAGCAACCTTCCATGATGCCTTTGAAGAAGCTAAAGCGTTTTCCAGCCATTGCAGTTGACTGCGGTCGAAGTTGGTCGAGTCAATGGCAAAAAACTCTATCAAATTATTGCCCTTGATGAAGGAATAGTAAGATCGTCCTCCCATGTTGAATGGCTTGTAATTGATCTGCGCCTGACGGCCTTTCATAACATCGTGATTTCCGAGCGAGGCGTAAAAACTCACTCCGCGCTTGAGCAACTCGGCGTAAGGCCTTTCGAATTTCGCGGGTAAGTCCGAAGGATCGCCGTCATGATATATGTTGTCGCCAAGCATCAGCACTGTGTCATATGGATGTTCTTTCTGAAAAAGAGCCATTCGGCGCGCGACGGCAAGTTGATCGCTGTCGCCTGTCCCCATATCTCCGAATGCAACGAAGCGAACCACATTGCTCGAACTCTGACTGGCAATCGCAACGAAATAATCTTTATTCGTCAGCTTCGGGTTTGCGGTGATGGCAGCCAATCCTGCAAGCCAAAGTCCCGCCAAAAACAAAAGCGCAAATGCTCTTTTGAACATTGATTCTCTCCTCAAACCTGATTATCACTTTGGTGAATTTTCAGTGTGATCGCAGATTACAGAAAAATAGATGAATAGAAGATAAACAGAGCGCTTAACGGTCAATTGCCAGAGAAGCCGCAAAGGTGCTGCCCGTATCATCGGAATGCAATAAAGTCAGAGAACCGTTGTGAGCTTCGGCGATCCAACGCGCTATTGACAGTCCCAGGCCGGCGCCGCTGCCAACGCTTTTGTTGTTATGGTCGGATCGAAAGCGCGCTTTGTCAGTGCGGTAAAATCGCTCGAAGATGCGTTGCTGTTCTTCGACCGGGATTCCGTTGCCGGTGTCGGCGACGGTGATGACGTATTTTGAATCGCTCTGCGTAAGCTGCAATCGAACCTTGCCGCCCGCAGGCGTGTATTTGATCGCGTTGTCCAGCAGGTTGAGGATCATCTGCCTCAACAAATCTTCATCCCCGCGATAGCGAGTTTCATCTATCCGCGCGCATTCAACGCTTACTCCCTTGCGTTCGGCCAGAAGCGCGGCGGCGCGAGCGGTATCGGAAACAAGTTCGTCCAGATAGAAATCCCGCAACCTTAGCTCACGCCTTCCGGCATCGGCGCGCGCCAGTGTGAACATGTCTTCAACAATGCGCGTAATCCGCCGTGTCTGCTGGTCAATGATCGTCAGTGCTTCGCGGTATTCGTTCTCGTCGCGGCGTGGCTGTTCCAATGTCACCTCCGCCGCTGTGTGCATGACGTGCAGCGGCGTTCGCAGTTCGTGCGACGCATCGGCCATAAACTGCCTTTGCTGGGCGAAAGAAGATTGCAACCGCTCCAGCAATTCGTTGAACGTGGACGCGAGTTTTCCCAATTCGTCGCGCGAATTGAAAACCGGCAAACGCCGGTCGAGATTTTCCGCGCCAATTCGCCGGGCGCTTTCAGACATGGCAACGACAGGTGAAAGACTTTTCCGGGCCAGAAACCATCCGCCCAATCCGGCCAGCGCAAGCGCCAGAGGCACAACCGCCAGTAATATACCGCTCAGAATTTCAAGTTCTTCCGACAAAGAATCCAGCGTCTGGCTGACGACTATCACATAGCTTTTATTATTATGCGCGACCGTCAAATGTTTAGCGGCTAAACGAACGCCGTCATCTTCGCCGTTGCTTAACGGTGGGAGCGCGAATAACTGAATGGCTTCGGTGGAAAGAGATAAACCGGCTGGCATTGCTGTGCGGCGATTGTTAGGCAAAGTTTTTTCCGATAACAAATTTCCGCTCGCATCGAAAATTGCCGCCGCCTGGTTGGGGAAAAAATGCTCGTTCAACGCGCTGTGCAATGCCTGAGTCTCGCTCTCGCCTTCGTCCAATTCGTATACCAGCAATCTGGCTATGCCTTCAACTGTCGTCCTGACTTCAGAGTCCAGCCGTTTGTGCAGTTTGTCAGCCAGCAGGTAATAAACCCCCAAACTGAAAATGATCAACACCAGCGCCAGCACGCCGGTGTACCACAAGGTTAATCTTGTCCGCACTGAATTAAACATCCGGTCTCTCATCTCCCGGCGTCAACTTGTATCCTTCGCCGCGCAATGTGCGAATCAGTTTCGGTTCGCGCCCATCATCAATCTTGCGGCGCAAACGCTGAATATAGACTTCGATCAAATTGGAAAATGGGTCGAAGTTTTCGTCCCAGACATGACTGGCGATTTCCGAACGTGAAACCACCTGGCCTGAACGCCGAGCCATAAATTCCAACAGGGCGTACTCTTTGGCTGTTAATTCGACGGCGGTCGCTGCGCGCCATACTTCGTGAGCCTGCGTATTTATTTTCAGATCGGCAACTTCAATAACCTCAGGAACCAATGTGTGTCCCCGGCGAAGCAAAGCTCTGACGCGCGCCAGCAGTTCGTGGAAATCGAATGGCTTAATCAGGTAATCGTCCGCGCCGGAATCCAGGCCCGCGATGCGATCCTGCACGTCATCACGCGCCGTCAGCATCAGCACCGGAACAGGCGAATCGGCTCTGCGAAGCTCGGAACATACTTCAAAGCCATTCTTGCCGGGCAACATCACATCCAGAATGATCAGGTCGTAATCGTTCATCTGGGTTTGATAAATCGCCACGTCGCCATCGTCAGCTGTATCCACAGCATAACTCTGTTCGCGCAAACCTTTGGCCAGCATCCGCGAAACGTCCGGTTCGTCTTCAACCAGCAGAATCCTCACTTGCGAAACTCTCCTTGCGACCAATTTACAGAATTCGCGTCAAATCCAAAATATCACACCGAACATAAACAGAAGATAAATGAGCTTCACTATCATTCGAGCGCGGTTTTGTTGGTCTTACCTTGTCATCAACCCTGACCTGACTATAAGCTACGG
>CAYRQB010000271.1:0-8252 GCA_964426025.1 uncultured Heliomicrobium sp.
TAATGATATGGCAAGATCAATCAAGCACGCCTCTCAGAAAAATCCGAGTCGTTCTCATCTTGAATCTCTGGTCAACGAACAGCGCGCGCTGGAGGAAAAGCTTCGCGAAGGCGGCGGCGCAAAGAAGATCGAACGCCAGCACAGTCAGGGAAAATTGACGGCTCGCGAACGCGTCGCATTGCTCCTTGACCCGGACGCATATTTTCAGGAAATCGGATTGCTGATCGCTTACGACAATTACGAAGGTCAGGCTCCATCGGCAGGAGTCATCACAGGCGTCGGAATCGTCGCCGGTCGCGAATCGGTCATCGTAGCCAATGACGCGACGGTCAAAGCCGGTTCGTGGTGGCCTGAAACGATCAAGAAGATTTTGCGCGCGCAGGAAATAGCCATGCGCTGCCGAGTGCCGATCATTTATCTGGTGGATTCCGCCGGAGTGAATCTGCCTTATCAGGACGGCGTCTTCCCCGGTCAATACGGAGCGGCGCGAATTTTCTTTTACAACTCGATCATGCGCCGTTACCTGAAAGTTCCGCAGATAGCCGCCGTCATGGGGCAATGCGTTGCAGGCGGAGCTTATCTGCCCGCGCTGTCGGACGTGATTCTGATGGTCGAAGGAACTTCGTTTATGGGATTGGGCGGACCGAATCTGGTCAAGGGCGCGACAGGACAAAAAACGGACGGCGAAACTTTGGGCGGAGCGAAAATGCACAACTCGATTTCCGGCGTAGCTCATTACCGCTCGAAAAATGACGAAGAGTGCATCAAACAGATTCGCAGTTTGATCGCGGAGCTTCCCCCGCCCCAAACCACCAAAGCCAGCATCGGCGAATTTCGGCCACCGACGCGGCCATCCAGCGATCTTTACGATTTGCTCCCGGCGGATCATCGCGCGACTTACGACGCGCACGAAATGCTCAACTGCATTTTCGACCGCGACAGCTTCGACGAATTTCAAGCCGAATACGCAAAGGAAATGATCGTCGGCCACGCGCGTCTGGGAGGCATCACGGTCGGAATCATCGCCAACAATCGCGGCCTGCTTCCACCGGCTTCGCCCGGCCAACCGCCCAGATTCGGCGGAATCATTTACACCGAAAGCGCGGAAAAGACCGCTTACTTCATCGAAACCTGCAACCGTCACGGCACGCCGCTGGTTTTCATTCAGGACGTTTCGGGATTTATGGTCGGCGTCGAAGCAGAACAATCAGGCATCATCCGCGCGGGCGCGCGCTTTGTCGAAGCGATGGCGACGGCCACAGTTCCCAAAATAGTATTGACCATCAACCACGCCAGCGGAGCCGGTTATTACGCGATGGCCGGTCAGGGCTTCGATCCGGATTTCATCTTCACATTGCCAACCGGACGAATGGGCGTGATGGAAGGCGAATCGGCGGTCATGGCTTTGTTCGCATCGCAATTGGAAAAGCTGAAAGCCGCAGGCAAAGAGCCGGACGAACAGCTTCGCGCTGAAATGGACAGCGTGCGCGATGAATACGAACGTCAGCTTGACGCAAAATTTGCAGCCGCGCGCGGATTCGTTGACGCGGTCATTGCGCCCGAAGAAATTCGCCCGGCGCTGGAACTGGCTTTGCGAACCGCGCTCAATAATCCAGGCGCGCATTTGGGCTTTGGGATTTAGCTGCTAAGGCGTTAGGATTCATTTTCACTTTCGGCTGGAAATTCTTCTTTTGGAGAAAGAACCTTGATCGAACTTTATTTGATGCGGCACGGAATCGCCGCCGACTTGGGTGAAGGCGGCATCATCAATGATGAAGATCGCCCGTTGACGCCCGAAGGCCGCGCCCGAATGAAACTGGCCGCCGGAGGTTTGGGCGAGCTAGGTTTGAAGTTCAACGTGATTTTGACCAGCCCGCTGTTGCGATGTCGGCAAACAGCCGAAGCAGTCGCCGAAGTTCTGGACTTGCAGCATCGCGTCAAAATCATCGAATCGCTGGCTCCGGGCAGAGCCTTTGCCACAGGCGAAGGCGGTCACGCCGAAATCTTCCTCGAACTCGGCGCATACCAGTTCGACAGGGCGTTGCTGGTCGGTCACATGCCGGATTTGTCCGAACTGGCTTCTTACCTGCTGGCGGGAAATCGTAATCTCAACATCGAATTCAAAAAAGGCTCGCTCTGCGCGATTGAAGTAACCAGTCTGCCGCCGCGCGGTCCGGGTCTGCTTCGATACCTGTTGTCGCCGAAACAAATGCGCGCTTTGAACAAAGGAAAATAATCAAAAAGGCAAAAGGCAAAAATCAAAAGTCAAAAAGATGATTCCTCACTTTTTCAGAAATGATTTGCCAAATAGCCTTTGCCTTAGGATCCCAACTCTCTGTCTGGCAAGTCCCGAACTCCGGATTTTTGCCATTTGCCTTTTAACTTTTGCCTTTTGATTTTCTGTTATGAATCCCTGGCACGACGTAGAACTCGGCGAAAATGCGCCGGAAGTATTCAACTGCATCATCGAAATTCCTATCGGCTCGAAGGTCAAATACGAGTTGGATAAACCGACCGGCCTGCTGAAGGTTGATCGAGTGTTGTTCAGTTCGGTGCATTACCCGGCCAATTACGGTTTTCTGCCGCGAACTTATTGCGACGATAACGATCCGCTGGATGTGTTGGTGCTGGGACAGGTCACCGTCGTCCCGCTCAGCATCATGCGAGCCAAAGCCATCGGCGTCATGCAGATGATTGACCAGAACGAAGAGGACGACAAAATCATCGCCGTCCACGCCGACGATCCCGAATACCGCGATTACAAAGACATTTCGGAATTGCCGGAATACAAGCTGAAATCCGTGCGGCGCTTTTTTGAAGATTACAAGGCGCTGGAAAACAAACAGGTCAAAGTCGAACGCTTCATGGGACGTTACGACGCCATCAACATCATCGAACGCAGCATCAAGCTGTATTCCGACATGCGGCCAAAACTGATTCAAACCGTCGCCGGATACTAAATCAGACCGCAAAACTTTCAGACAGGATGAACAAGAATTCCTGTCTCAAGATTGTCGTTATTCGATTTAGCCGATTCCTTCTCGCTTCAGTCACAAATTCCAAAGTTTCGCGCAATCGAAATGCTGGCGAGGCTTTGTTTCGTTGAAAATGACAGAACCTTCGTTTACGCTCTGTTAACAACTGCACTTCCAAAAATCCAAATTCATTCAGGAGCACCGGATATGACAATGATGAATACACCGTTGACGATGTCTGTGTTGATGGATCGAGGGCCAATGCTCTATCCGAACAACGAGATCGTCTCGAAAATGCGCGACAAAGTTCACCGATACACTTACGCCGAGCTTGGCAAACGCGCGCGGCAGTTCGCCAATGCAGTGACAAAACTGGGCATCAAGCAGGGCGACCGCATAGCGACAATGGCCTGGAATGGTTATCGCCATCTGGAAGTTTATTATGCTACGCCGTGTATGGGCGCTGTGCTGCACACGCTGAACCTGCGGCTTTCGTCCGCCGATCTGGAATACATCGTCAACCACGCCGAAGATACTGTGATCTGCATTGACGACGATCTGTTGCCGATTCTGGAAAATCTGGCGGGCAAGATTCCCACCGCCAAACACATCATCGTCATGAACAACACTGGCAACAAAGCTTCGGAAGCTTTGGCCGCTTCCGCGAAGATTCATGATTACGAAGAACTGATTGCCGGCGAATCAGCCGATTTCACCTGGCCGGATATTGACGAAAATTCGCCGATGGGACTGTGTTACACCAGCGGAACCACAGGTCATCCGAAAGGGGTGATGTACACGCACCGGTCAAATTACATTCACACCGTCACTGGCGGATTGCCTGACCTGCTGGGCTTGAAGCGCGACGACACGGTGATGGCCGTCGTGCCGATGTTTCACGCCAACGCCTGGGGCTTGCCGTACATCTGCATGATGCTGGGATTGAAACAGGTCTTTCCCGGCCCGACGATGGACGGAGCTTCAGTCTGCCAGTTGTTGCAGGATGAAAAAGTCACCTTCACCGGAGGAGTGCCGACCATCTGGATGGGCGTCATCAATGAACTGCAAGCCAATCCCGGCAAATACGATTTGTCCAATTTGCGCGAAATGATCTGCGGAGGTTCTTCGCCACCGCGCGCGATGATTGACTGGCTGGAATCAAATCTGGGAATTGACTTCATTCAGGCGTGGGGCATGACCGAAACTTCTCCGCTCGGCACTGTCTGCCGATTGAAACCGCAGATGAAAGATTTGCCGCGCGAGCAGAAACTGGACGTCAAACAGCGCGCGGGAATTTACGCGCCCGGATTGCGACTGCGCATCGTTGACGACAACGGCAAAGATGTCGCTCACGACGGCGTTTCGATGGGACGTTTGCTGATCAAAGGGCCGTGGATCGCTTCGACGTATTACCGCACCGACCCGACGCCGGACAAATTCCCCGACGGTTGGTTGGACACCGGCGACGTAGCCACTCTGGACACCGAAGGTTATATGGCCATCGCCGACCGGTCGAAGGATTTGGTCAAAAGCGGCGGTGAATGGATTTCGTCCGTGGATTTAGAAAACGCGATTATGGCCGTGCCCGGAGTTGCCGAAGCTGCCGTCATCGCTGTTCTGCATCCGAAATGGGACGAACGCCCGCTGGCCTGTGTAGTCAAAAAGCCAGGTGCGGAAATCACCAAAGAGCAGATTTACGAACATCTGCTCAAGAGCTTCGCCAAATGGTGGATGCCCGACGACATCATCTTCATTGATGCTGTGCCGAAAACCAGCGTCGGCAAATTCGACAAGAAAGTTCTGCGCCAGCAGTTCGCAGATTTTCAGTTGAAATGACCTGAAGACTTCCCGCGAATCACGCAGATAGCGCGAATCATTCGACTTGTGATTTATTCGCGCTATCTCGTATTCCGAGAGCTAAGAAGGGAACCAGTATGAGCGATTTGATTTACCCGAACGAAAGCTATCGAATCAATGGAGCCTGTTTCAATGTCTACAATGCAATGGGCTGTGGGTTCCTGGAACCTGTTTATCAAGAATGTTTGGCAATAGAATTGGAGTATCTTGGAATACCATTTCTCAAAGAGCCTGAACTGTTCCTGCATTACCGAGATCGAAAACTTACATCAAAATATCGGCCAGACTTTATTTGCTTCGAAAAAATTATCGTCGAATTGAAAGCGGTATCAAAAATCGCAAGTGACCATCGCGCCCAGGTGATGAATTATCTCAGCGCGACAGGTTTTGAACTGGCGATACTTTATAATTTCGGCCACAACCCCAAACTGGAATTCGAGAGATTCGCCAATACCAAAAAGAAATGATGCTGGTTTCAACTCGCTTTATTCCGCAATCATTCGCGCTATCTGCGTTATCCGCGGGCTGTTTTTATCTAATCTATAGCTTTTAAGAAAATAACTTCCCGCGAATCACGCTGAATACGCGAATGAAAAGGATTTTTACCGGTTTGAGAATCAGCTATCTTGTTGGTCTGGTTAAAGTTGTAGAATAGCCTTTTCCAAAGTATCTGCGTTAATTCGCGTCATCCGCGGGAAAAACATTTTCTTGAATTCTATATGATCACGATTGATGGTTCAATTGGAGAAGGCGGCGGGCAGATTCTGCGCACATCGCTGGCGCTGTCGCTGATTACCGGCAAAGCGTTTCGCCTGGAAAAGATTCGTGCCGGTCGGCGCAATCCGGGATTGTTGCGCCAGCATCTGACTTCGGTCAGAGCCGCTGCGGAAATTGGAAGCGCGGAAACTTCCGAGGCAAATCTCGGTTCGACTCAGCTTACTTTCAAACCGGGTAAAACCACAGCAGGCGAATATCACTTTGCGATTGGCACTGCCGGAAGCACGACGCTGGTATTGCAAACCGTTTTGCCAGCGTTGATGCTAATTGACGGACAAAGCAAATTGACGCTGGAAGGCGGAACTCACAATCCATTCGCTCCGCCGTATGATTTTCTGGAAAAAGCTTTTCTGCCTTTGCTGGAACGAATGGGCGCAAAGGTTCAGACGAAACTGGTCAATTACGGTTTTTATCCGGCGGGCGGAGGAAGGCTGGAAGTAAAGATCAACGGCAAAGACAAACTCAGTCGAATTGATTTGCCGGATCGCGGCGTCATCAAACGTCGTCAGGCCAAATCGGTTTTATGCCATCTGCCACGCAACATCGCCGAACGCGAATTGAACATCGTTCAAAAGAAACTTTCCTGGCCGAAGAAATGGCATGTGGTTGAAACGCCCGCGAACTCAGTCGCTCCGGGCAATTTCGTTTCGCTGGAAATCGAATGCGAACATCTGACCGAAGTTTTCACAGGCTTCGGCGAACGCAACATCTCTGCTGAAGCCGTAGCGGATCAGGCTTCGCTGGCGGCTCGGCGGTATCTGGCCAGCGAAGCCGCAGTCGGCGAATACCTGGCCGATCAGTTGTTGCTGCCGATGGCGTTGGCTGGCGGAGGTTCGTTCACGACTTTGCCGCCTTCGCGCCACACAACGACCAACATAGAAATCATCAAAAAGTTTCTGGACATCCCAATCACAGCCGAACAAATCAGCAATCGCGTATGGAAGATTGAAGTCGGAAGTTGAAAGCTTGCCGCATCAGACGGACGGCGTTACTATCCTCGTCGCACGATAGCTTTTCTCAAAGCGGGTTTACTCTTCCCTTTCTATCACTAAAAAATTTGGAGGTTACACAATGGCAGAGAACATCAATCGCCGCCGCTTCATGGCAGAGGCCGGAGCGAGTGTGGCTGGCGCCGGTTTGTTGACGGCAAAATCCTATGCTCGCGTGATCGGTGCGAACGAGCGCATTCAAATGGGCATCATCGGTTCGGGCGGACGCGGACGCAGTGTGATGGGATCGTTCAATAAATTCGCCGATCAATGCGAATTCATACACGTTTGCGATATTTACGAACCAAACATCAATGCCGCTCTGAAGCTTTCACGCGAGGGCGCAAAAACGACGATGGATTATCGGCAGTTGCTGGACGATAAGAACGTCGTCGCCATCCTGAACGCCACGCCGGATCATTGGCATCAAAACGTGTTGATAGATTCCGTCGCCGCAGGCAAAGACGCTTACTCGGAAAAACCCTTCGCCTATTCAATCGAACAGGGCGCGAAAATGGTCAAAGCTGTTCGCGCTTCAAAGCAAATAGTTCAAGTCGGTATGCAGCGCCGAAGCTCCGAAGCCGTGCGAGGCGCAAAGAAGATCGTTGATGACGGCGAGCTTGGCGAAATCGTCATGGCTCGCGCTCAATGGTTCTGGAATCGCAAACCCATGCCGAAGAAGTTGGAACTGGCGGGCAAGCTGGATTGGGAACGCTTCCAGGGACCGGCGAAAAAACGCTATCCGCTGGACGAGCGCCGATTCTTCCACTGGCGAAACTTTTCCGATTACAACGGCGGACACATGACCGATCAGGGAACGCATTTGATGGATGTCATCCAATGGTTCTGCAACGACGGCAAACCTCCGGTTTCGGCTGTCTGTCAGGGAGCGATTTACGTTCACAAAGGCGGCGACGTGCCAGACACTTTCAGCGCGGTTTACGAGTATCCGACGTTTCTGGCTACGTGGACGCTGTGTTACGGCAACTCGTATGAAGATAGCTGGAAGATTTTCATCCAGGGCAAAAAAGCCACGATGGTCATTGACGACGACGGTTATCGAGTCTTCCCCGAACCGTGGAACCGTCCGAACATTCCGCCCAAGGCGATTCACGAATACAAAGGCGGAATTCCGACCGATCCACACGTCAAAAACTTCCTGGATTGCATCAAGTCGCGTCAGGAACCGAACGCGCCGGTCGAAGTCGGACACAACGCAGTCACAGGGCCGCATCTGGCTAATCTGGCGCTTCGGCAACAACGCCGCGTCGCGCTGAACACCGACGGTTCTGTCGCCAAGCTGTAAAAAAAGAAATCTGGCGATAACGAACTGCTTGCCTGGATGAACATGTGGAAGCTCCGAAATAATGAACAAGGAACGCTGGCATCTTGTCCGCGTTCCTTGAGTTCAACCTGTAAACTTTTGGTACTTATCAATTCCTCGCTTGTCACCAAAAGAGGACGCTTTTGCCCGCAAGTCGTTCGATTCTAGTTTTAAGGTTGTGTATTTGCAGCGTGCCGCTGGAAAGTCAGCAGTGGCACTTTGTTTGCTGAGGTATAAGTTGAAAAAATAACAAGAAAGCTGTTTTGACCGGTGCAAATACCCCGGCGGGCAAAGCAGCTATCGTTAGCCCTTAGTGAGAAAACTTATGAC
>CAYRQB010000272.1:0-8211 GCA_964426025.1 uncultured Heliomicrobium sp.
TTCCGTTATTTCCGTCTGTTCCGTAATCTCTTTTTCGTTCTCCCTGAGCAGTTACAAAAGCTTTATCAAAAAAGGAATCGTAAAAATTCGTGATTAGCCATTATCCATTAGCCACTATCCATTATTGGTCAGGGGAAGATTTTCCTTACCTGTCTGTTAATTGCTAATGGCTGATGGCTAATGGTTAATTTTTTTCCTACCCACAGAATGACCTGTAAAGCCAAAATTATCTGTTTAAGTTTTATCCGAACCGCCGAGCAAGTTACCTGATTAGCACGAAAATGGTCAACGCCCGCAACCTCAGACCGATTGGACAAACCGCCATCGCGCATTGACAATAACCGCTCTCTTCGGAAAACCGATTCGCATCACAAACGGAGTTTATGTGGCCGAATTCAAAGAACTGCTTTACGAAATCAAAAACGGCGCGGCGATCATCACGCTGAATCGCCCCGACAAACGAAACGCGCTGAACGATCTGCTGGTCGGCGATTTGCGCCAGGCAATTGCCGAAGCCGACGCTGACAATCAGGTTCGCGTTGTTGTGCTGCGCGGAGCGGGCAAGGATTTTTGCGCCGGAGCCGATTTGTCGCAGATTGAAAAATCCGCGCAGGCTTCGATCATCGAAAACATCGAAGGCGCTTCGCAAATGGCCGACCTGTTCATCTCAATGCGGCGGATGAAAAAACTTGTCATCGCCGCCGTTCACGGGCGAGCGCTGGCGGGCGGAGCCGGTCTGGCTTCGGCCTGCGACATGGTCATCGCCGCGCGTTCGGCTAAATTCTGTTACACCGAAACGAAAATCGGTTTTGTCCCCGCCATAGTCATGTCCATCGCCCGCCGCAACCTGGGCGAAAAGCGCGCCTTTGAAATTCTGGCGACAGCCAAAATGTTTTCGGCGGAAGAAGCGGCGGAAATCGGATTCATCAATCGCGTTTGCGACGACGCGGATTTTGAAACCGAAGTCGAGAACTTCGCCGCAGAAATTGTCAGCTTGAGTCCATCGGCCTTGATGCTGACCAAATACCTTCTTTATCAAATTGATTCGATGAGCTTCGAGCAGGCGGTTCGCGCAGGAGTTGACGTCAACGTCATCGCCCGTTTGACGCCCGATTGCCAGAACGCCATCAGGCAATTTTTGAGCAAAGCCTGAAACCGACAGCAACTCACAGTTTGGTTGATGAAGAAGAATCGAAACCATAAAAAGCACAGAAGACACAAAACTGACTCTGATGATTTTGTGTGTTTTGTGCCTTTTGTGGTGAATCCGGGTTTTCAATCCACTGACAAAACGAGAATTTCTTGAAACCGAGAAGCCTGACAGATTTTTCCTGAATGAATTCATCCGCAACCGCAACCACTGACTCACAAACTTTCAATTTACCAACCACCGTCACGCTGATCGGCGTAGCCATGTCGCTGCTGATGGCTTCGCTGGAAAGCACAATCGTCGGCACGGCCATGCCTACGGTCATTGCCAGCCTGGGCGGGATAAAAATTTATAGCTGGGTTTTCGCGGCCTACATTCTGGCTTCGACCGTCATGACTCCGATCTGGGGCAAGATGGCCGATCTGGTCGGTCGTCGTCCGGCAATGTTCGGCGGACTGATTATCTTCATTTTGGGTTCGGCGCTTTCAGGCGCGGCGCAATCCATGCCTCAACTGATAGTCTTTCGCATCATTCAGGGTTTGGGGGCGGCGGCCATCTTTCCGGTCGGAATGACCATCGTGGGCGATTTGCTGACCTTGGAACAGCGAGCCAAAACCATGCCGCTGTTCAGCGGAATGTGGGGACTGGCCAGTTTGATCGGTCCGTTGATCGGCGGTTATCTGACGGTTCAACTGTCGTGGCGTTGGTGTTTTTACATTATTCTGCCGTTCGGATTGCTGTCGGTCGCTTTGATCTGGTGGTCGTATCAGGAACGTTACGAACGCCGCGCCAAAATCATCTTCGATTATCAGGGGACGATCACGCTTTCGATTGCTTTGGTTTTGTTGCTGCTGGTGGTTGAACGCGGCGCGGAATTTTCGTGGCTGACGAATTCAATGATGCTGGCCGGATTCGCCGCCTTCACTCTGATCTTCATTCGCATCGAGCAAAAACATCCTGAGCCGTTGCTGCCGCTGGAACTGTTCCGCAGCCGTCTGGTGACAATCTGCACCGCACATGGCTTTTTCGTCATGATGGCGTTGATCGGAGCGATGTCTTTTCTGCCGTTGTTCGTTCAGGGAGTTATCGGAACCAGCGCCGCCGAAGCCGGACGGGTTTTGACGCCGTTCATTTTCCCCTGGGTCATCACTGCGATCATCGGCGGACGTTTGATTCTGACTTTCGGTTATCGTCCGTTGGCGCTGACCGGAATGGGGTTGATGCTGATCGGAGCGGTTTTGCTCACTCTGGTTTCAACCGAAACCACTCGACTGGGTCTGTCAATTGATGTCGTCTTTCTGGGAATGGGCGGAGGGTTGACCGTGGCGACGCTGATGATCGCCGCTCAACACGGAGTGCCGCGCGCTCAGCTTGGAGTGACGACCGCCACCGTTCAGTTTTTCCGCAGCATAGGTTCGGCATTCGGCGCCGGGGCAATGGGCGCTCTGATGAACCGGAGTTTGCAGAAATCTTTGACCGGAGCTTCGGGCGAACTGGCGCGCTTTGCCAATCACAACGAAATCACTTCAATCATTCGGCCTGAAACGCGAACTTCGCTATCACTGCCAGCCGCAACTTTTTTGCAGCAGGCATTAGCCGGTTCATTGCGGACGGCTTTCTTATTCGTTTTGGCGGCAGTATTCATTTCAACGATCATCGCGCTGTTCATTCCGCGCGGCGGCGCGCACGAACTGGCACATCACGAACATCAACCGGCCAAACTCAAAGAGGATGCTGTCACCGTACTGCCTGAACTTTAGCTTCAAAAGGAAAATCTGCCTTCGACCCAAAATAAAGTTAACAAACAGCCTTTCTGCGTCGTTATAACCGCAGCGAGTAACACCCGACAACAATAACAAGGAGAACTTTAATGAAATCAAAATCCACCTCAATCATCATCGCCGCAATTGCAATTTGTCTGTTTGCGGCTTTTACGCCGGCTCAAACCAAACATCCCAATCTGACCGGAATCTGGAAGATGAACGCCGAAAAAAGCCAGTTTGAAAAAGGCGGCCCGGATGGAATTGTCATCAAATTCGATCACAAAGATATTTCTCTGGCCGAATCCTTGATGCTGATGGTTGGCGGCGGAGATCGCACACTGGATCTGAAATACACCACAGACGGCAAGGAATCTTCGCAGGATGTGATGGGAGCGACGGGACAAACTCTGGCCAAATGGGATGGAGATTCATTGCTGATCGAATGGAAGGTTGAAAACAGCAGCTTCAATCGCAAGATCACGCTTTCAGCCGACGGCAAAACCATGACCATGATCGTCAAACAATCCAATCAGGACGGCCAATCCGCCACCGACACTGTCATCCTGGAAAAGCAGGAAACCAAATAACTTTTTCGCCGCGGCAAATATTTTCCTGAATCCGACCGAAGCAGGTTGAGCCTGCTGCTTTGACCTGCTTCGGCTCACACCTTTACCAGATTTTTCCCTTCAGATTTATTTTCGATTTTTGTCCGGCCAACCATTGACTCCTCTATGTAGCAAACGATATAAGCAGCAAGCGAGATAGTAAACATTTACAAAGGCGGAGTTCACCATGGGGAAAAGTTTTCTTTCGTTTGCGGCGGCTGTCATTTTGCAAGCTTTGGACAACGGCTATCAGTACGGTTTCGATGTTATGGATGTGACCGGTTTGCCGAGCGGGACGGTTTATCCGGCGTTGAGGCGATTGGAAGATAACGGATACGTTCGGTCGAAGTGGGAAAAGCACAGCGTCGCGCAGGAGGAATCTCGACCGCCGCGCAAATACTACGAACTGACCCGCGAAGGCAAAGACGCTCTGGCCGAAGCCCGGAGCCGTTACAAATTGCTGGAACAGGCGCAATCACCCAAAACCGACAAACCAAAAACTTCGCGCGCTTGAGGAATCAATCGTGGCCAATGAAGACGTCAAAACCGTTTTTTTCAAACTGCCTTTGGCGCTGATCACATTGATCGGCGTGATTGTGCCTCGGCGTTTGCGCGCGGATTGGCGGCAGGAGTGGGAAGCCGAGTTGCGACATCGCGAAATGATGCTGGCCGATTGGGACCTGCTCAATTGGCGAACAAAAGTTGATTTGCTGAGGCGAAGTGCCGGCGCTTTCATTGACGCGCTGGCTTTGCAGCCCAAACGATTGGAGGACGAAATGTTTCAAGACCTGCGTTACGGTTGGCGAATGCTGCTCAAGCATAAAGGCTTCACCATTGTCGCGGTGATTTCACTGGCGCTGGGCATCGGCGCGAATACCGCGCAGTTCAGTTTGGTGGATACAGTGTTGTTGAGATTGTTGCCGGTGGCGGAGCCGGAACGACTGGTTCTGTTTGAATGGGAATCCGGGCGTCAGTTCAGAACTGGTGGAATGCGCGGAACATTTATCGGCGGCAATCCCGATAAACGCAATGCTTCCATCTTCAATTATCAGACCATCCAAAAACTACAAGAGGCCAGAGCGCAATCGGCAAATAGCCTGAGCGGCGATCCGTTAAGTGATTTGTTCGCCTTTGCGCCGCTTTACGAATTGACCGCAGTGGTAAACGATCAATCAGAGATTGTTCAGGGACAGGCGGTTTCAGGCGGTTATTTCAAAGGGTTGGGAGTCCAACCGATTCACGGACGCCCGATCACCGACGCCGATGACAATCCGTCCGCCGCTCCAGTCGTCGTCATCAGTCATAATTATTGGCAGGAGCGATTCAACTCCGATCCGGCTGTCGTAGGGCGACAACTGAAACTCAACAAAACTTCCTTCACCATCATAGGAGTGACGCCTGCCGGTTTTGACGGCACGCTTCAGGTCAATTCGCATCCTGAAGTCACAGTGCCTTTGACGTTTGAACCGACGTTGCTGGGCGAAATTTCAGCCATGTCCCGCAAGGACAATCGCAGCTTATGGTGGATTCATTTGATGGGACGATTGAAACCCGGAGCGACGCTGGAACAGGCGCGCGAAAGTTTGAACGGCGTTTTTCAAGCCACAGTTCTGGAGATGATGCCTCCGCCGCGCAGAAACAACGAACCGGCAAAGATCGAACCAAAGGATTACCCGAATCTGACCGCGCAATCGGGCGGACGGGGATTACTGGAAATCCGCAAACTTTATTCGAGGACGATTTACGGATTATTCGCCGTCGTCGTCCTGGTTTTGCTGATAGCCTGCGCCAACGTCGCCAACCTGTTGCTGGCGCGAGCGGCATTGCGCGGGCCTGAAATCAGCGTTCGTTTGGCGATGGGAGCCGGACGATGGCGATTGATCAGACAATTGTTGACGGAAAGCCTGCTGCTGGCGGCGATTGGCGGAGCCGCCGGATTGATGGTCGCTTACTGGGGCAAAAACGCGCTGGCGGCGCTGGCCAGCCGCAACACTGACTTTCTGCCGACCGGTGTTGAACCGAGTTTGAGTTGGCGCGTGCTGGTTTTCACCGCGGGAGTTTCTTTGCTGACCGGAATTTTGTTCGGACTGGCTCCGGCCTGGCGCGCAAGCAAATCCGATCTGGCCGTAGCGTTGAAACAAAGCCGTCGCAGTTCTGCCGGAGTCTCGCGATTGAGCAAAGGATTGATCGTCGCTCAGGTGGCGCTATCTCTGTTGTTGTTGGTTGGCGCCGGATTGTTCATTCGCACGTTGACCAATCTGCAAAAGGTCAACGTCGGTTTCAATCAGGAAAATCTGCTGACTTTCTCAGTGGATCCAAAACAGGCCGGTTACAAGGACGAAGCGCTGTTGCAGTTTTATCAGCGACTGGCTGAGCGTTTTGACGCCATGCCCGAAGTGCAGTCGGCGACTTTCGCCCCTATTCCCCTGATTTCAAATTTCACCTGGAACACGGGCATTCTGTTGCCGGGCGAAACGGAAAAAGCCGCCGATGATCATCCGACCAATCGGCAGGCGATTCGCGAAAACTATTTTTCGACTTTGCAAATTCCGTTGCTGACGGGGCGCAGCTTCACCATTCGGGATAACGCTCAGGCTCCCAGAGTCGCCATTGTCAATCAAACTTTCGCGCGAAGATATTTCCCCAACACGGATGTTCTGGGCCAACGCGTCACTGACACTGACAGCAAAAACGAAGTTGAGATCGTCGGCGTAGTGGCTGACAGCAAATACAGCAGCCAGCGCGAAGAGATAGAACCGTTGCTTTACACGCCCTGGCAACAGCAAACAGATCCGTTCGGCGGAATGTACTTTGCGCTGAAAACTGTCGGTGAACCGACGGCGTTGACAGCCAGAGTCCGCCAGACCGTGCGCGAAATGGACGCCAATCTGCCGGTTAAAGAAGTCATTTCTCAGAAAGCCCGCGCCGAGGAATCATTGTCGCAGGAAAGATTGTACGCACGCTTGCTCAGCTTTTTCGGCGCGCTGGCTCTGGCGCTGGCGGCGATTGGATTGTCGGGCGTGCTGGCTTACTCTGTCGCTCAACGCACAAACGAAATCGGCATTCGCATGGCGCTCGGCGCTCAACCGGAAAATGTTCTGCGAATGGTCATCTGGCAAGGCATGAAGCTGGTGTTGATTGGCCTGACCGTTGGCGCAATCGGCGCGTATGCCGTTAAAAGATTGATGGCCAGCCAGTATTTCGGTTCGGGAACCTGGCAGCGTCAAATGGTCAGACAGCTTTACGGCGTGCAAACAGCCGACCCGGTTTTGTTCGGAGCTATCGCCGGACTGTTACTGCTGGTCGCGTTGATGGCATGTTGGCTGCCCGCTCGACGCGCAGCACAGGTTGATCCGATGACGGCTTTGCGTGATGAATGAATCTGTAATCAGATTTGTTGTAAAGATCGCGTTTTAGTTTCCGGCTGTGATTCAGTTGAACCGCGCTGTTTCCGCGAGCACGAAGTCTGGAGAATGAAATGATTCAGGATTTGAAATTCGGGGGGCGAATGTTGTTGCAGCATCGAACCTTTACGATGGCTGCGATTATCGCGCTGGCTTTGGGAATCGGAGCGAACACGGCGGTGTTCAGCGTCATCAACACAGTATTGCTGCGCCCGTTACCTTACAGCGATGCCGACGGGCTGGTGATGGTCTGGGGAAATTTTCTGAAGCTGGGAATGGAACGAATCGGCGCCAAGCCAGCCGAATATGAAGATTACCGCAAACAAGAGGCCTTCGCCGAATCGGCATCGTTCAATAATTTTTCCGCCAACTTTTCCGCAATCAATGGCGATCCGCAGCAGATAGCAGCGGCCAGAGTGACGGCCAGCTTGTTCCCTATGCTGGGCGCGCAAGCCGCCGCCGGACAGCTTTTCAACTCCGACAATGAACAGGCCGGACGCGATCAAGTTGTCATTCTCAGTTACGGATTCTGGCAACAGCATTTTGGCGGCGATCAAAACCTGATCGGCAAAACAATCACGCTCGACGGACAAAGCCGAACTGTCGTCGGAGTTCTGCCCGCCGGATTTCAATTTCCGCATCGCAGCTTCCCTTTTGCCGAACCAGCCGAATTGTTTGTGCCGCTGACTTTTTCGCCCGAACTGATAGCTCAGCGCGGAGGCCGTTGGGAAAATCGCGTAATCGCCAGATTGAAACCCGGCGTCACGCTGGAACAATCGCGCGCGAAGATGGCGACGCTGGCGCAAACTTTCGAGCAAAACTATCCGGGCTATCGCGGCCCGAACAATGCCGATGGCGGATGGCGCATCACCGTCGAACCGTTGCCTGAAATTGTCGTTGGACAGAGTCGCCAAACCTTGCTGTGGTTGATGGCCATCGTCGCCTTGGTTCTGCTGATCGCCTGTGCCAACGTTGCCAACCTGTCTTTGGCACGCGCCGTCGTCAGGCAAAAGGAAATCGCCGTCCGTTTGGCATTGGGAGCCAACCGCTTGCGAATCATCCGCCAATTGCTGACCGAAAGTATGCTGTTGTCATTGATCGGAGGAGGTTTTGGCTTGCTGTTGGCGCGTTGGGGAATTGACTTTCTGGTCAAACTCAATCCGGCCAGTTTGCCGCGCGTCAGCGAAATCAGCATTGATGGCCGAGTTCTGGCTTTCACCGTTGCCTCTTCCATTCTGACGGGATTGTTGTTCGGATTGATTCCGGCCCTTCAAGCGTCACGGCCCGAT
>CAYRQB010000273.1:0-8204 GCA_964426025.1 uncultured Heliomicrobium sp.
TCTTTCTGGATGATAGGCAGCGATGCCCTGAAACAATGGAGGTGGAACAGACTTTAGTCTGTTCACGTGCCGAACAGGCTGAAGCCTGTTCCACTTTTTCCATAGAGGACTTTCACCGTGTTCAAACAATCTATGTTTTTGCTCGTTTTGCTTTTCGCCCTTCAATCATCGTTGATGGCTCAACAACAGCGGCAACAACCTCCGCCGCCAACTCAAACGCCAGCGACTTCTCCGACGCCGACTCCTACGCCTGTGCGCGAAGAGCCGCCCATCACCACCAAACACGAAATCCAAGCCGGCGCCAATTCGCTGAAATACACCGTGACGACCGGAATGATGCCGATCAAAAATGTCCAGACCGGCGAAATCGAAGCGCAGATGTTTTTCATGGCTTACACGCTGGATGGCACGACCGATCCGGCCAAACGCCCGCTGATGTTTTCATTCAACGGCGGACCAGGATCATCGTCCGTCTGGTTGCATCTGGGAGCATTGGGACCGAAACGAGTGAAGATGCAGGACGACGGAAAGCTGCCGCCTCCGCCTTACGAACTGGTGACGAACGAACAAACATGGCTGGATCAAACCGATCTGGTGTTCATTGATCCGGTCGGAACCGGTTACAGCCGCGCGGCCAAGCCGGAATTGAACGCGAAGTTTCTGGGTTTGAACGGCGATCTGGATTCAGTCGGAGAATTCATTCGCATGTATCTGACGCGCAACGAGCGTTGGGCTTCGCCGCTGTTTCTGGTCGGCGAAAGTTACGGCACTACGCGGGCGTCGGGACTGGCGGGTTTGCTGGTTGATCGCGGAATTGCGTTGAACGGTGTGCTGCTGATTTCGACGGTCATGAATTTCCAGACCATTCGTTTTGCCGAAGGCAACGATCAACCATTGATCATGATTCTTCCTTCTTACACGGCGACGGCGTGGTATCACAAAAAACTTCCCGCCGATTTGCAGCGCAAACCTTTGCGACAGGTTTTGGACGAAGCAGAAAAATGGGCGGCCAACGATTACACGCTGGCGCTGGGCAAAGGCGACCGTTTGACCGCAACCGAACGCGAGAAAATTATTGATCAAATGTCGCGCTACACCGGTTTGAGCAAAAGCTACATTGACCAGAACAGCCTGCGAGTCGAACTGAGCAAGTTCAACAAGGAATTGCTGCGCGATCAGAAACGGACGACCGGCAGATTGGACAGCCGATTCACAGGCATTGACGCCCGCGCCGCCGGAGACGCGCCGGATTTCGATCCGAGCATGGCCGCGATTCGTCCGCCATACACTGCGACCTTCAACGATTACGTCCGGCGCGAACTTGGTTACAAGAACGACGCCGTCTATCACATTCTGGGCGGAGGCTTCACGGCTCCCTGGAACTGGAACAGTGACAACGGCTACGCCAACACCAGCCTGGCTCTGCGCAGCGCGTTCAACAAAAATCCGTTTATGAAAGTCTTCGTGGCTTATGGTTATTACGACATGGCCACGCCTTACTTCGCCGCCGAATACACGATTGATCACATGAACCTCGATCCGTCGTTGAAGCCAAGCATCAAGACAGCGTATTACGAAGCCGGTCACATGATGTACATAGACCTGAAATCCCTGGCGAAGCTGAAGCAGGACGTTGCTGCGTTCATTCAAGATTCGCTGAAGAAATAATGAAAGTTCGGATTGGCATAGACGTAGGCGGAACGTTCACCGATGTCGTTGTGATTGATTCGCAATCGCACGAACTGGTGGGACAATTGAAACTGCCAACATCTCATTCGGCGAAAGAAGGCGTCGCGCTGGGAATCGTCACGGCTTTGGAACGCGCGATGACGGAATTCAGCCTGAAGCCGGAAGACGTGGCCTTTATCGCTCACAGCACGACTCAGGCGACGAACGCACTGCTCGAAGGCGATGTTGCCGAAGTCGGCGTCGTAGGCATTGGCAGCGGTGTCGAAGGATGGCTGGCCAATCGCGCAACAATTGTTCCGCCGATAGCCCTGACCGCCAGTAAAAGTTTGAAAGCGCATCAGGCATTCGTCTGCGAAGTGAACGGTGGTTTCGATTCATCAGCCGAAAAAGCCATTGACGATCTTTCATCGAAAGGCGTTCGCGTCATCGTCGCCAGCGAAGCTTTCGGCGTTGATCAAACCGAACGCGAAGAATTGATAGCCCAAAAAGCCAGAGCGAAGGGTTTGCTGGCGACGACCGGGCACGAAGTCAGCAGTCTTTACGGGCTTCGCGTGCGAACCCGGACGGCGGTCATCAACGCGGCGATTTTGCCGAAGATGATCGAAACCGCCGAAATGACCGAGCGCTGCGTCAAAGACACCGGCATCGAAGCTCCGTTGATGATCATGCGTTCTGACGGCGGAGTGATGAGCGTCGCCGAAGTTAATCGCCGCCCGATTCTGACCATGCTGTCTGGACCGGCAGCAGGAATCGCCGGAGCTTTGATGCACGAACGAGTTTCCGACGGCATCTTCATCGAAGTCGGCGGAACCAGCGCGGACATCTCAGTGATCAGAGATGGAAGCCCTGCGACCCGGCCGGCGCGATTGAACGGCCATCGAATGTATCTGAACACGCTGGACGTGCGGACGCTGGGAGTCGGCGGCGGCAGCCTGATTCGAGTTGATGAAAATCTCTTTGCGGCTCTGCCGCAGGATGTGCGGCAAGTCTCTGACTTGCCGTTGCAGTTTCAGGCTCAACCATTTGGGGCTAAGCCCCAAATGGAAAAGAAAGAGATGGTTCAACGGAAGGGCATAGCCCATCCGCACATCGGGCGGCTGAGCCGCCGGAACGAATTGATTTCGGATGTTGGTCCGCGTAGCGCGCACATTGCCGGACTTGGCTACACTTGCTTTGCCGAACCTGAAGAATTCGTAAATGCCGAAATAGAATTGATTCAGCCAACGCAAAGCGATGAAGCTGATCACGCAGTGGTTAGAACTCACAATGGCAAGCGTTATGCGATTACGACAACTTGCGCCGCAAATTTGTTGGGATTGGTTGAAGCTTCGCACTTTGCCCGCGGCAATAGAGAATCAACTGTCGCGGCGTTCGAGTTGATGGCTGAAAAATTCGACGGACAGATTTCGCCGGAAGAAATCGCCGAGCAGATTTTGGCAGTTGGTTGCCGCAAGTTGGTGACAACGATTGAAGAATTGATTGCCGAATATCACCTCTCGCGCGATCAGGTTGTACTGGTCGGCGGCGGAGGCGGAGCGGCTTCATTGGTTCCATTCACGGCGAAGCTGATGAATTTGGAATATCGCATCGCTCGCAATGCCGAAGTCATTTCGCCAATTGGCGTGGCGATGGCGATGGTTCGCGACACGGTCGAACGCAACATCGTTGACCCTTCGCCGGAAGATATTTTGAAAGTTCGCCGCGAAGCCGCCGAAGCAGCCATCGCCGCCGGAGCCGTCGCCGACAGCATCGAAGTTCAGGTGGAAGTGGACAAACGGCGCAATCTGGTTCGTGCGACGGCGATGGGAACGACCGAACTTCGGCGACGCGACGGCGAACAAACCATTGCCAGCGCTGATCAATGCCGCGAAGCCGCCGCGCGCTCGATGCGGATTTCACCAGCCCAAATTAAGCTGGCGGCGGAAACTTCCGGCCATCTGGTTTTCACGGGCGAGCAGCGGACGAAAACTTTTTTTGGGTTGTTTCGCGCGCAAAAACATATGCTGCGAGTTGTTGACCGAATCGGCGTGGTAAGATTGCAAAGGGAAAAAGCCAGCGTCAGCCTGACGAATCTGGCGAATCTGACGGCGGAATTGGCGCGAATGGTTGATTCTTTGACGGATTATGGCGATGCTGGACGGGCTATCCCGGACATTTTTATATTGTACGGATCGCGCATCGCGAATTTTTCCGGTTTGGCGGATTTGGATCAGGTGACGGCTTTGGCCGAAGTGGAATTGCGCTCGCTCGATTCTGATACCAGGCTTGTGGTGATTGCCTGTCCAAAACAAATGTAATTTTTTAGAGTCATGTTTTTAAGGTTGAAACAATCTGTTCGATCTCGAATGGCGGTCTTGTTTATCTGCGCGTTGGCCATGGTTCTGGCGATTGTCGCCGGTTCGCGAAGCAGTGGAGTTGACGCCGCATTTGACAAAGATGTCAGCGCCGTTCGAGCGAAAGAGTTGATCGCCCAATCGCGAATTGCCGCAGGTTTGGATGTCGAAGGGAACGCCATTCAAACCTTGAAGTTCACCGCCCACACTAAACGATTCATCAAATTTTTCAGCGTGCAATCGCCGACAAAAGTCGTCGAAAAAGAGAAAACGCTTTCGGGGAAAGTTCAGGCTGAATTTTCCTTGCCGGACAAATTCAGGTTGAAGACGAAAAGCGACACTCTGAACGGTTTCGATATTTCCTACACCGAAATCATCAATGGCGATGAAGCTTGGCGGGATCCGCCGATGCGTGTGCGTTCGTTCGGCTCGGACAGTCGTGTGATTGACATAGGCGATATCGAACGCACTTTGTTGATGCAGACCAGAACGGCCAAACAACAAATCTCGCTGTATACGCTGGGCTGGACCTTGCGCGTTCCGCCGTCGCTTCAGACGGAGTTGAGCCTTGCGGGGACGGTTGATCTGGACGGACAAATCTGCGATGCGGTTGTCGTTGACGGCCAGGACGGTTTTCGCACCGTTCTTTTGCTGGATCAGAAAACGCGTTTGCTGGCGGCGATGGGAATGGTTTTTTTCGGCGCTACGCGGGAAACAGTGATCGTTGAAGTCGCAGGTTTCAATCGGCGGTATATTCGCGACACTTATTTGAAGGCGAGGGAAGAGCGTCAGGCGCGAACCAAGGCTCCGCAACGTCACGAAGTTCTGTGGCGCTTTCTGGATCGCAGTTCGGTTGGCGGCGTCAGCCTGCCTCATCGGGTGACGATAAGCTTCGACGGTCAACTGATAGAAGAGTTGACGATCAACGAATTTGAAGTCAATCAGCCCATCAACCCCAAACGATTTGAAGGCAAGCCGGAAGTGAAATACTGAAGCCGAGAGAAATTGGACGGCTGCACTGTCAATCAATCAAATATGTAGATGAAATTTTCAGCAATTCAGGATTTTACTTCTCTGACGGACTTGCTGCGCGATTATGGAGACGCGGACGAGATAGTTTTCAAAAGCCATTGCGAACTGGACGAATCGGAAATCGCCGAAGCCTGTCGCGAAGGTCGCCGCCAGGCGCATCATTTGCGATTGCACAACGGAATGAAGACCGCCGAAGAGATGGCTGCCGTTTACGGCTGCGAAATTGTTAATGATGCGTGGCAAGTGGCGGAAGGGAAGCTGGTCTTCTTTGCCGAATGTCTGCTTCAACCATCGAAAAGCGGCGCAGTCATTCGCGTCAACACCGAAACCGTAAAATCTCTGGCGAATTTGATGACGAACTGGGCGGATGAATCGTCTCGCCGATGGTTCAGCGAAACCACAATCAACGAAGTCGTTATTGCGCATGAGTTGTACCACCTGACCGAACGTCGCCCGACTGCGACGGCGGTTGAATTGGCGGCGCACGCCTTTGCGCGGGCTTTTACGGCTCTGCCGTTTTCGCCGCTTTTATATGACGCTTTACTTGTCGGAATGAGGACTGGAAAAAGGACTTTGAATTTATGAATCTATTTCTTGGTATTGATGGAGGTCAAAGCCACACCACTGCCTTGGTGGCGGATTTTCGCGGAAGAATCCTGGGTGCAGGCAAAGCCGGAGGCTCCAACCATACACGCGAACCCGGCGGACGCGAACGCCTGATTGCCGCCGTCAACAAATCCGTCGGCGAAGCTTTGGACTCGGCTGGGCTAATGTCTGAAAAAGGCATCGGCGATGTGAAATTCGTCAGCGCCCATCTGGCCATGACCGGCGAGCCTGAAGACAAGGTGGAAATAGTTTGCGGACTGCTGCGGGCTGAAAATCTGGTCGTCGCCCACGATGCGCCCGGAGCTTTGGCCGGAGCGTTGGCCGGTGAAGAAGGCGTCATCGTCCTGGCCGGAACCGGATCGGTCGCCTGCGGCGTCACCAAAAAAGGAGCTTTCGCCCGAATCGGCGGGCACGGTTATATGTTCGGCGATGAAGGCGGAGGTTTCGCCATCGCCCGCGAAGCTCTGGCCGGAGAATTGACGCTCGAAGATTTGGGCGGCGAAGGCGAACTGAAAAAAATTATGCTCGCGCATTTCAAAAGACCGAACCTGAAAACCGTCGCAGAAGATTTTTACGCCGGAGTGATTTCGCGAGAGCGATTGGCTTCGTTTGCCACCCTGGTTGGAAAACTGGCCGAAAAGGAAGAAGGAGTGGCCAGAGGGCTTCTGGACAAAGCAGCTTTTGAGCTGGCGCGCATGGCTATGCGAACGGTTGGCCGATTGGGACTGACGAAAAAATCTGTCAGGATTTCCTACGGCGGCGGTATGTTCAAAATCCGCAGACTGCTGGCCAGATTCAATGCGGAAATCACAGTCGAATTGCCTAAAGCACAAGTGGTCGCGCCGCGTTTCGGACCTGAAGTCGGAGCATTGCTTCTGGCTTATCGTCAGGCGGGCAAAAAGATAACTCCGAAATTGCTGGAAAACATCGCGGAGACGCAAACCCAAAAATGATCCATACGGAAATTGAAACTTTGCGCGGCGGGTTGTTAGTTTCCTGCCAAGCGGCAACCGGTTCGCCGTTGGATGATGCCGACATTATTTCCGCTTTTGCATTAACTGCCGAACAGAATGGCGCGGTCGGTGTGCGAATCAATTCGGCTGAGCACGTCGCTGCAACAAAGTTACGAGTCAGCGTTCCCATAATTGGAATCGAGAAAGTCGTCACTGACGAATCGGAGGTTTATATCACTCCGACTTTCGACGAGGCCAAACGGCTGGTTGCAAGCGGAGCGAGCATCATTGCGGTAGACGCAACACGACGAACGCGTCCTCGCGGAGAGAAGCTTGAGGATTTGATCAATCGCATAAGACTGGAGTTGAAACGTCCGGTGATGGCAGATGTCGCGACTTTCGACGAAGGAATTTACGCCGCCGATTGCGGAGCGGAAATTGTAGCAACGACGTTGTGCGGGTATACGAAGGAAAGTCACGGCGTCAAATTACCTGCACTCGACCTGCTGGAAAGTCTGTCAAAGCGCGTGAAGGTTCCGGTGATTTGCGAAGGCGGCGTCAGTTCACCCGAACAAATGCGGCAGGCGTTTGATTGTGGCGCTTTCGCCGTCGTAGTTGGAACGGCGATAACCGGCGTCGGTTTTCTTGTTCGGCAATTCGCGGAAGCCTGCAACAAGAATGAAAACAGGGCGATGGCTTAATGCCGGATGCGGGCCGGTTCTTTTAGCGAATGATAATCAGGAATAGTTGAACTCGGCTTCACAGTCGAGCGTTGATCACAGCGAAAATTGATAATTTATTCATTGCTTTTTGGTTTTGCGGATTATTGCAAGGCGGTGGAGGTTTGAGTATGATGCAAACCGGTTGAACAAACCGATTCCCCAGCCTTAGAGAGTTGAAAAAATTTTGCTTTGAACCGAAAGTAAGCAGGAGAGATTTCAAACGATCTGATCATCAGCAAGCTCGAACAACAATCAACAAATAACTGATCCAACAAAACGTCACTTGAAATAGCATCGCAGTGAAGGTTGTAATTTAGATGAGAGACAATGACACAACACAAGCGGCCAACTGCTCATCAAAAGCAACGCTTGAATGAATCACCGAAAAAGCCAGATAGTTGGCCGAAAGATAGTTGACTGGAAGTTAGTTAGAAAAATGACAGTAATAAAAAATAAAAAAGTTCGATTCGGAGTTGCCGTAACCGTCAACCATTGTGCGGCACAAGCCGTAAAAGGGAGACAATACCGATGACAAACAGCGCACAAAAACAAGCACCAAGCAATCATTACCTGAACCCTGATCTGAAAAGCCCTTTAGCTCAGGAGTTCGAGGATAAACTGACTGAATTGATCGTGGGACAGGATCGCGCCGTGAGGCGGATCACCGGTTTATATCAAATTTTCCTGGCCGGATTGGCTCATCCCGGACGGCCAATCGGTACACTTTTGTTTTTAGGTCCGACCGGATCGGGCAAAACCAGAGTGGTCGAGGCGGCTTCGGAAGTTTTGTTTAGCGATCCGAATCTGGTGACGAAAATTGATTGTGCTGAATTCCAGCACTCGCATGAAATCGCCAAACTGATCGGCTC
>CAYRQB010000274.1:0-8184 GCA_964426025.1 uncultured Heliomicrobium sp.
TGAAGTTCATCAGCGGCGTTTTAATCTTGCTGGAAAACGTCTCACCGGCAGATGCAGTGCCGACCAGCGAGAAGATTCCCGCGCCAACAATTGCGCCAATGCCCAATGCGGTCAGGTCAAAGGCCGACAATGTGCGTTTCATTTGCCGTTCGGGATTTTCAGATTCGTGGAGAAGCTGATCAGGGCTTTTAGTGCTGAAGATCTGAGATGCCATCAAATGTATCTCCTTTTTCAGTCTCGAATGTTGTCTACCAAAATGAAGTTTGCAGTTGGAAAGCGAAAAGTCGCTGCACTTTAGCGGCTGAAGCAAGGGTTGGCAAGAGCGCCGGATTTTAATTTTATTCCAGCCTCACATCACCAATTAATCGTGGCATCACTTGTGCTTTTAGGAGTATCATCCCGACATCCAACTGTTCATCTGAACATTCACATGGACAATATTCCCCAAATCATCAGGTTGAAAACCTGTTTTCGCTATTTGTCGAAGCAATGCCCTGAGTAAGCTGCTTCCGAACATCCCCGTAACAATTGTAGTTAATTGCCAATCGAGTTCCTGAAGAGGAAGCTTCTCAAACTCCAGGGAGGAGTACGCCTTTATGAAGTATGCGAATAAATCTATCGTAGCTGTGAAATCCGCCCTCACATTCATGTTTTTGACTGCCGTTGTGTTGATCAGTGTTTCTTTTATCGGATCAACTTCGGCATCCGGGGCAAAAAACAATCAAAACATATTCAGTAATGCATTCGCCGCGCTCACCGGAGCTTTCCAGTCCGGCGAACCTGAACAGGAGCCGAACGAGACTATTGAACAGGCAAATCTGATTCAAACTCCGGGACGGCGATCAGGAAATGCCAAATTCGGCGATGCAGCCATTTTTGAATTTACCTACAACAACGGCCCGAAAGATAAGATCGAGGATTTTTATAAATTCGTTGTGCCGGATAATCAGATTCGGCGAGTGGACGTCACGCTGACATTTAACAATGCGGCGGCTGATTTGGACTTGTTTCTATTCAAAAAGACCGGCACCGACGAAAATCCGACATTGACGCCAGTGGCCATTTCCAACGGCAGCAGTCTGACGGAAAGATTGTCGCCGATTCCGGAACTGAATGCTGGAACATATTTGATCGGAGTTTCGGCCTACGACGATCCGGGCAACACCGCTTCAGCCGATTACACTCTGATTACGGCGATTGATTCCGCGCCGCCGCCGCCAACCATCACTCGCATTGTTCCCAATGCGGCATCGGCGGGCACCGGACCGTTTTCTCTGACCATCACCGGAACGAATTTCTTTGATCAGCAATCAACCGTTCGTTGGGGAGGACAACCGCGCAACACAATTTACATCAACAACAATCAACTGGTTGCATTCCTTTCAGCGGCGGACATAGCCAACCCCGGAACGGTTTCCGTCGGCGTGTTCAATCCGCCTTCACTCGGCGGGCAGTCCAATTTGTTTCCATTCACAATCACCACCGCGGATGTGTTCCCCGAAACAGAGCCGAACGAAACGTCAGCCGATGCGACATTGTTGTTAGCTCCCGGCAAAAGAAACGGTTCAGTCGCGACCGGCGATGGAGCGGTAACAGTAATGCAATTCCCCGGCGGATTGAGCGACCCGGTCGAGGATTTGTACGCCGTCAATTTGACGCAAAGTTCCAGACTGGACCTGACTTTGACCGGATCGAATCCGCAATCGAACCTGGCGCTTTATCTGATGAAAGAAGTATCCGGTTCGGCCAATCTGGAATCGCTGGGCAATTCGCGTCTGGGCGGGACGATTCAGCGAATTACGACTACCGGAATGCTTCCCGCAGGCCGCTATCTGGTCGGTGTTTCGGCGATCACAGGTTCAGCGTCCTATGTTATTGAAGCGCGAGTGCCGGGCGACCGTCTGATGCAGGTTGTCACCAACAGCGCCGCTCCCAACAGCAAAGTTACCGTCCCGGTTTCGTTTTATTCCGAAGGCAACGAGAACGCGCTCAATTTCAGTTTGAAGTTCGATTCAACCTTGCTGAGCAATCCGCAAGTTACGCTCGGCAGCGATGCTGCAATCGGCACGCTTAACGTCAACAGCAGTCAGTTTGCCCAGGGACGCATCGGCGTACAGCTTTCATTGCCGCAAGGTCAGCGTTTCGGCAGCGGAGCGCGGGAAATCGCCAAAGTCACTTTTACGATCAAAGCAAATCCGGGTGTCGGAGCGACCGTTGTTGAATTCGGCGACGATCCGGTTGTTCGCGGAATGGTTGATGCCAGCGGCAACGCGGTTGTCGGCACTTACGCCTCTGGCAATGTCGTCATCGTGCCGGGCTTTGAAGCAGACGTCAATCCGCGTCCGCTGGGCAATGGTTCGGTTTCGATTGCCGATTGGACACAGGTCGGCCTTTTTGCCAGCGGATTGGATGTGCCATCGGACGGCAGCGAATTTCAACGCGCTGATTGCGCTCCGAAAAACACTTTGGGCGATGGCAGACTGACAATCGCTGATTGGGTGCTGGCCGGACGTTATGCCGCCGGATTGGAGACGATGGTTGCCGCAGGCGGCGAAAGCGCTCCTGTCGCTGCTGCATCTCTGGCCTTCGAAAAGACCGTAGCCAATAACTTTTCCTCTTTCGACGCCGTCACCGGCGAAGAGCAACAGCAAACGCGCAACATTCGCGCTGTTCCGGTCAATTTCAATCGCGGTCAGGAAAACACGATCATCGTGGAGTTGAACGCTCTGGGCAATGAAAATGCTCTCGGCTTCAGCGCCAATTTTGACACTTCGCAATTGAGCTTTGTCCGCGCCACTCTGGGACCTGACGCTGCCGGAGCAGCTCTGAACGTCAATGTCTCACAACTGGACATGGGGCGGGTCGGCATTGGCCTGGCGCTTTCCAGCGGACAATCCTTTCCGGCTGGAACGCGAAGGATCGTTCAATTGACTTTCAACGTGCCGCCGACCAGTTCGCTCAACACCACAACGGTTGGTTTCGGCGATCTGCCGATTGCCCGTGAAGTCGTGGATGCGGCGGCCAACGTCTTGCCAACGACATACACCGCCGGAGAAATTACGCTGTTGCCGTTGATCAGCCAGTCTCCGACTTTGACTTCGATTGCTCCGAATTCGGTGATTGTGGGCGGCGGAAATTTCGTCGCCACACTGACCGGCGCAAATTTCGTCAACGGTTCAGTTGCTCGCGTCACAATCAACGGCACGACCGCGGAACGATTCACTGAATTCGTCAGTTCAACGCAACTTCGCGCGACGATACTGGCACAGGATATAGCCGACACAGGCACAATTGGCGTTTCCGTTCAAAACCCGCAACCGGTTGGAGGCACTTCAAATTCGCTGAACATCAGCGTTGTCAACCCGGTTCCCGCGATCACCAATATCAATCCTACTTCGACGGCGGTCGGCGGGCAGGCGTTCACAATGACGGTCAACGGCGCTAACTTTGTGCCGGGAGCAACCGTGCAATGGAACGGCGCGAATCGCATCACGACATTTGTCAGTAGCACGCAATTGACCGCGCAGATTCCGGCCACCGACATTGCGTCGGGCGGAACGGCGACAATCACAGTCGTCAATCCGGGACCGGGCGGCGGCAATTCAAATTCCGTCAACTTCACCATTGCCAGTCCGGCGCCGATTCCGCGAATCACTTCGATTGATCCGACATCTGTGATGGGCGGAAGCGCGGCGTTCATGTTGACGGTCAACGGTTCGAACTTCACGCAAACTTCCGTCGTCAGATTCAACGGCAACCCGTTGACGACGACATTCGTCAGCAACACTCAATTGAAGGCGGACGTCACGACGGCGGAGATTGCAACGCCCGGAACGGCCAGCATCACCGTTTTCACGCCTCCGCCGGGCGGAGGAACATCGAACGCAGCTCTGTTGACGATCAATGTTCCGCCGAATCCTGTTCCGGCAATCACGGCTCTGAATCCGAATTCTGTCACGGCTGGCGGGTCCGGCTTCACGTTGACGGTGACCGGAACCGGCTTCGTGCAAAGTTCCGTCGTTCGCATCAACAATCAGGATCGCGTGACGACATTTGTTTCAGCCACTGAATTGCGCGCGGCGATCACCGCCGGAGACATCATCAATGGCGGAACGGTCAACATCACTGTATTCAATCCGGCTCCGGCTGGCGGAATATCGAACGCCGCGCCGCTGACTATCAATTTTACTCCGCCCGTCATCAATCTGCTGTCGCCAAGTTCGGCGGTGGCCGGAGGACAGGGATTCCAGTTGAATGTCAGCGGAACGAATTTCGCTCCGGGTTCTGTCGTTCGCTGGAACGGTCAGGACAGACAGACGACTTTCGTCGGCGTCACCGAATTGGCGGCGCAAATCACCGCCGCTGACATAGCCAGCGTCGGAACGGCGACGGTCACGGTCTTCAGTCCCCCGCCGGGTGGCGGGACATCGAATGCCGTAAACTTCCAGATCAATCCGGCGGCGCGCCCGTTGCCGCGAATCAGTCAGCTTTCGCCGAATAGCGCGCTGGCCGGTTCGCCGGGCATCACATTGACGGTCACCGGAACCAACTTCGTTTCGGATTCGGTCGTCCGCTGGAACGGTCAAGCGCGCACAACTACCTTCGTCAACAGCACGCAATTGACGGCGGATATACCTGCCGCCGATTTGGCAACCGTCGGCAATGCCTTGGTGACTGTCTTTACGCCTCCGGCTGGCGGCGGCGAATCCAACACGCTGACTTTCGCCATCAACCAACCGCCAAACCCCGTGCCGACGATTACTTCCATCAGTCCGCCGACTGTCGGCGCTGGAACGGGAGCTTTCGTGCTGACGGTCAACGGAACGGGCTTCGTCAATGGTTCGGTTGTGCAATTCAACGGGCAAAACCGGGCGACGACTTTTGTCAGCGCGACGCAATTAACCGCTCAAATCCTGGCTTCGGATATTGCCGGAGCCAACACGCCGACGATCCGCGTGGTTTCACCTGCGCCGGGCGGAGGCACATCGAATGAAGTGACTTTGTCGGTCATCAATCCGGTTCCGCAAATCACTTCGCTGAACCCGAGCGTGGCCGCCGAAGGCAGTCCGGGATTCACTCTGACCGTCAACGGAACCGGTTTTGTCATCGGTTCGCAAATCACTGTCAACGGCAATCCGCGAATCACCACCTTCGTCAACAACACGCAGTTGAAGGCTGACATCACGACAGCCGATATTTCCAATCCAACCACGCTGAACATTCAGGTGGTCAGTCCGCAACCGGGCGGAGGCGCGTCAAACACCGTCGCGTTGCCGGTTCGCAGCCGCAGCCCCTTGCCGCGATTGACTGCAATCAGTCCCGACACGGTTTTGGCCGGAGGTCCTGGCTTCACATTGGTCGTCAACGGAACCAGCTTCGTGCAGGGTTCTGTGGTTCGCGTCAACGGCGAAGAACGGCAGACGGATTTCGTCTCCGACACCACGCTGGCGGTGCAAATCACTGCTGCAGATGTTGCCGTGGCTTCGGCATTGACGATCAACGTCTTCAATCCTCCGCCGGGCGGAGGCATGTCTAATCCATTGACGCTGAACATCACCAATCCGTCGCCGCGAATCACCAGCATCAATCCCGATGCGGTGGCGGCTGGCTCATCGTCGTTCACGATGGTTGTCAACGGCGTCAATTTCGTGACGACTTCGGTCGTGCGATTGAACGGACAGAATGTGCCGACGACTTTCGTGACGGGTTCGCAGTTGACCGCGCAAATTCCCGCTTCGGCGGTCGCCAGCGGCGGTGTTGTTCAGGTGACGGTGTTCAACCCGGCTCCGGGCGGAGGAACATCAAATCCGCTGAACCTTTCCATCACCAATCCGACGCCGACAATCACCGGCATTGATCCGGCGCAGGTTCTGGCGGGCGGGGGTAACTTCGTGCTGACGGTCACAGGCGCTGGTTTCGTGCCTGGCTCGATTGTCAGAGTCAACGGCGCCGATCGCATCACGAGCTTCGTCAACGCCAATCAGTTGACGGCTGCAATTCCGGGTTCGGATATCGCGGCAGGCGGCACGGCCAGCATTTCCGTCTTTAACGGTTCGCCGGGCGGAGGAACGTCAAACGCCGTCACGCTTTCGATCAACAATCCGGTTCCGGTGTTGACGCAATTGGTTCCAAGTTCGATTGCCGTTGGCAGCGCGGGCTTCACTCTGACAGTCAACGGTTCAGGCTTTGTGCCGGGATCAACCGTGCAATGGAATGGACAAATGCGTCCGACGACTTTCGTCAGCAACACGCAATTGACCATACAGATTGCGGATTCCGATCTGACCACAGTGACGACGATCCCGATTACTGTCATGAACCCGACGCCCGGCGGCGGCGCGTCCAACCCGCTGTTCTTCAATGTCAGCGCATTGCCGAACCCGACGCCGATTCTGCTTGGCCTGACTCCGAACGCGACCATTGCAGGCAGCGCCGGATTCGTGCTGACGATCAACGGCGAAAACTTCGTGCCGAATGCGGTGGTCAATTGGAACGGATCGCCGCGACCGACCACTTTCATCAGCGGCATCGAACTGCGCGCGCAGATTTCAGCCGCAGACGTTGCCAACCAGGGATCGGCAACCGTCACGGCTGTCAATCCGGCTCCGGGCGGAGGCGCTTCAAATCCGCTGACATTCACAATCAATCCGCCGAATCCTGTCCCGACGTTGACTTCGCTGGTTCCAACCGTGATCGCAGCGGGCAACCCAGGGTTTACGCTGACGGTCATCGGCACGAACTTCGTGCCCGGCGCGGTTGTCAATTTCAACGGCAACCCGCGTCCGACCACTTTCTTCAGCGCGACACAATTGTTCGCCCAGATCAACGCTGCGGATGTGGCCAGCGTCGGCACGGCCAACATCACCGTGACCAATCCGGCTCCGGGCGGAGGCACATCGAATGCGCGAACATTGTCAATCAGCGCAATTCAGAATCCTGTGCCGACGCTGACCGGACTTGATCCGAGTTCGGCAATCGCGGGCGATCCGACTTTCACCGCGACCGTTTTCGGAACCAACTTCGTCCCCGGCGCAGTCGTCACTGTCAACGGCAACCCGCGTCAGACGATGTTCGTTGATCCGACTGAATTGAGTGTGACGATTCTGGAATCGGACGTGGCAAGCGCCGGCACGCTGGACATTGCCGTTGTCAATCCGGTTCCGGGCGGAGGCGCGTCAAACATTGTCGGCTTCCCTGTCGTCGCGCTGAGTTGTCAGACGACCTGCATGCAGTCGGCGAATTATTACGTGATCAATATCAACCGCCTGCCACAGGGTTACGTGATCATCCCCGGCGTCAATTTCAACAATCCGGTCAATATTCAATCCAGTCTGACCGACGTTCGTCGCGTTTTGCGTGGCGGAACTGAACCGATGCAGGTTCTTGGCAGGGAATATCTGGCGACGCAAATCAGTCTGGCTGCCGTCAATACAGGCATTCTGACCGGCGTGATGAACAGCCCGATTCTCTGTTATGGAGTCAACTTCGCTCCAATCACAGTCAACGGACTGACGGTCAGCAGAACGACCTTGCTCAGAGACCTGTTGGTTCAAACCAGATTGGCGATCATCGAAAACAGAACCGACGATATGGTCAAACTCGCAGGAGTTCTGGCGATGATCAACGGCAACGATCCGAACAACCGTTGCAATAAATAACGACGGCTGAAAATCAAAAAGCCGCAGATCAATCCGGTCAAAGGCAGATGGAGTTCATCTGCAAATGCCCTGGTTAATCTGCGGCTTCTTTTTTTCGGCTTCGAATCAATTGCCGCGCAGCTTGCTCGCGGCAGTTTCAATATGAGAAGTCATCGCATCCAAGGTCTTGCTGATGACTTTCACCTGTTCAGCCGCTTCAGCCCAGTTTTTCTGCTCCAATGCTTCGCGCACACCGGGCAAAGTCTTGACGCCGTAACCTGTGTAAAACCCCGGCGCGTAAATCTGATGCTTGAACCATTCGCGGCGAGGCAATCCGGCTTCGGCCAGCAGCTTCCGTTCCGATTGATAAAGCAGACGATTCAATTCCTTCGCATCAGCCGGAAACGATCCGTTACGAATGATTGCGCCAAGCGCGCGGTCGTAATCATCCGCCGCGCGTTTCAGTTTTTCGACCGAAGCGCGCAAAGGCGAAAGATCAACATTCTGCTTCGGCATTTTCGACAGATCGTCAACGTAAGTCCCGACC
>CAYRQB010000275.1:0-4366 GCA_964426025.1 uncultured Heliomicrobium sp.
GAATCGAAGCCAGCGGCGTTCGCAATTCATGAGAGACGTTGGCGACGAAGTCTGTCTTCATTTGCAGCAGCTTCATTTCGCGCGCGGCTGTCCTGAGCGCCAGCAGCAGAGTGATCAGCAACGCCAGAGTTCCGATCAAGGTCAGCGACAGGTTGAAGATGAAATACCGCCGCGCCCATTGCTCTGTGCTTTGACCGCGCATGGCTATGCCGATCATGTAATGTCTGAAACCGTAATCGAATCGTTCCTTGAATTCAGGTTTGATTTCCTTGACCGATGAATCGGTTGAAAAAATGGTTTCGCCTTCCTTTGAAAAATCGCCGACGCGCAAAACCACAATCGCTTCTTCGTGTTCGGTCGGAAAGAACTTTTGCAGATTGGCTTTGACAGCGGGCGGAACGACTTGTTGCTCGAACCATTTTTCGTCCAGAACCATTCCGGCAATCGCGACGACTTTCTTTTCCTTGTCAACGATTGGTTTGACGATCAGCCGATTGTAAGGATCGCGGTCAATGGCATTGGCTTGATTCAGGATGATGGCGCGAGCGCGGATGTAAATGAGATAAGGAGCGATGGCGACATTGATGGCTCGCATTTCCGGCGCTTTCTCATCCAGCTTCATTTCTTTCATCGCTGGATCGTAAAAAAGAATATCGCCGCCCGACGATCCGTTGGTTTCGGTGGCGATGGCCAGAAAGTAACGCTTTGCGCCTTTGAATTCCTGTCGGCTGAAAAATTCCGCGACCGGTTCGACAGCTTTCAGGCACAGCGAATGATCGCCGGAATCTCTGACAATTCCTGGCGCGTGAAAAGTGATTGCTTCGACGGGCACTGCTAAAACGCGTTCGGCGTTTTCAAAATACGTTCCCTTGACGCTGTAAATCACTTCGCTCAGAAACTTCGACATGGTTTCGCGTCGGTAAGCGGGCAGCGTCTGTTCCAGAGTTCTCAGCGATCGGTATTGTGCGATGAAGATCATCGCCAATGAAGCCACAGCCATCGGCACGGCAACCCAAAACCACCGCTTCTTCAAAAAGTTTTTTATCCGTTCTGTCATCGTCAACCATCCACAAAATCGGCAATCTCCGCGTCTTGCCGCAACCAACTATACAACCGGAACGGTGAAAAAATTGGCCTCGACGCTGAAGTTTCACAATTCGCCAATATCTTTTACAACTTTTCATATCTGTGAAGCCATTTGCGTGGTTGGAACTTTCCTTCAAAGCGCGAGTCTATGCTTGCGAACTTCTCTCAATCGTGGCGCGTGATTCGGCTGTGCGCGCATTAACCACACAATCAAAATCAAGTTGCTCGGAGGTGAACTTATGGATCCGTTTGTTCGGTTGATGCTGACTGAAGGTTATTTCATTTTCACGGACTTTGCCGGTTCGATCACGCTGGCAATGCAAACCGGCGGCGCGAATCAATATCAGTTAACGCTGATGGATATGCTTCGGCATATGAGTTGGTACGGCGTCGGGGTGATGATCGTGTTGGTGATGATGTCCATTTATTCGATAGCTGTGATGCTGGAACGGTATCTGACTTTCAGCGCCGCAGCCAGACAGTCTCGCGAATTCGCGCCGCGCGCGGCTGAAATGCTTCGCTCGGCTCATTTGGACGAAGCGATCCGGCTTTCGCAAAATTATCGTCGCAGCCATCTGGCCGTGGTCGTCAATTCCGGTTTGCAGGAATTGTCGGCGCAGCGAAACGGCAACGCCGACAGGAAAATGCGAAAAGCCAAACGCGCATTGCGCCGTGCGGCGGCGATGAAAACAGCCGATTTGCAACGAGGGCTTTCCAGTTTGGCGACCATCGGTTCGACTGCGCCGTTTGTCGGTTTGTTCGGAACCGTCATTGGCATCATCAACGCTTTTCAAACCATGAACCAGCAGGAAACCGCCGGCTTCAGCGCCATCGCCGGCGGCATTTCCGAAGCTCTGGTCGCCACCGCATTCGGTTTGCTGGTGGCGATTCCGGCTGTCTGGATGTTCAATTACTTCACCAGCCGCATTGGCCGTTTCGCCGTCGAGATGCAGAACTCAGCCGACGAACTGGTTGATTTCTTTCTGCAACAGCAGGAGTCGAATTGACGGCGGCCAGGCCGCTTTTTGAATCAACGAAAAATTTTCAGCGAGAAAAAGTCCGAGCGCCCGTGACAGAAAAGCGCAATTTGGGTAATACACTTGCTCTGTGTTGACGCAAGCAGACATTGCTCATAACGAATCGAAACCAATCGAACCGCCTTTTCTGTCCAGGACGATTCAGGCTGACGGCAGAAAGTATTCGATCAAATCCGCGCTTTCCAGTTGGGGCGAGGCATTTGGCGTCGCCGCTGGCGCAATCTTCGCGAATCGTTTGCGATCCGGCCTGACTGTCATCGGAATCGTCATCGGGGTTGCCGTCGTCACTTTTGTCGCCGCTTTGCTGGAAGGCGCGCAGAATTACATCAAACAAACAGCCGCCGAACTCGGCCCCGGCATCGTGCGAATTGACAAAGCTTCTTTTCAGGATTTCATCGGCGACGGCCAGGCCTTTGCCGAAGCGGTGGCCAAACGCCCTGACATCACCATCGAAGACATTGAAGCTTTGCGCGCGCGCATTGGCGACCGATTGGAAATCGGCGCGCAGATTGACGCCGCATTGCCGGTTCAACGCGGAAACAATTCGTTGCAGGGAATTGCCGTTCAGGGAGTGACGCCGAACATCGCGGCGCTTTCGACCGTCAAGCTGGCTCGCGGACGTGAACTGACGGATTTCGATAACGAATACCGCCGCGCGGTTTGCATCATCGGCTCGGACATCGAAGTCACGCTGTTTCCGGATCGCGATCCGCTCGGTCAAACGATCAAGGTCGGCTCGGCGGAATATGAAGTGGTCGGTGTCGCCGTTCCGCGAGGCTCATCATTCGGCGCATCGCAGGATGGATTCGTTCAAATTCCGCTTGGAACTTTTGCCAAAGTTTTCGGCGCGCGCTCGCGTTCGATTGCCTTGCTGGCCAGAGCCAAACCCGGATCGAACATTCCCAACGATCAGGTCGAAGAGATAGCCCGTTTCGGCATGCGAACCGAGAGGCGATTGGCCTACAGCGCCAATGACAATTTCAGCATCACCTCCGCCAAAAGCGTCGAAGCCGTTTCCAACACTTTGACAGGCATTGTCGGCGCAGTGCTTTATCCGTTGACGGCGATTGCGTTGGTTGTCGGCGGAATCGTGGTCATGAATATGATGCTGGCTTCGGTCACCGAACGAACGCGCGAAATCGGCATCAGGCTTGCCATCGGCGCTCGGCGCAAAGACATCCTGGCTCAATTCCTGATCGAATCCACCTTGCTGACTTTGTCCGGCGGATTGATCGGCATGGCGGTTTCAACTCTGCTGGTTTGGACGACGGCCAAACTGAGCGGCTTTCCGGTTTCGATGCCGTTGTGGGCTTTGATGATGGCGGTGGCGGTTTCCTGTTTTGTCGGAGTGGTCTTCGGCGTCTTTCCCGCTCGGCGCGCATCCAGGCTGAGTCCGATTGAGGCTTTGAGGAAGGAATGATTCAGAAGCAAATTCTCAAAGACATCGGCATCACGGTTTTCGACAGTTTGCGGTCGCACAAGCTGAGGTCTGCGCTGACTCTGTTGGGAGTGATGATCGGAACCGCCGTTGTCGTCATGGTCGGAGCGGTGTTGACAGGGTTGTCCGCTCGCGTTGCGGCCATCAGCGAAAAGAGCGCGCCGAACGTCATCTACTTCACGAAGGAGGAAAGAATCGGCCCATCGTTCAGCCGTCCGACAGCCGAAGAGCGACAGCGCAAGGATTTGACTTATGAAGACGCGCTGGCCGTTGCGGCGCTGGACAAACCGCAGGCGGTTTCTCCGCAAAAGATTCGCGGCAGTTACGGCCCTTCGGCCAACAAAGCTTCGATGACCGCTCGCGGTCGCGAAGCCATCAATCCTTTGATTCTGGGAGTCTGGGAAAACTTTCCCGACATCGTTTCCATACGAATCGAACGTGGCAGGTTTTTTACCAACAATGAACGGCAAACGCGCGCCAAAGTCATCGTCATAGGGCAAGGCATTGCCGAGCAGTTGTTTGAAGGCATTGATCCGTTGAATCAGGATGTGAGGATTGACGGCAACATCTACCGCGTAGTCGGCGTTCTGGAAAAAGCTTCGGGCGAAGGCGTCATCGGCAGCGACGAACTGGACGAACGAATCGTTTACGTTCCGTTTGAAACCATTGCCAAACAGTATCCCGAAATCGAAGGCACTGTGATTGTCGTTCGCGCTCCGGCTGGCAAAATTGACGAAGTGACGGAGCAGGTGACGACGACTTTGCGCATTCGCCGCAACGTGCCGAACGAAGCTCCGAACAATTT
>CAYRQB010000275.1:4466-6892 GCA_964426025.1 uncultured Heliomicrobium sp.
AATAGAAGCCCAATAATTCCTTTGTTCAAATCTTCTTTCCCTGGCAGCAGGAAAAGTTGTCAAATCCGACCTGTTAAGCCAGAATGCACGGGCTTTTCGTTCCGCCTTTCTTCAACACAACCAAACCAATAGGAGAATCGGCAGTGGCAGACAAAGTTCTGGTCTCGCTGGAAAACGGCGTCAAGCGGATTACCTTCAACAATCCATCGCGCCGCAATGCGCTCGATTTCGATGGATTCAAATTCATCGCCGAGGAAATGAAACGTTCTGCCACGGACGACACCAGAGTCGTCGTGCTGACCGGAGCGGGTGACGCTTTTTGCGCCGGAGCAGACGTGCAGGGATTCGGCGGCGATGCGTCATCGCACGATGTAACGGCTTCGCTTCGCGCCCGAGTCAACCCCGGAATTCAGGCCATGCGCGATTTGCCGAAACCGATCATCGCGCGAGTTCACGGCCACGCCGCCGGAGTCGGATGCAATTACGCGCTGGCTGCGGACATTATTATTGCTTCCGATCAGGCTTTCTTCGGACAGGTCTTCGTCAAAATCGGATTGATGCCCGACGGCGGCGGAACATATTTTCTGCCGCGTTCGGTCGGTTACAACAAAGCTTTCGAGTTGATGGCGCTCGGCGATCCGATTTCCTCGCAGCAGGCTTTTGATCTGGGAATGGTCAATCGCGTCGTCCCAGCGGATGATTTGGACGCGACGGTCAATCGGCTGGCTGAAAGATTGGCGGCTTCGCCCGGCATAGCGCTGGCGAAGATCAAAGCCGGTTTGAATGCTTCATTGCAATCAGACCTGGCCGCAGCGCTGGAATTCGAAGCCATCAATCAGGGCGATTGCTTCCGCTCGGAAGATTTCAAAGAAGGCGTTTCGGCTTTCCTGGAAAAGCGTCAACCAGAATTCAAAGGCAGATAGAACCGGGCGCTGTGGGGCAAGCTGCCAGCTTACTCGATAACAAAGCTCAATCCCGATCCATAATGTTCAAGGAAAAATATTTCCCGCAGATGACGCAAATGAACGCAGATACAATCCGGGAAAAGCTTCTTTTCATCCGCGTTATCAGCGTGATTCGCGGGAAGCTGTTCTTTAATTTGATTCACTGCACCACCCAAAAACTCAATGAACGAAAATCAAAACTCAAACAACGGAAACGCAGGTTTTGCGCTGGCGGTGTTGTTCGCCATCAACATGATGAATTTTTTCGACCGTCAGATTGCGGCTTCGGTCGGCAAACCGATCATTGATGAATTCAAGCTGACCGATACGGATTTCGGAAACATGGCGATGGCCTTCACGCTGATTTACGCCGCGGTCGGAGTCCCGCTTGGGCGTTGGGCTGATCGCGGAAATCGTACGCGAATATTGAGCATTGGCGTCGCCGCCTGGAGTTTGTTTACGGCTGCCGGAGCCGCTGCCTGGAGTTATGTTTCGTTGTTCATCGCGCGAATGTTCGTTGGAGTCGGCGAAGCCAGTTGCGCTCCGGCGGGCAATTCCCTGATCGGCGATTTGTATCCGCCGAACCGCCGAGCGCGAGCGACTTCGATATTCATGCTCGGACTGCCGATTGGAATTTTGCTCAGCAATATGTTCGGCGGATTGATCGCCAAACATTACGGATGGCGCGCGACGTTGTTGATTGCAGCCGTGCCCGGATTGATCCTGGCTGCGCTGGCTTTTTTCATCAAAGAACCGTCGCGCGGCGGGACAGAAGAAGTGAAGATAGCGCATCAGGATCATAAAGGATGGGAACCATATCGTCGGGTGCTGAGCATTCCGACCATGTGGTGGATCATACTTTCCGGCGCGCTGCACAACTTCAACGCTTACGCGGTCAATTCGTTCATGCCGCTTTATCTGGGTCGTTATCACGGTTTGCCGGTTGATCAGGCCGGACTGATTGCCGGAATAGTATTGGGAGCGGTTGGAATTCTGGGATTGCTGGGCGGCGGACTGGCGGCGGATTGGGTTCGCAAACGCCCGAACGGACGAATGCTACTGTCTGCCTGGTCACTTTTGATCTCCACGCCGTGTGTTTATCTGGCCTTGAACGTGCCGAAAGGCTCGCTCGTCAGCTTCATGGTTTTGATGGGATTCGGCTGGATGATGATCTATGTTTATTACGTGACGGTTTATCCTGTGGTGCAGGACGTAGTCGAACCGAGTTTGCGCGGCACGGCTATGGCTTTATACTTTTTTGCAATGTATTTGTTGGGTGGAGCATTCGGCGCAAAGATTTTAGGCAATATGAGCGACCATTTCGCCAACAAGGCGATGGTCGAAGCCGGAGCGACCGTGATGGCCGAATCATTCAGAGCCACCGGGTTGCATACGGCATTTTATGTCGCGCCGGTTGTGTCATTGATTTTGGCGGCTGTTTTGTTTGCTGGCGCGCGGACTGTCGCTCGTGACATGGACAAA
>CAYRQB010000275.1:6992-8174 GCA_964426025.1 uncultured Heliomicrobium sp.
CGGCAAATGAAATTGATAGGAAAGATGATGAGCAATAAACGAAGAGATTTTTTGAAAGGAAGTGTGGCGCTGGCCGCAACCAGCCTGCCGTTCGGATTGGCGAATATCGTTTTCGGGCAAGACCCGAAGATTCCAGAGCAGATTGTTTACGTCTGTCCCATGCATCCGGACGTGAATTCAAAACTGCCGGGCAAATGTCACAAGTGCAATATGAAGTTGGTGGCGACCAGAGCAGACAAGATCGGCAGCGACGATTTTTATGTTTGTCCGATGCATCCGGACGTCGTTTCGAATAAACCTGACACCTGTCCGAAATGCAAAATGAAACTGGTCAAGGCGGCTCCGCCTGAAACCAGCGATTACCTGGTCAGGATTCAAACCAATCCTTCGCCTCCGCGAGCCGGGCAGAAGGTCAAATTCCGATTCACGATCTTCCATCCTTCGACCGAAGAGCAGATCAAGGAATTCAACATACTGCACGACATGCCGTTCCATCTGTTTGTCGTCAGTCAGGACTTCGAAGAGTTTCAGCACATTCATCCAGACAAACAAAAAGACGGCAGCTTCACGATTGAAACCGACTTGCCCAGAGAAGGCTATTACAAAATCTTCTGCGACTTTTTCCCGGCTGGAGGCACGCCGCAAGTCACGCATCACAATCTGGTGACAGCCGGTTTCAAAGGCGATTTGATTTCATCGCAAGCCAGGCTGATTCCGGACAAACCGGTCGGCGACAAACTGGTCAAAATTGTTGATGGCACGCGCTTCGAATTGAAGTTCGATCCGGCTGATCCGTATTCGGGAACCTTCGCCGAATTGCATTACCATCTGGTTGACGAAAAGACTGGCCAGCCGGTTGACGATCTGACTCCTTATCTGGGCGCGTGGGGACACACTTTGATTCTCAGCGAAGACGGGACGGATTACCTGCATTCGCATCCGACTGAAATGATTTCAGAAGAATTGAGCATGGAAGAACGCAGCAAGTTGCAGGGTAAACCCGATGTTGTTTTCGACACCTTCTTTCCGCATCCGGGCAATTACCGCATCTGGTCGCAGTTTCAGCGCAAAGACAAAATTCAGACAGTTTCGTTCACAGTGCATGTTCCCAGGCTCAGGTAACTTATCAGCAATTCTCGGTTTAGAAAAATCATTGAAGCTGGATGTCATAAAGATGCGCCA
>CAYRQB010000276.1:0-8119 GCA_964426025.1 uncultured Heliomicrobium sp.
GCTTCTCCGATTTCGTGAATGGTGACGATGTTGGGATGGTCTGTGGCGCTGGCGGCTTTGGCTTCACGAATGAAACGGCGCAACCGTTCGGGATTGGCGGCGAATTCCGCCGGAAGTATTTTCAACGCGATTTTGCGTCCCAGCCGTTTATCTTCGGCCAGATAAACCTCGCCCATCCCGCCTGCTCCAATGTGACCGGTGACGCTGTAATGACCGATTGTCCGCCCGATCATCGAAGCCTCATTCGTCAATTCTCCCTTTCCCAGTTCAATTACCGGGACGGATAGAAAGCCTGCGGCTGCCTCATTGCTGGTCAGAAGCTGTTCAACTTCGCGGCGCAATTCTTCATCGTCCTGGCAGGCTTGATCTAGGAAGGCTTTGCGTTGATGCGGCTCAAGCTTCAAAACGGCGTGGTACAAATCGCTGACTTGTTCGTACTGCTCAGGAGTCATAAGCGGTAAATTTTATGAATGGAAGATCATCGGATTCGGTTTGGATTGATTCAACAGTCAATTGTCTTCGGGCGCGAGTTGCAATTTCCGATACAGCCAGGCGCGGGCGAAGCTCCAATCGCGTTCGACCGTGGCGTGCGAAACACTCAGCGCTTGGGCGGTCTCTTCGATGGTCAGTCCGGCGAAAAAGCGCATCTCGATAATCTGGCAGTGGCGCGGTTTCAATGTCGTCAACTCTTTCAAGGCTTCGTCCAGCGCGACCAGATCAAGATCGGTTTGACGGCCAATCTGGTCTGCCTGACTGAGCGAGATTGTATAATTGCGGCCTCCGCGTTTGATGGCATGAGCGCGGCGAGCGTGATCCACCAGCAAATCGCGCATTATCTTCGCGGCCAGTCCGAAAAATTGCGCGCGATTTTCCCAACTGACATTTTCCTGATTGACCAGTTTCAGATAGGCTTCGTGTACCAGAATTGTCGGCTGTAAAGTAAGTTGGTTGGGTTGTCGGCGTAAATAACTGCGCGCCAACATCTTCAGTTCGTCATAAACCAACGGCAACAATTGATCCAGAGCAGAGCGATCTCCTTCGCTCCATTGCAACAACAATTGAGTAATGGTTTCAGCCACAGTGATCCCTCAACCAATGAACGGCCGGCCATCTGAATCTGTAATCATCAACAAGCCGAGTTCAGATGATCCTACGGTTTTAGCTCCGGTGGGTCAGCTAATTTTCGCTACGATGAATAATTGCGGAAAGACTTACCCCGATACAGGCTGGAAGTTACACTCAGACGTTATGCTCGTCAAGAATGCATACCAAAATTGGCTTCTCGTTTGTTTAAGAATGGAAGCAAGGCCATAAAGGCGGGATTCATCGGGGCGACCTTGCTCCCATTTACTGCCTTGGATCAGGCAGCCTACTTCTTAATTGGCCGAGGATCGGATCAACCAGATTCGCCCGGCGTTGTCTTTCAACAACAGCAATCAGGCAGCGACGGCTATCAGTTTAATGGCCGTTCAATAATTGATTGGTCGTCACGTTCAACTCTTCGATCTTTTTGGCCAGAGTGCGACCGCATACCAACACCGCTCCGTCAGGCAATTCCTTGTAATGGAGTTCGCCTTCGTCAATCCATCTGTAAATTTTGCGGCGGCTGCACAGGCATAAAGTCGCCGCGCGTTCGGCGGAAATCAGCCCAACCTTTTCGCCGCAAATATCACAACAGAACGGCGCGCTTGCATTGTTCTTTTTCCCACTGTTAGTTCCGATTCCGGCATTGTTTTCGTTGTTTTGTTTTTTAGCCATCAACATATCAACCACCCTTCGGAAAGATTGGGGGAGTCACAGGCATCGCGGATTGCAGCAGACGCAGGGGGCAATCAACTCCGCCACGGACATTTCTCCTTCCAATTGAGAAACCGTAATTTCGTGGTTAAGTCCCTCAACATCAAGAAATATTCGGTTGATAAACGGCCATAAATGAGACGAGTGTCGGGACTTTGCAAATTCAATCGCCAAAATTGCGGCGAGGCTAAGACTGCGGAAACGTTTCAGAACAATCGGATCGGTGGATCAAAGATCGCTTGCTGATGGTTAGGAATCGAAGCAGGCAGAAGATGAGTCGAACAAGCTGATGTTCAGGAATTAGTGCTGAGTTGTTTTCTGGTGAGTTCGTGATGCAGCCAGGCGCGAGCCAGACTCCAATCGCGTTCAACGGTTGCGTGTGAAATGCCAAGCGCCACGGACGTCTCTTCGATGGTCAATCCGGCGAAGAATTTCATTTCAACTACCTGGCAGTGTCGGGGTTCAAGAGCCGAGAGTTTATCCAGCGCCTCATCCAGAGCAATCAAGTCAAGGTCTTTCTGCTGGCCGAAACGATCGGCTTCGCTCAGTGACACGGAATAATTTCCGCCGCCCCGTTTGTCCGCTTTGGCCTGTCGCGCGTGATCAACCAGCAAACCGCGCATGACTTTCGCGGCCAATCCGAAAAATTGCGCGCGATTTTCCCAACTGACCTGATCCTGATTGATCAGACGCAGATAAGCTTCGTGAACCAGCGCAGTCGGTTGCAGTGAATGACCGACGTGACCACGCAGATAGCTGCGAGCCAGGCGGCGCAATTCGTCGTAAACCAGCGGCAATAATCGGTCAAAAGCAGACTTGTCGCCTTCGCTCCATTTCACCAGGAGATATGTGATGTTTTCCGCCACTGCCAATCCTTTATTCGATTTCGCCCCGAAGAGTCAGAAGTAGTAGATGATTACGGAGTCTAACAAAAAGGACTTCCCTCATCAATTTTCAATTCATAGTTTCGGCATTCGCGTTCATTAATTGCGGTGGCGATTTCGTTTCCCTCGTTTGACCGTTTACACTATGCGCCTTTCGATTTGCGATTCGATCATTTTGACGCTGGAGATAGCCGATGGATTCAATTACTCAAGGGATTTTGGGCGCCGCCGCCGCGCAGGCCGTCATGAAAAAACGATTGCCGCGCGGCGCGGGTTTGATTGGAGCGGTGGCCGGAATGGTTCCCGATCTGGACGTGTTCATTCATTCGTTCAACGATCCGACCGTTGGCTGGTTGTTTCATCGGCATTTCACTCACAGTTTGTTGTTCATTCCGATTGGCGGTTTTCTGGCGGCTTTGCCTTTCTTGTTTCTGAAACCGTTTCGCGACCACAAACGCGAAGTGATTCTGGCGGCGATCATCGGATACGCGACACACGCGCCGTTGGATATGTTCACCAGCTACGGCACGCAGATGTTCTGGCCGCTGACCAATTACAGAGTGGCGCTGGATTGGATGGCCATCGTTGATCCGCTTTATTCGTTGCCACTGTTGTTGGGAGTGATTTGGACGGCGAAATCAAATCGTCCCCGTCCGGTGAGAATCGCATTGTTGATTACCTCGCTCTACATTTGCTTTGGCGGATGGCAGCACCATCGCGGCGTCGAAGCGCAGAAAGAGTTGGTCGCAATGAGAGGTCATCAGATTGAACATGCACGACTGATGCCCGCGCCGGGCTGGCTGATTATGTGGAAATCGGTTTACGTTTCCGGCGGGCGTTTGCATTCGGACGGAGTTCGCGTCCCCTGGTTCGGCGCGACCAGAGTTTTTACCGGAAGCGCGGCGGATGTGATCACTTTCGACGATCTTCCGCTCAACGCCCGAAACAATCCTGAAACGAAGAGGCGCTTTGAAATCTTTCAATGGTTTGCCGATGGTTTGATCGCACCGATTCCGGGAGAGCAGGATGCTTTCGGCGATATGCGCATCACTTCGACGGTTGAGGGACTGACACCTTTGTGGGGATTGAAACTCAACTCAGTCACAGGAGAAGCCCGGCGGTGGAGTCCGACACTCAATCAAGGCCGAAGTTTCGGCATCATTCTGAAAGGATTGTTCGTCAGCGATCCGGCGTACCTGAAACTGGAAGAATTGAAGCGCAGCGGATGAAAGACGGAAAGCCCGTCCGATTCAAAGCTTGACTTATCAATCAGTTTTGAGTTTGAATGTGCCTGCTCATGACCCGCGACCCCTCTTAGTCAGACAGCAGTTCTTTTCACAAATCAAATCTTGAAAGACCCCTTCGCCGAAAACGGCGTCCTATCGGAATGCCCATCCGAAAAATCTAAATCGTTGAATGTTTGAAGTGAGAAGTGTATTAGCTCGCAGCTTCCGGATCGGCTAGTTGTAGTCTGAAAAAAATATCCTGAAGCAACCTGCACACTCAAAGCTCAATCTCACCACGCCGAATAACGATTGTAGTGTGTGACGCCTCTGGCATTGATTCCAATCTTATAAAACCACACTTCACTGCCCCGCTGGTTTTCATCATCTATCGTCCCTTGTATCGCGATCAGCGTCGCGATCAGCATCAGGAGAAGTATTCAATGAGAAGTTCGAGAAGTATTAAGTCTGCGTATCGCTCGAAGCTTGCCAATTTCTTTCTAAAACCTGCTATTCGTTTCGCAATGTTTTCCGCCGCGCTGACAACAGTCGCGCTGACGATTTTTATTTTACAAAGCAGCGCGTCGGCCAGCGGCGGTTCGGCTTTCCAATCTGCGGCCACAAAATTGCGCCAGGCATTTCGCTCGGTTTTGAACGCGACCACGGCTGTTGCCGTGCAGGGCGGAATCGGATCGCGCACGGTTATTTCGACAATCGCGGGCGGAGGTTTTTCGACCAACGCGCCGGTCAGACAGGCGCCGATGGTCCTGCCGACCGCAGTGGCGATTGATCCGCTGGGTCGAGGTTTTTATGTCGCGGACGAAAACAACGGCACAGGCTTTTTGCGCTTCGTCAATACAACCAATGCGCCCGTAACGCTGGCGGGCGTGACGATTCTGCCGGGTCACATCAATCTGATTGCCGGCGGAGGCGTCAACACTGACACGTCGTCATTGCGCGAAATTGACCTGACTATGATTTCCGGCCTTTGCGTTGATCCGTCGGGCAACGTCGTTTATATGGCCACGCCTTTGGTCAACGCCATTCGCGCGATCAATGTCGGCAACGAAGACTTTTCGATTCTTCGCCAGACAATTCTACCGGGAACGATCAAAACCGTTTACAACGTTGGCCGTCCTGATTTTCGTTCGCTGATCATCAATTCGGCTCGCGAATTCTTTTTCATTGGTCTGGCGCAATCCAGCGGCTCTCGCGTTGTTTACAAACTCGATCCGGCGGGCAACGGCGGCAGCGGTCTGGAAACGATTTACGCCGGTGGGGGAAACCCTCAATTCGGCAATGGCGATGGACAAACTGCGACTCAGGCCAAATTGACTTCACCGATGGGCCTGGCGATTGATACCAATGGGAACCTGTTGATAGCCGAAGGCGGCGACACGCGAGGCAATCCCGGCGCAGTCCGCAAAGTTTCTCCGAGCGGCATCATTTCCTCGCTGATTACCAATCTGGAATTTCCGACCGGCATCACGCTGGGACCTTCAAACAGCGTTTATGTCGCGCTCGGCAACGCTCAGCAGGTTTTGCGCGTGGCGTCCAACGGATCAAAAACTCTGGTCGCCGGAACCAACCAGATCGCCGCTTGCGATCAACTGACAAATCCGACTTGCGGCGACGGCGGTCAGGCCACTGATGCCAGCCTGAACATTCCCGGCAGCACTCAGTTGAGAAATCTGACGCTGGCCGCCGATGCCAACGGTTTCTTCCTGCCCGATTACACATTTCGCAGAGTTCGTTACGTCAACACCGGCGGCGGATCGGTCAACATAGCCGGAACGATCATCAATGGCGGACAGATCAACACCGTCGCGGGCAGCGGGCAACAAGCGCCGTATGACAACATCCCTGCGACGACCACGGAGATGAATTCTCCGTTGGGAGTGGCGGCGGACGCCAACGGCAATCTGTATGTGGCAGACACCAACGCCGAGCCGGTCGGCAGCATTCGATTCATCAATCGAGGCCAGACTGCGGTCACCTTGTTCGCAGGATTGCCGTGGGAAATGACCGTTCAGCCAGGGCAAATCGCCACGCTCAACAGCAAGGCAGGCGAACCGCCGCCGGATGATCGCATTACCACGGCTGTTTTCGCTTCGCCTCAGGGTTTGGCAGTGACTTCAAACGGCGTTTACATCGTTGATTCGCAATACGGCGCGCTGGTTCGTCCGGCAGGATCGTTGACCGGACGCCGCAGCGGTCACATTCGCTTTCTCAATACCTCGAACGCAGACGTCACCATCTTCCCCAATGGCGGCGGAGCCAAAGTCGTCGTTCCGCCCGGCCAGATCAAAGACATCGTCGGTCGCAATGATCAACCTACGCCCGGCAGTCCGACGGCGGATGACGGCCCCGCAAACACATCAATAATTTTCCCGACTGATGTGGCTTTGGATTCGGCTGGCAATATTTACATCGCCGATCAGGGCAACAATCGCATTCGCAGAGTCAACGCTTCAACCGGCCAGGTCACCAGCCTGATGACGCCCGGCAGCGAAGGTTTGACTCCGCTGGTGACGGGCGGAGCCTGCGGCATTTTTGTCACGCCTACAGGTCGAGTTTATATCGCCGACACCAGAAACGACCGCGTGTTGCGACAGGATGCGCCGAACGGAACCAGCTTCACGAACATCGGCAATTCAACTCTGGGAATCAATCGTCCGCGAGATTTGACCGTGGACGCCGCGGGCAATGTTTTCGTCGCCAATGCCGGCAGCGAACAAATTCTGCGCATCGTCGCGCCGAACAATGCGCTCGGCACGGTCAGCGTGGTTGCCGGTACCGGTCAATCAGGTTTGTCCGGCGACGGCGGCCCGGCCAACCGCGCGCGATTGAACCTGCTCAATCCGGGCACGGCCATCACTGACGTTCAGGTAACCAACAACATCATCACCATGCCGAATGGCGACACGATTTTCGCCGACGCCGAAAACAACCGGCTGAGAATGCTGGTGCAGCAACCGAATCAGGCTCCGACGCTGGCGGCTATTCCGAACACCACGGTTGACGAAGGACAAACCGTCACGATCAACATCACGGCCACAGACGGCAACGGCGATCCGTTGATCTTCACCGCGCAAGGCACGCCAGGCTTTGCCACATTCACGGACAACGGCGACAGCACAGCCAAGTTTGTTGTTTCTCCCGGCTTCACCGATTCGGGCGCTTTCAATATTTCGGTGACGGTCAATGACGGCGACGCCACCGACAGCAAGAGTTTTACTCTGACAATCAGAGACGTGAATCGCGCGCCGATTGTCAACGTCACGCAGATCAGCCCGGCCTACGAAGCGACCAGCCAGTTTGGGCGCACGGTAAACCTGCTGGCCACGGCGTCCGATCCGGATGGCGATTCGCTGACTTACAAATGGTTCAACGGAACGACGCAGATCGCTTCTATCCTGACGCCGCAAGTGACTTTGGCCGTAGGCAATCATTCGATCTTCCTGACCGTCACAGACAGTCGCGGAGCCAGCGCTTCCAGTTCGGCTCAGCAAGTCATCGTGCAGGACACGACTCCGCCGACCATCAGCGGAGTTCCGGCGGACATCACCATTCAGGCTGCGGCGGATGAAGGCGCGCTTGTGACTTACACAATGCCGGCGGCGCTGGACATCGTTGACGGCGTCGTTCAGGTCGCAACCAGCAAGCCTTCCGGAACGATTTTCCCTGTCGGAACGACGATGGTTAATTTCACCGCGACTGATTCTCGCGGCAATCAGGCGACCGCTTCCTTCAAAGTCACTGTCACGCCGAAACCCGGCGGTGGCGGAGGCGGCGGCGGCGGCGGAACCGGCTGCGCAACCTCGACCAGCTACACTATTTCCACATTCGCCGGAAGCGGCAGTTACGGTTTCAGCGGCGACAACGGCGACGCGACCAATGCCGCTTTCCGTTCGATCAATCAACTGACTGCAACCAGCGACGGCGTGACGATTGTTGACAGCCAATCGCGAGTCGTCCGCCGGGTTGATGCGGAAGGAAAGATTCGCACCATCGCGGGCAATTCGGCCAATGGCAACTCTGGCGATAGCGGATTGGCGATTTATGCGACCTTCGGTTCGACGGGCGGAGTCGTCAAAGATGCGAACGGCAACATTTACATTTCAGACACCAATTTCCATCGCATCCGCCGAATCGGCGCTGACGGCAAGATTTTCCATTTCGCCGGATCGGCCACCGGAGTCAGCGGATATTCCG
>CAYRQB010000277.1:0-8093 GCA_964426025.1 uncultured Heliomicrobium sp.
TCGAACAGTCAGGGAATGGGGCGCATGGATTTGGGACGCGCTTTCGACGGCGAATCCAGATTGCTGGTTGATCAAACACAGACTCTTGGCGCAACCGGTCAAACCTATCAAGTGACGGGTTCGGTCGTTGATACCGGACAGCCGTTCCGCGTGACTCTGGCGTGGACGGATGCTCCCGGCGCGACAACCGGCGGCCCGTGGGTCAACAACCTCGATCTGGAAGTGACCATCAACGGCACGACATACAAAGGCAATGTCTTTTCCGGCGCGAATTCGATTTCGGGCGGAACCGCCGACGCGAAAAACAACGTCGAATCGGTTTTCCTGCCTGCCGGAACTTCCGGCAGTTTCACCATCACCGTCAAAGCGACGAACATCGCCGGAGACGGCGTGCCGGGCAATGCCGACACAACCGATCAGGATTTCGCTTTGCTGATTTACAACGCGGCATCGGGAACGCCTTCTCCGACCATCGGCGTCAGCCCTTCCAGCCTGAGCTTCACGGCAACGGCGGGCGGATCGAATCCGGCCAATCAAACCATCAGCATCACCAACACCGGCGGAGGCACTCTTAACTGGACGGCCACTGACAACGCCACCTGGCTGTCGGTCAGCCCGGCTTCCGGAACCGCTCCTTCCACACTGACGGCTTCGGTCAATATCAGCGGATTGGCCGCCGGAACTTACAACGGCACGATTACCATCAGCGCGACCGGCGCGACGAATTCCCCGCTCTCTGTTCCGGTCACTCTGACCGTCAACGCTTCCGGCGGAAACGAATTGATAGTCAACGGAGGTTTTGAAACCAGCAGCAGTCCGTGGGTAGGCTCAGGGACAGGCGCGCTTTACATTGCGAATGGAAATTATCCGCACGGCGGAACCGGTTACATTTACCTGGGCAACGCCAACAGCGTGACTGGCCAGTGGTATCAGCAGATCACCATTCCCAGCGGAACTTCGCCAAACCTGAACTTCTGGTTGAATGTCACTTCCAGCGAAACGACAACGACAACGCAATACGACCGATTGTTTGTCGAAGTCCGCAACACGTCCGGAACTTTGCTGACGACGCTGGCGACGTTTAGCAATCTGAACAAGACGACGGCGGGCAATTACACCTTGCGCGGAGCTTACGGATTGTCGGCTTACGCCGGTCAAACCGTGCGCATACAATTCCGCGTTTCAACCGATTCTTCCGCCATCACCACTTTCAGAGTTGATGATGTGTCGGTGAAGTAATCGCCAATAACAAACGGAGCAAAGGGCAGTCATCCTGACTTCCTCTTGCTCCGTTTGTTTCACGTAAATTCGCACAGGTTTCAATTATGTTTACAGAAAGATAAACCACGGGGGACACTGGGATCACGGGGACGAATTGATTCACCCGGATTTTTCTTTCCCCGTGCTCCCCGTGGTTTATCCAATACAAACAACTGATCCGATCTAAGCCCCGACTTACCGACCACCCGGATTTTCACCGTAAAACTTCCAGCCGGTTTTGAAATCCTTCGACAGCTTTTGTTTGGTCAAAATCGCGCGAACCATTTCGACAGGGATGCGGCCTTCTTTCAAAATCGCATCGTGGAATTCGCGATTCTTCATCTTGCCGGAATCCACCAGTTCGCGATGCAGCGAATAAAACTGCAATCCGCCGAGCATATAAGCCACCTGATACATCGGCCCGTAATTGCCTTCAAACGAACGCCTGACTTCCGCCGTCGCGTTGTCAACTTCGTGACCGACGCGATTGACCAGCAAATCAATGCACTGTTGCGGAGTCATCTTTTCCAGATGAAAGCTGAGCGAAAAGATAATCCGCGCGCAGCGATGCATTCGCCAGAACAGAAAACCTACTTTGTCTTCGGACCTGGTCGGGAATTTCATATCCCACAACAGAAACTCCCAGTACAGCGCCCAGCCTTCTCCCCAGAAAGGCGTGCTGAAAGGTTGGCGGTAGGTGCGATAACGCGAGGTCATAAATTGCTGCAATCCGTGACCGGGAAAAAGTTCGTGCTGTACGGTCGGTTTGGAAAAATGCGGATTGTTGCCGCGCATGCTCATCAACTTGGCTTCGTGCGGCATGGAGTTGGTCGGATAGGAAACCTGAATAGTTTCTCCGCCGAGGAAGAAAGGCGAGACCAGTTGCTGTTGCGGCGAAAGCATTTCCATCCGCCAGGTTTCGCGCGCCAGTTGAGGAACCGTCACCAGATCGTGTTTGTCCAGGTATTCGATTGCTTCCAGCGCCAACCCCTTGACCATCTCAGTCTGTTTGCCCGGTTCGACATAAAGATTCTTGACGTGTTCCAGCGCTTTTTTCCAATCGTCGCCGAAGCCCAGTTCGCGCGAAGCTTTCTTCATTTCGGTTTCGCACCAGACGAATTCCTTTTCGGCGATGGCGATCAAATCTTCCGGCGAATAAGGAATCATCTCGAATTCCAGTTCGCTGATAATCGCGTCGCGGCCAATCGGATTGCCGATGATCGCGTTGTTATCGCTTTGACGAACGCCGACGACTCGTTCGCGCAAAAACGTGCCGTAAGATTGCAGCGATTGATCAACGACTTTGTATGGTTCGCCCATCCACCAGGTGAAAATCGGGTCGTAGCCGTTGTAAAAATCGAACCAGTTCTTCAATGCCCGGCGCAAATCGTTGACGACAATGACGGCGCGGTTGGCAGTGGTCTTGCTGGTTTTGATCGCTCCGGGTTTCTCGCCCCCCAATCCCAATTCGACAGCTTTGCGCGTCGCCTCAATCTGTTTGCCAAGCTGATTCATCAATCCGGCGACTTTCTGCGAATCCATCTTATCCATTCGGCGACGCGACTCTTCCCATCGGACAATCGTTTCCGCGAATGGCAGCAGCGGTTTCATCTCTTCAAGTTGTTTGTCACGCAATTCCGCCTGACGAAATTCGTGATCCAGATAATTTTTGAAAAGCAGATAATCCACCTGCTCGTCTTGGCGCAGCGAAGCGAAATCAAGTTTGCTGATGACATCCAGCCATTGACGGTAAAACCCGCGAAACCTTTCTCGCCGCGTCGGAGAACTTTCAATTGTATAAAACCTGCTTAGACTGCCGCGATCCGCCATATACCGTTCAATAAACCCGCGCAGCCTGCTTTCCGTAGAAGACAGCTTGAGCAAATCGGATTCCTCCGGCGATTTGCTCTGGCCGGTTTGAACGGTTTGGGCCTGAGGGCCGGATAAAAAGCTGTTGAACAACACGATTGTCGCGCAAAATAAAGCAACGACCTTTCGTCGAATTTGTCGCATCACGAATGCCTCCTGATTGATCGGTGAATTTTTGAATGCCTTCAAAAACAAAAGACGCGAAGAAACGATGCCGGTTACATCTCTCCTCGCGTCCTTCGCTGATTGAATTGTCAATCCCGCTTCAGCCTCCGCTCAAAGCTTGCAGGATGTGAACTTCATCGTTCGTCGCCAAAGCCGTATCCAATCGCCAGACTTGCTCGCCGTTGACGAAGATTTTCATGTGCGGGCGGATCGCGTCCTGTTCATCAATCATCCGAAAACGAATGCCGGGGTAGCGGCGATTCAAATCTTCAAGCAGATCGGCGACTGTCGAACCATCGGCTTCGACTTCTTTGTTCTGATTGGTGTAGGAAAGCAGGGGGCTTGGAATAATTACTTTCATCGCACACTCCAAAATTTTCAGCCCACGAAGCCACACCAAAAAACACGAAGGGAGTTAAAAACCATTCTTCGTGAAACTTCGTGTGTCTTCGTGGAAAAAAGCTATGCGCTCAATTCAACGGCCTCGACGGCGTAAACGTGCGGCAAATGGCGAGCGATGCACGACCATTTTTCGCCTTCGTTCGTGCTGCTCCAAATTTCGCCGCCGGTTGTGCCGAAATAAAGCCCGACCGGATCGCAAGCGTCGGCGGTCATCGCCTGGCGAAAGACCGTAAACCAGGCTTGCTCCTTCGGCAAACCGTTGTCCTGTCGTTGCCATTTTTTGCCCGCGTTGCGCGTGACGTAAACGGCTGGTTTGCCGCCAGGTGAAGTTCGCGGCCAAACCTGAGTTCCGTCCATCGGAAAAACCCAGCAGGTATTCGGATCGCGCGGATGCAAAACCATGGGGAATCCGATATCGCCGACCGATTTCGGCATCTTTTCGCCGATGCGAACCCATTGGCCTTCGTTGCGATCCATGCGGTAAATGCCGCAATGGTTTTGCTGGTACAAAATGTCAGGCGCCAGCGGATGCATTCGGACGCAATGTGGGTCCTGGCCGAATTCAGGATAAGGATCGGGATTGAAATCCACACGGCAACCGGCGTTGAGCGGTTTCCAGTCAACGCCTTTGTTCGTGCTTTCAAAAACGCCTCCGCTGGACATGCCTATGTACAGATGATTGGCATCGCGCGGATCAACGATGATCGAATGCATCTTCGGCCCGTCGGGCGTTCCGTCCTGTTCGCCGCCGGTCCAGGTCAGACACATCGGATGATCGTTGAAACCGGAAACCGATTCCCAGGTGTCGCCGCCGTCTTCCGACCTGAACAAACCCTGCGGCGAAGTTCCGGCGTACCAGACCTTCGGTTCGCTGGCGTGTCCGGGCGTCAGCCAGAAAACGTGATCCACGACTCTTCCCTTCTCGCCCTCCGCAGCTTTGGCAAATGCCGGAGGCTTGGCGGCTTCTTTCCAGGTCTTGCCATTGTTGCTGGAACGAAACACTGTCGGCCCCAGATGACCGGTCTTGGAAGCCATCATCATTGTCCGTCCGTCGCGCGGATCGAGCATCAGATGATGGATGATGTTGCCCAGAAAAATCGGGCCGTTGGTTTGCCAGGTTTTTCGCTTTTTGTCAGAAGAAAGGATGAACGCGCCTTTCTTGGTGGCGACCAGCAAAGCCACGGAAGCGGCTTTGCCATTGGCTTTGGCGGATTTCTTTTTGACAGCTTCTTTCATTCAGATGACTCCTTTGAGTGGTTGTGGCTTCGCGCGCACTCAGTAAGTCACACCGTGTTCAACGTAAAATTTCAGCATAGTCAGCACTTCTCCCCACCCTGTGGCGCGCGCGAGCATGTCTTTAAGTCCGGTGGGAGTGTCCTCGTAACTATACTCTACCAGGCGGACGATTGTTCCATCTTTGACACGCTCAAAATCAATTTCAACCGTCGTGTTGTAATCGTCTGTGTCCACTTTCCATTGGTAAACAAAACGCTCTGGCCGACGGGCTTCCAATACAGGCCCGCCCAATTCGCCTGTGTATTTGCTGTAGCCCCAATCCTGCCACTGAAACAGAATGCTGCCTCCCGTTCGCAAATCCACTTTGGAACTGGTCGTGAACCAGGCGTTCAATCCTTCGACTGTCGTCATCGCGTCGTACACGCGCTCAGGCTCAGCCCGCACCAGCGTGGTCATACGAACTTTTTCGTCAATCATCTTTTTCATAACCGTAGCTCCTTTGAATAAGTGGAACAGGCTAGAAATAAATGCACTCAGATCAATTCAACCTTCACTCTTGCGGCTTTGCCGCCCGATGTTCGGAAAGGCTCTGCCTTTCCGAAAGACTCAATCAGAGTTTGGGGCTATGCCCCGAACGTTTGGGCGTAGCCCCTTCAAAGAAAGCATTGTCCCGATAAGGCGTAGCCTTATCGCATACCACTGCGGCATAGCCGCAAAGACAGGTGCATTTAATTCCCAAAGACCATCAGCCTGTTTGGAACGTGGACAGACAAAAGTCTGTTCCACTTTCATAGTTTCAGTGCGTCGTTGTAGCGACTTGAATGACTCGTTATGAATGGTGGTTCTTGTTTCAGATTTGCAGTTGAATGACGGCAACCATTTTTACTTGTCCATCAAGAGCGGCTCGAACAAAGCGTAGCTCGAGCGGATCTGAAAAACAGCCAACTGACAAGAAAATCGTTCGGATGCTATCATCGCTGCCAATCATTGCTGATGACAGTAATGGTTACGGGAACTCTTTGGCGATTGTTCGTGAGAAATTATGGCGATTCTTCAGGTGATAGCGCTGACATTTTATTTGGGGGGAGTGCTGTATTCCTTTTACGTCTTTGCCACGAAGGCAGCACGCCCCAGCCGCGAATTGCAGGCCTTCGTTCTGCCCGGTTTCATCCTTCATACGGCGGCGATTTTGATCGGATGGTGGCAAACCGGTTACTTTCCCATCATCAATCCCAAGGAAGTCAGTTCGTTTATCGGCTGGGCGATTGTGGCTTATTTTCTGATCATGAGTCGCCGTTACCAGTCACGCGCATTGCCGGTCTTCCTGCTTCCGCTGGTTTATTTATTCATGCTGGTTGGAATGCTGATTCCTGAATCAGCCGTAGCGCTGACACCGGCTATCGAAAATTCAATTCGGGAAAACTCCGTCATCAAAATTATTTTTCCGATCCACGTCACGCTGGTGATTTTTTCTTATGCGGCCTTTGTCGTCACCTTCGTCAGCGGAGTGATGTACCTGATCCAGGAACATGAGCTGAAGGCCAAACATTTCGGGGCGGCGTTCCAACGCCTGCCCGCGCTGAACACCTGCGACGAGATTGGATACCGCTCGCTGACAATCGGCTTTGTTCTGTTGACGCTGGGAGTAGTGACCGGCATCGTTTGGAATAATCAGCGGGACGGACGTTATTGGCATAACGATCCGAAAGAGGTGATGGCGTTGGTGACGTGGCTGGTTTACCTGTTCATTATGCATTACCGGCTGACGGCGGGTTGGCGCGGGCGTCGCGTCGCATTGCTGTCAATCGCCGGATTTGTCGTCGTGTTATTGACCTGGCTCGGCGCGCGCGCGCTGGGTGGTTATCACGTGTTCGGTTGAAGATGAGCATAGTAATTGTCGGAGTCAGTCATAAAACAGCGCCCGTCGAAGTTCGAGAACGATTGGCGTTCGCCGAATCGCGACTGCCTGAAGCGCTGCGGGTGCTGGTTGACCGTCAAACGATCAACGAATGCATGATCGTTTCCACCTGCAACCGCGTCGAGATAATCGCTGCGACACCGGATCATCTGGAGGGCGAAACAATCGCTCAACGTTTGCGCGATTTCCTCAAAGATTTTCACAATTGCGAAGCGAAATTTCTGTCGGAGCATTGTTACCACCACAACGATGTAATGGCCATCAGTCATGTATTCCGCGTCACCTCATCGCTGGATTCGATGGTGGTGGGCGAACCGCAGATAACCGGGCAAATCAAGGAAGCATTCCAATTGGCTCAGAGCGCCGGCAGCGTTGGTCACACGCTGACGCGATTGATGAACCGCGCTTTCGCCGTCGCCAAACGTATCCGCAATGAAACCGGAATCGGATCGAGCGCCGTTTCCATCAGCTTCGTCGCGGTCGAACTGGCGCGCAAAATTTTTGAAACGCTGAACGGCGCAACAGTCATGTTGGTCGGAGCGGGCGAAATGGCCGAACTGGCGGCCAGACATCTGCTCAATTACGGCGCGGGTAAAATCCTGATCGTCAATCGAACCTATGAACACGCCGTCACCCTGGCGCACGAGATGAACGGCGAGGCAGTCGTGTTTCAGGATTTCGAGAAGCGATTGCCCGAAGCGGAGATTGTCATTTGCTCGACCGGCGCGCCGCATTATTTGATTCACCCTGCTCATATCAAACAGGCTCTGCACGCCCGTCATAATCGTCCAATCCTGCTGGTGGATATTTCCGTTCCGCGAAATGTTGACCCGGCGATCAATCAACTGGACAACGTATTCGTCTTCGATGTTGACGATTTGCAATCAATCTCAGAAACGAATCGCGCCGGACGCGAACGCGAAGCCCGACGCGCCGAAACGATCATCACAGAAGAAACCGAACGCTTCGCGAACGCGCTGGCCGAAGGCGACGTCAATTCCGTCATCGGAGCTTTTCGACAGCAGGTCAGTTCGCTGGCTTTCAATGAGCTTGAACGCAGTCGCAAACGTCTTGGCGATCTAAGCGAAGATCAGGAAGAAGCATTGCGCCAGATGGTCAATTCCATCGTCAACAAATTCACTCAACCGGTGATCAAACAACTGCGCGAATCAGAGGACGGCCATTCGCCCTATCTGTCAGCCTGGCGAGAGGTCTATCACCGCGACAACCATAAAAAATCGAA
>CAYRQB010000278.1:0-8075 GCA_964426025.1 uncultured Heliomicrobium sp.
CGGTTTTTGCTTTCGGCCACGGAGCGCCCATCTTCACCCATTCGGTCAAAACGGCAATGTCGTCGCTTTTCATCTTGCCGGTCGGCGGCATTTTCAACTTGTCTTCATAACCGATGACTTTCAGCAAACGGCTTTCTTCCGGATGTTCTTTGTTGACCAGCGCGCCGCTTTCGCCGCCGCGCGCGAAACCTTCAGCCGTCGTCAAATCTAGTTCGGCGACCAACGCATTCGGGTTATGGCATTTGGCGCAATTGGAGATCAGCACTGGTCTGACTTTTTTCTCGAAAAATTCAGCCAGGTCCTGCGACTGAAAAGCCTTTGCAGGTTTCATCAATGGGCTGGCATAAAAGACCGTGGATCCAATGAAGCAGATTGAGATCAAAAGTTTCAGACGAGTATGCGTTGCCAGCATTGACTAACTCCTTGATGAAGAAGAGGTGAAGAGAAAGATGATTTAACCGAAACCGCGTTATAACTTCTCACTCACAAATTGGTCAAGCCAATCAGCCCGGTGTGTTCGATTGCTGACAGACGACGGGAAACAGGGTTTTCGATTGGTAACATTTGGCCCGATTTCACCTGCGAACATTTTTCAGTAAATGATGAAAGAGAATATCGGCTATTGAAGGAAAAATCTCATTAGCGTGGAAATAATTTCATAGTGATTTTTGCCGTACCAAGTAAGAATTACTCGAAGCGTGAAATTGGCGGGATTTGGGAGTGTTGAGATGATGAGATAAAAAGCTATTGTTATCAGCGGTTTATAAACTTTTAGCGGTCAATGAACTCTCTGGCATGCTGCTTGCACTAGCGATTGTGGGGCAACGAGATACCAGGTGGTTAACTCCACTGACGGTGTCAGCGGTTACCAGGGTGAGGAAGGTAACCGCACTTATCATAGGCGCTACAGGCTTCCCACGACTGTAGCGCCTTTTATTTTAAGACCCCGGTGCCAAAAGTTAGCAGAAGTGTCGCTACAAATTGTTGTCACCCCGTACAGGCAACAAAACCATATCTACTCAAGATGCTTTCCCCCTATAACAAGACGACGTAACCAATGTGATTTCTTCATCACTGGCTGTGTAATCAATCTCTCCGTGATCGGGCAGCGTGGTCGGCGTATGTCTGCGTGGCCTGTATGGGAAAAAGCGGTTAAGGGATGCGCCGCCTCACGTGGCGTGCGCCGACCAGACTGCCTGTTTGCGGCGAGCCTGACTGATAAATCAGCCGTAATGCCACCAACCTTGTGATTCCAAATTCCGAATCGTTCTTGACTCGCTCTCCGACCATTAGCTATGTTGCGTGCTCAACACCAATCCTGAATCGGAACGCACGCAATGCTTAGCGAATACCGCCAACACTTCGGCCAATTCCACACCGAAATCATTCGCGAAGATTATCTTTTCTGCGCTGGTCGCAAAGCCACGCGCGATACGGCTTTGCTGTTCGGCGAATACAGCGACCTGTTCCGGCTTTCAACAGTTGCTGAGTTACGAACCAAGCTGGAAGAGACTTCCGAATCGCGAGAAACCGAGCGTACAGGCATTCGCCGTTTGATCGCTTTCGCTCTGGAAAACAATCTGATTGCGCGAAAGCAGGAAGTTTCAGCGGAGATAGAAAACCACGAATCCGATTCCAAACTTGATTGGGGCGGTCAGCGAATCGGAGAGAATCAAACTTCGGCATTGCTGGCCAATGAAGCTGATCGAAAACGTCGCCGCGATTTGTTCGCTCGCCGCGCCGACCTGATCAATGGCTTGCAGGATTTGAGAGCTGAGCGGTTTGAAAGCTTGCATGCAGGCGCGCGCGAGCTTGGCTTTGAAAATTATCTGACAATGCGGCAGGAACTGCGCGGAGTGGATTTCGGAAAACTCGCTTCGGAAGCCGAACGGATTTTGGCAAAGACCGAAAGCCGCTACGTTTCCGAACTGGCGCCGCTGCTCGTGCGCGAAGCCGATGTTTCGATTGACGAAGCGACTGCGGCGGATTTGCCTTACCTGTGCCGCTACGCGCGCTTTGACGCTTTCTTCCCGCGCGAGCAGACGCTGAGGATTTACCGCGAACTGTTTTCCAATCTCGGCTTCAACACCGAAAAGCAACCGAACGTGGAAATTGATTCCGCCGTTCGCCCGGGCAAACAATCGCAAGCTTTTTGCTCGCCAATTCGAGTTCCCGACGAAATCAAGCTGGTAGTGAATCTGAACGGCGGTCAGGCCAATTACGGCGAGTTTCTGCGCGAAGCCGGACACGCTCAACTCTTCGCATGGACTTCGCGGAATCTGTATCCCGAATTTCAAATTGGCGGAGACGCCACAGTCATCGAAGCCTGGGGAATGTTGTTTGAAAATCTGCTGCTGGAAGAATCGTGGCTGATTGGAACTCTGGGCTTTGTCGAAAACGCAGAGTTCCGCCACTCGCTGTCGGTTTTGCGGTTGATGCGACTCCGCCGTCAGGCCGCCGAATTGATTTACGAGGCTGAGTTTCACTCCGGGAAACTTTCGGGCAGAGCAAGCCATCGTTACGCCGAATTGATGACCGACGCCGTCCGCGTTCAGTTCGACGAAACCGAACACTTGCGCGATCTGAGCGACAATCTGCGCCCGGCCAGTTATCTGCGCGCCGCCGCCTTTGAAGCTCAGATGCGCGATTACCTGAAAACCAAATTCGGCTCGCGATGGTGGGCTTCTGCGAAAGCAGGCGAGACGCTGATTGATTTGTGGAACACCGGGCAGCGGTATTCAGTTGAAGAACTGGCGGCGATGATCGGATTGGGCGAGTTGAATTTCGAGAGCCTGACGACGGAGTTTCTGAAGCTGATAGAGTAAAAGATGATTTCAAAAAATAATCCGCAATCTGCAATTCGCAATCCGCAATTGGTAAAAGTCGCACTCGGCGAACGAAGTTACGACATCACCATCGCTGATGGCGCATTGAAGCAAGTTGGCGAAATCACGCGAGCGGCGCTCGGCGCGAAGACGCGCAAGCTGGCGATTATCTCGAACGCTCGCGTTCACGGCTACTACGGCAAGGCGATTGAAAAGAGTTTGAAGCAGGCGGGCTTTGCCACTCTGACGTATTTGATAGGCGACGGCGAGCGGGCGAAATCGCTGGCTACTGCGGAAAAGGCTCTGGCCTTTATGATCGCCAATCGCTATGAGCGCAGCGATGCGGTCATAGCTTTGGGCGGAGGAGTGGTCGGCGATCTGGCCGGTTTCGTCGCGGCCTGTTATCAGCGCGGAGTTAATTACGTACAGATTCCGACTACGTTGTTGGCGACGATTGACAGTTCGGTCGGAGGCAAAACGGCGGTCAATCATCGGCTGGGCAAAAATCTGATCGGAGCTTTTCACCAACCGCGAGCGGTCGTCATTGATCCGCAAACTCTGGCGACGCTGCCGAAACGCGAGCTTCGCGCGGGTTTGTACGAAGCTTTGAAGTACGGCGTCATCCGGGACAGGAAGCTGTTTGATTTGCTGAACGAAAAGCTGGAAGAAGTCTTTGCGCTCGACGCCGATTTGCTGACGCGAATCATCGCCCGATGCTGCGAGATCAAAGCCGAAGTCGTCACGACGGACGAACGCGAATCCGGTTTGCGGCGGATTTTGAATTTCGGCCACACGGTCGGTCACGCCCTGGAAGCGGTGACGGCTTACCGCCGGTTGAAACATGGCGAAGCCGTCGGTTACGGCATGCAATGCGCTTCTAAGATTGCGGAAAAAGCGGGTATAATCCCGCACGCTGAAGCCGACGACATACGGTTCGTAGTTGATCGTTTGAGCCAGTTAGGCAAAGTTGCAAAGCTGCCCCCCATTGATGATCTGAAAGTCCGGGAAATAGTCGCCGCGATGGCGCACGACAAGAAAGTTTCTCAAGGCAAGCTCCCCCTTATTCTGCCAACAAAAATCGGCGAAGTGATCGTCCGTGACGACATTCCGCCGGAAATCATTCGCGCTTCGGTGCGCGAAATGTTGAATACATCAGCGAAAGGTTGAAACAGGGATGAACAGAAATGAGTTAAGACGCAACGCGCGTTCGGTTGAAACGGGCGCTGGCCGATTCGGGATTTTGTTATTGCTCGCATTCACGGCGGCGTTGGTTTATTTGGTGGCCATTTTTGTGCCGATTTATCAGGGCAATCAGCAAATGCATCAAGCGGCGGCGGAGATTTTGCATCGCGGCGCGATTCAAAATCTGAAAGACGAAGACGTCCGCGCGCAGTTGAAAGAAAAAGCTCGCGAATGCGGTCTGCCGGAAAACAATCAAATCGAATTGTGGCGCGAAGGCCGCAAGCTGACGACCAAAATCAGTTACAAGCATCAAGTCCGCTTCCCGTTTTTCTCTTACGAATGGCCGTTTGAAATTCGCGTGCAGGATGTCGGCCTGTAAAGACAGCAGTCAGGCTGAACGATTCCCCCATCAATCCTTCCTTCTCGGCGATCCCGCGCTTGATGAACTTCGAAGGTCGTAACTTCAGCAAGCTCATGACCGCTTCAGCATCAGCCCGAACTTGAGAAGTTTCATTGATTGCCTTTGCTTTTCGCTCAACCGCCGACTGTCGTACTATGCTCACAGAAAAGCGATCTTTAGGCTTCAAGTAGCAAAGAATCAAAGCAGGCGCAAAAGAGAAACTCTCGACAGGAAAACAACTTTCCGGCTTTTCTTTCTTTACGCCTGGCGTCTTGACGGATTCGACTGAGACATCTTGTTCATAAAGATATGGCTTTTCGTGATTTCAACCTTCCAACACATTCAAAGGAATCAAATGAGCGAAACGATTACTTATCAAGTGGACACCGACGGCATAGCCACGCTGACCATTGATCTGAAAGACCGTCCGATGAACGTCATCACTCGGCAATTTGTCGCAGAGCTTAACGAATCAGTCGAAAAAGTCATCAGCGACCCGACGGTCAAAGGCGCGATTATCACTTCCGGCAAATCTTCGTTCATAGCCGGAGCCGATTTGAAAGGCTTCAACGAATTGTTTGCCGCGCGCAACGCCGAAGAAATGTTCAACAACGGAATGCGATTCAACGCGATGACGCGAAGAATGGAAACCGGCGGAAAGCCGTTCGTCGCCGCGATCAACGGCACGGCTCTGGGCGGAGGTTTGGAAATCTGTTTGTCCTGTCATTACCGCGTCGCTGCCGATGCGCCGGGCAGCCAGCTTGGTCTGCCGGAAGTTCTGGTCGGATTGTTTCCGGGCGGCGGCGGAGTTCAGCGTTTGCCGCGATTGGTCGGCGCGCGCGAAGGTTTGCAATTGATGATGCAGGGCACGCATCTGACGCCGCAGCAGGCGTTGGAAAAAGGCGTCGTTCACAAAATCGTTCCGCCGGATCAATTGCTGGCCGAAGCCAAACGCTGGCTGATGGAATCGCCAGACCCTGTTCAACCCTGGGACAAGAAAGGTTTCAAAGTTCCGGGCGGAGCCGGTCAGTTCGATCCGCGTTTTGTCGAAACTTTCATGGTCGGCGCAGCGCTGATGCAGAAAGAAACCTTCCACAATTACCCCGCGCCTCAGGCGATCATGTCCTGCGTTTACGAAGGCCTGCAGGTTCCGATTGACGCCGCATTGAGAATCACTCAGCGATATTTCGTCAAACTGCTGCTCGATCCTGTGGCGCGAAACATGATCCGCACGGTTTTCGTCAACAAAGGCGCTGCGGACAAGCTGGCTCGCCGTCCGAAAGGTTACGACAAGCTGACGGTCAAAAAGCTCGGCGTGTTGGGCGCTGGAATGATGGGCGCCGGACTGGCTTACGTCGCAGCGATGGCGGGCGTCGAAGTCATCTTGCTCGACCGCGAATTGCAATACGCCGAAAAAGGCAAAGCTCACGGCGAAGGTTTGCTGACAAAACGCATCAGCAAAGGCCGAATGACCGAAGACAAAGCCGCAAAGATTTTGTCGCTGATCAAACCGACAACCGATTACGCAGACCTTACGGCGTGCGATCTGGTCATTGAAGCCGTGTTTGAAAACCGCGAAATCAAAGCCGACGTGACGCGCAAAGCCGAAGCGGTGATTCCAGCGTCGGCGATCTTTGCGTCGAACACTTCGACGTTGCCGATTACAGGTCTGGCCGAAGCCAGTCGTCGCCCGCAGCAATTCATCGGCCTGCATTTCTTTTCGCCGGTGGACAAAATGCCGCTGGTTGAAATCATCCGCGGTCGTCAAACCTCGGATGAAACTTTGGCCAAAGCGATGGATTTCGTCCAGCAGATCAAAAAGACGCCGATTGTGGTCAACGACAGCCGTGGCTTTTACACTTCGCGGTTCTGCGGCGCATACATTAACGAAGGGACAACGATGCTGCTGGACGGCGTCGCTCCGGCGTTGATCGAAAACGGAGCGCGAATGGCCGGAATGCCTGTTGGGCCGCTGGCGCTGCTGGACGAAGTCAGCATTGATCTCAGCTATCACATCCGCGAACAGACGAAGAAGGATTTGGGCGACGCTTACAAACCGCAATCGGGCGATGCGGTCATCACGCTGTTTTTTGAAAAGCTCAATCGCATCGGCAAAAAAGCGGGCCGTGGAATGTACGAATACCCCGAAGGCGGCAAAAAGTTTTTGTGGCCGGGATTGGCTGAACATTTTCCAGTAGCCGCCGAACAACCCAGCGTCGAAGAGGTGAAGAAGCGATTGCTTTATGCTCAGGCGCTCGACGCCGCTCGTTGTATGGAAGAAGGCGTGTTGACCGATCCGGCGGACGGCGACGTAGGCGCAATGCTCGGCCTCGGCTTTCCGCCTTACACCGGCGGGCCGTTGTCGTTGATTGACACCGTTGGCGTGAAAAAGTTTGTTGAGGAATGCGACCGGATGGCTGAACTTTACGGCGAACGCTTCCGTCCGCCGAAACTGTTGATCGAGATGGCCGCGAAAGGCGAGAGCTTTTACAAATAGAAATATGGGAGCGCGAGCATCCCTGCTCGCATGGTCTCGTGGGTATCTTGCCCACCTTCACAAAATAGAAAACTGGCGAGCAAAGATGCTCGCGGCCCCATGCGGGCGAGACGCCCGCGCTCCCGGTAGGAGAGAATTTTGGGACCACTCAAAGGAATCAAAGTCATCGAAATCGCCGGCATCGGGCCCGGGCCGTTTTGCGCGATGATGCTGGCGGATATGGGCGCGGAAGTCGTTCGCCTAGATCGCCCGAACGCCAAAAGCTCGAAGTTCGACGTGATGAATCGCGGACGACGTTCGATTGCGCTCGACCTGAAAACTCCAGCCGGAGTTGAAACCGCGTTGAAGCTGATCGAAAAAGCCGACGCTTTGATCGAAGGCTTTCGTCCGGGCGTGATGGAACGGTTGGGATTGGGGCCGGAGGTTTGTCTCAAACGCAATCCGAAATTGATTTACGGACGGATGACCGGTTGGGGACAGACAGGGACTTTGGCGCAGGCTGCCGGTCACGATTTGAATTACATAGCCTTGACCGGAGCGCTGCACGCGATTGGCCGACCGGATTCGCCGCCTGCTCCGCCGTTGAACCTGATCGGCGATTTTGGCGGAGGCGGTTTGATGCTGGCGTTTGGAATAGTTTGCGGTTTGCTGGAAGCAAGCCAGTCAGGCAAAGGCCAGGTGATTGACGCGGCGATGACCGACGGAGCGGCTCTGGTAATGGCGATGATTTACGGATTCAAAGCCGCCGGGCGATGGAGCAACGAGCGCGGAGCAAATCTGCTGGATGGCGCTGCGCCATTCTATGACAGCTACGAATGCGCCGACGGCAAGTTCGTCGCCATCGGTTCCCTGGAGCCGCAGTTTTACGCTTTGCTTCTGGAAAAAACAGGCATCAGCGATCCGAACTTTCAATCGCAGATGGATGCGCGCAAATGGCCTGAGATGAAAGCCCGGCTCGCCGCCATCATCAAAACCAAACCGCGCGATGAATGGTGCGAGTTGATGGAAGGGACTGACGTTTGCTTCGCGCCTGTTCTGGATTTGGACGAAGCGCCGCAGCATCCGCACAACGTCGCGCGGGAAACCTTTGTTGAAATCGAAGGAGTGATTCAGCCCGCTCCGGCTCCGCGATTCAGCCGGACGGCAGCCGAAATTCAAAGCCCGCCGCCAG
>CAYRQB010000279.1:0-1864 GCA_964426025.1 uncultured Heliomicrobium sp.
CGCATCAGCAAGCCCTTTGTCGTTCATCATGGATTGCACCTCGAACCACGCAACCATGGCTGGTTGCGCTACTTGATCTTTATAGTCTGATGCAGCAAAACGCAAACTGGCAGTTTGCGCAACCTTGACCACGACGTTTTAGCCGTTCGCCTAAAGCCTAATATCGTTACGTCAACGCGATAGTCGCCGAAATCGGCAAGCTGTTGGACGGTTGGATGAAAACAACTTGAAGTGAGGCGGTACGGGGAGCGTGAGCGACCTGAGCTTCGATCAGCAACATAGTTGAGCAAGGCGCAGGTCGCTCACGCTCCCCGTACCGCACTATGCGCCCGACGGTGTGTTGCGCCCGTGCGGACGGAAATCGCCATGCTGATTACCGAGCGCATTAAAAAAGAGATCATCATCTGTCCTGCCTTGGCGGAAAATGTTTCGGCAGCGAATGAATCGAACAGGCGACGATCTGGTTGATACTGCCATCAATCGCAAATTGAATATTGTCCGCGACAGAACGAAGATGTTGCGGCTGACTGGCGGTCTATGAGCGCATAAGCCAAAAACATTTACTCACACTACAAGAAGAGGTTTCTGAGAACCAGTTCAAAGAGATGGTTCAAGCCAAAGTTCAACTTGTTGTTCCTTACCCGCTTATCTCTGCCTATCCGAAATCTGTTCAGCCACACTTGCAAACAATGGAAAGTTTTATTGGCGATTTACGGTTACTGAAAATCTGACCAAACAAAGCTGAAATATTAATTCTTGAGCGGGGGAAAACCGGTTGGTGGCCCCGATGTCTGGTCGCTTGTTCGTAATTGTAGGCATATTTGATCGCGGCTATTTTGTCGCATAGAACGTAGCTTCTGTTGCTCTGTTTATCTGATCCTGCGGCGAAGCGGCAATACCATTGGCAGCCTCAGCTTAACTCCCTGATCATTTTCTGGATAGTTGTCGTCAATGGCTTCAGTTTATGAGTGCAGATCCATAATACCTGTTCTGCATCAATATCAAAGTAATGATGGGCGATGATGTCCCTGAAACCGATCGTGCCTTTCCAGTCAATCTCAGGATGTTGTGAAAGAAGACAGCCATTGGTGATTCTGTCTATTTTCTTCAACGCTTCACCCGTCGCCATAAAGAGCATACAAATACTGTCAAGCGCTTGTTTGCCAGCATCTGAACTCGTGAAATCATCGGCGCTTTGAAAGGGCAAGGCGCGCCTGGCAATGGTCTGTAATGCCTCTTCGACCTGAGTGAGGATAGACAGCACCAAACTCTGATCAAACATACAACGCCTCTTTCTCAATTCGTTCTTTCAGGAAAGGGTTCATCTTTTCCCGGACGCGCACAATATCAACATGTTTATGAACCAGCCCTTCAATGGCTTCCTTGATATGTACCAGCGCGAAAGGATCAGGAGTTTGGGTTTTGATGCAGATGTCTACATCGCTGTCATCGTGCTGTTCGTTCCGCGCCACTGATCCAAATATTCCGATCTCCAGAATACCGTACTGTTCGGCATGATCTCGTTTGAATTGGCCTAACACTGCCAGGACGTCGTCTCTGTTCATAGCCTGCCTCCTACATTGATCCCCACAATCGTCATTGTAACGTTTTAGAAATTATCCATCACCTTTATTTGACTAGCGAGAGGTTAATTCCTGAGCGGTGGAAACCCGTTTGGTGGCCGCCGATGCAGGTGAGCTTGCCGGTACGCAGGGCGCGATGAATGTCGGCAATCGTCGCTTCTGTCGGCTCAATCGTTTTGGTTTGCGCGACCGTCAGGCAAGTGAGGCTGAGCAATAAGACAACCAGCGTGAGAAATAAGTTCTTCACCGTTTTGATTCGTGTTCCTTGAAGCATAGGTCTG
>CAYRQB010000279.1:1964-8067 GCA_964426025.1 uncultured Heliomicrobium sp.
AACTGTCCCGGAGGGACGGTGCGACAGTAGCCCAGTGATTTATCGCTGGGAAAGAAGCAAAAGACCTCGGCGTCCCAGCGGGACGCTTGAAGGCTGGCAAAATCAAGCCCTTCAGCCGTCCCGCCGGGACGGGCGTTCCTAGCATCTGTCCCCGGCAATGAATTGCCGGGCTACTATCAGCCGTCCCGCCGGGACGAAATTGGAATATCTTTTTCCTGATCTCTATAAAACCGGGTGATACGCGCATCTGCCGTCGCAGGTGACTAACGTTTGCGCAGTTCCTGCTCCGCTGTCGGCTGGAGCTTCAACGCGATGCCGCCTTGCCCCACCAGCTTTTCCAGCTCGTTCAATTCAACAGGCAAAAAGTCGGTGAAGTTTTCATAACCATTTGCCGTGATAACGATGACGTCTTCGTAGCGAATGTACAAATTTTCTTCGGGCACCCAGAGTTGCGGGTCTATCGAAAAGACATGCCCGATCTTCAGCACATCGCGGTTATACGGGCCATCATCGTGTACCGCCAGTCCGACAGGATGCGAAAGCGTGCCGCCACCGGTTTCAACCATCTTGCGCGCCGCTTGTTCATAAACCGGCTTGGAAAATTTCGTTTGTTGCAGCACCGGCGCGATGGCAACTTTGGCTTGCGCGATAATTTCTTTGGTGGTGATGCCGGGGCGAATAAGTTTCATTACGGCGTTGCGGTATTCCAGCACGAATTGTAATAGCTCGCGCTGCACGGGCGAATACTTGCCATTGACCGGCCACATCCGCGTCACGTCGCTGGTGTAATAACCATAGTCCGGCGCGAAGTCCATCAAGACCAGATCGCCATCTTTCAATTGCGCGTTGTTGCGATAGTAATGTCCGTTCCAGATGTTGGCTGTGCCCGAAGCAGTGATCGAGCGATAGCCTTCAAGCCGTGCGCCGCCCGCGAGAAAGATGTAACGCGCCGCGGCATCAAGCTGGTATTCATACAGTCCGGCTTTGGTGCTCTTGATCGCTTCCAGGATTCCGAGGCCTGCCAGTTGCGAGGCGCGCCGGATCAGCGCAATTTCACGCGGGCTTTTCACGCTGCGCATTTCGTCCAGGATTGGTGTCAGGTCCTGCACATCGGCGCGTGGCGCGCGCGTGCGCAACAGATTGACGAAATGCGCTTCACGCGACACGCGCCCATCCCAGTAATCGGCGGCGATGGCAGCATTCGCCTGCTGCAATTCGTGGCGGCTTTCGGCGCCGCCTTCGGCGGGTGTGAACATCGTATAAATTGCGGGCGCGGGCGCTTTCATTATTTCACTGAGCCACTCTTCGCCCATCGTTTTGGTGCTGGCGACTGCATCTGCGCCCGTTAATCGTTTGACGATTTCGGTGTCTTCAGCCGAAAGCACCTTGCCTTCGCTGCGTTCCAGCCGTTCGTTGCGCGGCGGTAATATGAGCGTAGTTTTGCGCGTGCGACCATCCAGCAACAGGTAAGCGCCCGGCGTTTCAATGCCGCTCAGATAATAAAATTCATTCGACTGGCGCGGGAAGTTAAAGCCCCGGGCCAGCGAAACGCCCTGTACAATCGCCACGGCGCGGTCGCCAATTTTATCGAAGACTTGCGCCCAGCGCGCCTTGAATTCTTCCGGCGGAAAATGCGATTGATAATGTGGCGTTTGCGCTGAGAGCGCAGTTGGAAGCAAAAGCGCGAAGACGAGAATGATGAATCGTTTCATAGTGGGTTCCTTTTAAGAATTAATGTTTGCTGAAGCGGGCATCTATCAGCATCCAGGTATTTGGGTCAAGTGTGACTGTGGTTGGTTCTTTGTCTGCTGCGAACTCAAACCGCTGCTGTTTCTGCGTGAATTCGATCTTTTCGAATTTTTGCGTGCCGTCAATAGTGACGCCGATTTCAAGCGGCAAGCGATAGGCTTCGCCCGCCTGCTTTTGCGTGAGTTCGATCACCACCCGTTTGGTCGCGCTGTCATAACGCCATCCGCCTTCAACCACGGGCGAGCCTGCGCGCGCGAGCCATTGCTGAAAGAATCCTGACAGTTCCAGCCCGGAATGCTCTTCCATCACGCGCCGAAAATCTGCGGTTGTTGCGCTGCCGTTGCGATAGCGTTGATAGTAATCGCGAATGCCGGCCCAGAATTTTCCCGTACCCATCTGGTAACGCAGCATATGCAGCGTCCAGCCGCCTTTCTGGTAAATGATCCGGTTCAATACCTTCTTCATATCCGCCAGATTGTTATGCAGGACGGCGACGTCAGGCAGCTGCTTTTCCAGCGCAAAGACCCCATCACGACTGCGCTTCAACCCGGCGACAAAGGCATCGCGCCCTTCGTAATGCTCGGCCACGAGCAGCGTGAAGTAAGTGGCAAAGCCTTCGCTCAGCCACACCTCATCCCAATCCTTTTCCGTGACCGAATTGCCGAACCATTGATGCGCAATCTCGTGCGCGATCAGTCCCGTATCGGGGCGCTCGATAATTGATTTCTCGCCGTAAAAGATGGCGCTGGCATGTTCGGTGCCACCGCCGAAACCTGCGGCCTCGACGTTGGCCAGCTTTTCGTAGGAATAGGGGCCGATACGTTCGCTGAAAAACTCCATCGCCTGACGTGATCTGGTCTCGAACCACGCGGGGCCGATAGTTCGTTCCTGATGATAGACCCAGGTCTGATGTGGCACGCCTTTGACGAGTCCGTCGTGATGCACGGAGAATTGCGCCACGCCAATCGCGTTGAGCCACGAGGCAATCGGCACGGACTGCTTCCAATGCGTGAGCCGTTGCCCATTGCCAAGGTCTGTTTCTTCCTGCAGCAAGCCGTTGGCGACGACCTGATATTTGACAGGTGCGATGATGATGAATTCGCTCGTCGCCTTGTCATACGGATGGTCAATCATCGGCAGCCACTGGCGCGCGTTGTTCGGCCAGTTCTCGCTGAAGAAAACGCGCTCGCCAAACTTGTTCTTCAGCATGCGCAAACCATTCGCCGGCACGCCGCGATAGCGCACGGTGAATTGCCGCTGGTCGCCAGCTTTGGGCGAGGGCGCCAGCATCAATGTGAGTCGGTCAGCTTGATGTTTGAATTGCACCGGGGCACCACCAGCAGTCACTTCAATAACCGTCATCCCTTTGCTATTCGCACCATTGCCTGCGGATGCGAGATCGAGCGCAACTTCGGTGACGCCCGGGCTGATGAACCGAAGCGTGATCGTCGCATCGCCCGTGAGCTCGTCATTCTCATCATTGAGCGTGAGTTGAAATGCGTAATGCAGCGCGTCCACCTGTGGTTGGCGCGGATAGGTATCGGCCAGCGCCGCCGCGGCCACGATGCTCAACCACAAGCCAAGCATCGCGCATTGGTTGAGCAAATATGAGCGGCCTGTGATCTTTGCATACATATGTCTGGGACTCCTTAGTGGCAGGGAAAATTTTGGCGCAGGGTTGCCAGGCAACAGGCCAGCGCCCTTGAGATCAACTGAACGCTATTTCTCTGGTAACGCTTCTGCGCCCGTAATCTTGAAAACGAACGCGTGTTGGCAGGGTGCCTGCTCCGGCCCAAGAATGGGCGTTGTAATCGTGAGTGTATCTTTGTTGCGCGAAGTCTTCAGCACGCCCGGCACGCCGAGCATTTCGACTTTGGCGTTGGCAGGTGCTTTGATATTGCGCAGTACGATTTGTTGGCCGGGCCAGCCTGACGTGATGGCATACAGCGCATCGGGCTTTTGCGTGAAGAAGACTTGCTTGACGGCTATTCCGTTTTTCGGCTGCTGCCCGACCTGATCCATTAAATTGTATTTCACCATGAACTCGCCATATTGCTGATCGGGGCGTTTGCCCTCGCTCCATTGCGCGGAGCGTCCTGCGGTGCGCGTGCCATAAATCGCTTCGCCGTTGACCTTCAACCAGTCACCAATTTCCAGCAGACGTTGTTCCATAATTGGGGGAATGGTGCCGTCGCCGTTCGGGCCGATGTCCAGCAGCAGGTTGCCGCCACGACTGACCAGATCAACCAGGGTGAAAATGAATTCGCGTCCGGTCTTGTAATCGTCAATGCGTTCGGCGCGATTGACGCCGTAGGAATAAGCCATGCCGCGACTTTCCTCCCACGGGTGCGAACCGTCTTTCAATCCGGCGGCATATTCCGTCGTCCAGTAGCCGCCGTGTTTGTGGCGCGAATCCTTGCCCCAGCGGTCGTTGATGACGACTTCGTCTTTGTTGGCGGTTTCGTTGAAAAGCCACGCCAGCAATGCTTCGCTGCCCCAGTCTTTCGATGGCATATCCCATTCGCCGTCGCTGAAGATGATCGCGGGCTGATAACGCGTGACCACGTCTTTGAATTGCGGCGTCATATGTTCGCGAACGTAGCGCGCGCGGTCGGTTTTCCAGAGCGGGTTGTACCATTCATAAAGCGAATAATAGAACCCGAACTTCATCCCTTCGGCACGCGTCGCCGTAGCGAGTTCGCCCAGCACATCGCGCTTCGGCCCAATTTCGACGGCATTCCACGGACGCCCCCACGTGCGGCTTGCTTCGGCGCTTGGCCAGAGCGCAAAGCCTTCGTGATGCTTGGAAGTCAGCACGACGTATTTGGCTCCGGCACGCTGGAAAATGTTCGCCCATTGCTTCGCGTCATAAAGCTCGGCCTTGAACTGTGGCGCAAAATCCATGTAATCAAAACCGTAGTTCTTTTTATGAAACTCGCGCCACGGCGCAAACTTCGGATCAGTCCCCATAATGCGGTTCCAATACCATTCGGCATATTCGCCGACCTGCCCATAACCCGGTACGGAATAAACGCCCCAATGAATAAAGATGCCGAATTTCGCATCGAGAAACCACTCCGGCGTCGGGCGCTGATCGAGCGATTCCCATTTCGGTTCGTAGCGTTTGGTTTGCGCCGCCGTCGGCAAAAACATAAAGCCGACAATCAGCAATCCAGCCAGCAGGCTTCGCGTCGGATTGGCAAAGTAGTTTCTTGTCCTGGTCATAATGGATTCCTCTATCGGATCAAAAATTTCCACCTCAAATAATCAAAGGGTCAAAGGAACAAAGAGGGCAAACCATATAGGATTTTGACCCTTTGTCTCTTTGACCCTTTCCGGTGAAAGCAGTCATTTATATAGAAATCAAGAAAAAGTTTTTCCCGCGGATGACGCGAATTAACGCAGATACTTTGGAAAAGGCTATTCAATAGCTTTAACCTGACCAACAAGATAGCCGGTTCTAAAACCGGTAAAAAATCCTTTTCATTCGCGTAATCAGCGTGATTCGCGGGAAGTTATTTTCTTAAAAGCTATAGTTAGGCCAGCTCAAGTCCGCGCATCGTGCCGGTACTGCTGGCGAACTTGTCCGCTTCAATACCGAGGCGTTGCAGCACATTCACGAACAGATTCGGCAGCGGGTAATTACGTTCGCGGTCAAACGCCAGATGCTGGCCGTGTTTGAATCCGCCGCCTGCAAACAGCGTCGGCAAATTCGTCGTCACGTGCGTATTCGCATCGCCCATGTTCGTGCCATAAAGAATCATCGTGCGGTCAAGTAATGTTTCGTTGCCCTCTTTGCGCGCTTTCAAATCCGTGAAGAGTTTGTCGAGCGCCTTCATTTGCATACGGTCGGCTTTTTCGTGTTGCCGCAATTTTTCTTCCTTCTTGCCGTGATGCGAAATCGCGTGGTAGCTGTCGCTCATCGTTTCGTCACCGATGGTAATTGCAGGCGAATTCACGCTATCGAGCATCAACGCTACGAGGCGCGTCGAATCCGTCTCGAACGCGAGCGCGGCGAGGTCGTACATCAAGCGCACTTTTTCAAAGTAATCGCGCGGCGCGGCGGTGTCGCTCGGAGCCTGCGCACTGACGACGGGTTTCGGTTTCTGCTCCCATTCGGCGGCCTGCCCCAAACGTTTTTCGAGGTCGCGCACGCCGGTCATGTATTGATCGAGCCGTTCGCGGTCGCGCGCGCCGACGTCGCGTTGCAAACGACGCGTCTGATCAGCTACGGAATCCATCACGCTCTGTCCCAACTCCAGACGCCGCACTTGCGCCTGCACTTCGGCGGGCGTGCCGGTGACGAACATGCGTTTGAAAATTTCGGACGGCTTTTCTTCTGAAGGAATCAGCA
>CAYRQB010000280.1:0-8010 GCA_964426025.1 uncultured Heliomicrobium sp.
GGGGCTACGCCCCGAAATCATTGCCCATTTACTGGTATGGCACAGCCATACCACACATCGGGCGGCGAAGCCGCGAAATCTTACCCACAGAAATCCCGGTAGTGCCCTGTATTTTGGCTGTGTCGTCACCGAATCAGATCGAAATCGCCGCCGAAGACTCGCTCGATTTTTCCTGTTCGCCATTGACGCACTCCGTCGCGAACCAGCGGCGAAGGTTGTTCGCGGTAACGCCGGACGATGACCAATCGCGCATCGCCAAGCCGATCGAATGTTTCAGCAGCCAGTTTTGACAAACTGCCGCGCGCGTCGTTGACCGGTTCGTCGGGCAGAGCGGCGACGCGGACGCGAGCTTTGTAACGCGAAAAGTGTCCTTCCTTGCGCGGCGTTTCCAGCACGTGATAACCGGCTTCAGGCAACAACAGCGAAAATGCGCCGTATCCTGTGACAGTGGCCAGCCATCTGAGCGGTTGCCGTTCGTTACCTTTTTTTTCTTCGATCACTTCCAGCTTCATGTTTCGTTTGGCGGCCCAACGTTCGTACATTTCGACCAGTCTTTGCGCGAATTCGTCATTCTCTTTCGGATCAATTCCCGCATCGCGACCGCCTTCGACCAGCAGGAAAGCATCGCGCGGGCGATTGTCCGCCAGATCGTCGCAGGCGATTTCGAGCAAATAAATTTGCTGAGCCAGGCGTTTGACCAGATCGCTGGAAAAGAATTGACGCTTTTCAGGCGTGGAACCGAGAATCCTGCGCAGCAAAGATTCGCCGGAACGCAGACCGGCTTCGATTCGATCCATGTATTCGATGCCGCCCAGCACGGCGAAGCGAGAGGAAGAATCCCAAAAACCATGCGAAGAAGTTTGCAGCAATGCCGAATGCTTTTTGGTCTGCCAATCTTCGGATTCGATTTCTTCCACAAGTTCCTGAAAACATTCCTGAAGAAATTCGACTTCGGATGGCGTGCCTTTCGCGTCAAGCGCCAACTGCTCCAATCCGTGCCGGCCTTCGGCGAATTCAGCGGTTTCGTCTTCGGACTCGGCGGCTGACTTTTCAGAAGCGTCCGGATCAACAAATTCGACCTGAATTTCTTTGCCGTCGCTGCGGACAAACAGGAACTGATCTCCGGCGGGGAACTGGTGATTGACAATGCTCATCGCCAGCGGCGACAGCAGGTAACGTTCGATTGCGCGTTTGAGCGGTCGCGCGCCCAAATCGTGAGTGAAGCCTTTGTCCAGCAGAAACTCAATCGCCGATTCGTCCCATTCGACAGCCCAATCGCGATTCCGCAATCCGCGACGATGCAACACGTCGTTCAATTCCTTGCGCAGCAAATCGCGCATGACGGCACGACTCAGCGGTCGGAACACGACCACGCGATCAAGTCGGTTGACGAATTCGCGGCGGAAGGTTTTGCCTATCGTTCGTTCGACGTTGGCCAGACTGAATCCGGAAGCGTCCTGATTGAACCCCACGCTTGAGCCGTGCGGAATCGCCGCTCCCAGATTCGAAGTCAGTATGATTATCGAATGACGGAAATCAGCCGTGTTGCCTCGACGATCGGTCAAACGACCGTCGTCGAAAACCTGCAAGAACAAATCCCAGACGTTAGGATCGGCTTTCTCGAATTCATCAAGCAGGATGACTGAAAACGGCTGGCGGCGAATCTGATTGACCAGCGCGGCCTGACCGGCAGCCTCTTCTGTTTCGCCGACTATCCGGCTGAGACCGTTGCCGGATTGAAGTTCGCTCATATCAATTCGGATCATTCGCTCTTCCGATCCGAACAGGAACTTGGCAAGTGTTTTGGCAATTTCGGTTTTGCCTGTGCCGGTCGGTCCGGCGAACAGAAACACGCCTTGCGGGCGTTTCGGATCGGTGACGCCAGCCTTGATCATCGCCACGCGTTCAACCAGACAATCAATCGCTTCGGGCTGACCCAGAACATGGTCGCGGAAGTAATCGTGCAGCGCGTTCAGATCCAGGCCGTGACGGTCGTCGAGAATGCTGATAGGCAATCCGGTCAGTTGAGCCAGCGTCACCAGCAGATCATCCAGCGTGATGTGAATTGTCGAATCGGGGTTGATCGTCGCCAACCGTCGCCACGTCAGCGACAGAAATTGCAGCAAATTGCCGGGCGAAGCTTTCTCGCCCAGGTACTGTTTGGAAAGTTGAAAGGCTTCGTGCAGCGTCTGGCTGTCCAGCAGATCGTCGTGCTGATTGGCGCTGCAATGCGCTACCCATTGCCGAGCCAGCGCCAGAGTTTTCTCGTCGCTCAGCGAATTGATGCGAGCGGTTTCCATCGCCGTGCGCAATCGCGGTTTGGCCTGCAGCAATCGTTCGTAAGCGGCGGGTTGAGTTTCGCCGATCATGACAATCTCGCCGGTTTCGATGTGCGAGAAGATTTGATCCAGCACGCTGGTCTGGCTGTAACGATGCTGACCTGCCCACAACAAATCATGAAAGTTAGGCACAAACCAAAGCACTTTTTGCTGATGTCTCAAACGTCTGAGCAGGGTTTGAATTCGCCCTTCCAACTCGCCGATGTAAACCTGTCCGGCCATCAACTCAGCCGCGCTTGATTCAAAGATCAGCCAGCCCTGTTGCTGCAATCGCTTCGCCAGCGAACGAACCAGCACGGTTTTGCCGACACCGGATTCGCCAACCAGCAAAACCGAGCGAGGAGTTTTTTTGAGCAGAACGCTTTCAATTGCGCCGACCTGTTCGCTCAGATATTCGTGTTCGATGATCAGTTCGCGTTCGCGCTCGTCGTCATCGCTCCAGATGCGACCGATTGATTTCAGGAATTCCGACAGGCTGTGTTGTTGTAATTGCTCCAGCATTCGACCTGTCAGCGGTTCGCCGATTTCGCGCAACGCCGCTTCCAGGTTGTTCAGCGAATCTTCTTCTTTCAGCAGCGCCAGTTCGTCGTTCATCACGGACGCTTCGCCAAGAGCGATCCGCGATTCGATAAATTCGCGAAGGATTTGGATGGCAATCGGCCCCCGCCATCCCAGGCTGACGCGCGTCAGGACGGCTGCGATCAAAGGACGGTCAGTGTGTTTGTTCAACGCGCGAAAAGCGAAATAGAGCGCCCAATAACCCAGGTTGCCGAAGGTATTGATGACCGGTTCGTAAATGTCTTCTTCGACTTCGCGCCTGGACAAAGCTTCCAGCGCCATACAACTGATGATGGCGTTTGTACCGGCGACGTAATTCAACAGGTCGGCGGTCGAATACGAATCGGCCATCAAAAACTTGACGCCGCGCTCGAATTCCGCGTGCGCGAGCATGTCTTTCGGATGCGCGCTCTGATCGAAGTATCCCTGAAGCGATTCGGCGATTTTGTACAGATCGGCGCTTTCCGGCGAACCGCCGGGCAAGTCGTTTGAATTGGATATTGCTTGCTGGTCGGTGTCTGCAAGTTTTCGCTCGAACCAACGGCGGCGAGCGATGAAACCCAGAAAGACGCCTGCCATTAAAGCAATTGCGCTAAAGATAAATGTTGTCATGCTTGTGGCTGATTAAATGAAGTCTCAAACAGCGAGAGTGAATTCGTTTCCGTTGTTAAAGACACGGCTTTCGATTTCCAACTTTTCCAAATGCGCGCGGACTGACATTTCCGCCAGTTGATGCATCGCTTCAGGCACGTCGGCGTAAACGGCTTTGACGATTTCAGCCGGAGTTCGCGAGCCGTCGGACATCGCGCGCAAGATCATCTCTTCCCGTTCCAGCCGATGGGCGATGTATTCCTCGATTTTGCTGCGAGCGTCTGCCAGCACAGGGCCGTGTCCCGGCATCAACGCCGTCAGTTTTGGCAATTCCAGAAAACGTCGAAGCGAGGCCAGATATTCATTCATATTTCCTTCGGGCGGAGCGATGACGACAGTGCCGAATCCGACGACGCAATCGCCGGTGATCAATGTACCGGTTCGCTCTTCGTGGAAGCTCAGATGACCGCGCGCGTGACCCGGCGTCCACATCGCGCGCAATCGCCAGTTCAATCCCGTCGCCTGTTCATTCAACTCGATCAATTCGCCGTCTTCGATCAAACGATCAACTCGCACTTCGCCGTTGATGGCTTCGGCGGTCAGGCGATGAGCGGCGACAGGTATGTTGAACTTTTCCGCAACGTGCATCACGCCGCCAATGTGATCAGGATGCAGATGCGTGATGATGATTTCGCGCAATCGGCGGCCCTGCGCCAGGAATCTTTCCAACACCGCGTCCAACACCGCCTGTTGATCCGCGTAAGGCGAGCCGGGATCAATCACCACCATTTCATCGCCGCCGATGATGTAACAGTTGGTGTGAGTCGCAGGCGGAATCGTCGGCGTCCTCAGCGCGCACAGATAAAATCCGTAACGCATTTCCACGCGGCTTTCCCAATGATCGCGCGTTGATTGCGGAACGTTGAGCATTCGGTCGGCGAAATCGTGAACGCCTTCGGCCAGCGCCTGCAAAGCCGTCGTGATGGGCGTGACGATCAAACACACGCCGTCAATCCATCGTTGCAGGGCTTCGTGCGGACGCAACCATTCGCCCTCTTCCAACTCTCCGGGAATGATTTCGGTTTCCTGGCCTTCGGGCAACCAGGCGGCAAAAAATCGCGTGTCGTAACGGCGAGGCAATTGCGGAGGCGTCACCCATCGCGGCATTTCGATCAGCAGTTCGCCGTCCAGCGTCAGCCCTTCGCGCTCCAGCAATTGCCCGAACGATGTGTGATCGTCGGCAAGTTCTCGTCGCATTTCGGCTCGACGTTCGGCTGAGAGTCGTTCAACTCCGCGAGCGATCAGAACACCTGTTTCTTCAAAAATCTCGCGAATTGCGGCCACTCGCATCACGGATGATTTTTCGTCTGTCGCGCTGACGCCGTTCAAAATTGGAATCTGATCGTCTGTTTCATCTCGTTGGCCGCCGGGGAAAGCATGGTAATGAGCCATGAAGCTCAGGGTTCGCGCGCGTTTGACCCAGAAAACTTTTGGGTCGTCGGCATCGCGCAGCAGGACAATCGCCGCAGCGTCTTTGGGATTGACAGGAGGTTTTGCCTGTAAGCTCATCGTTTGATTTCCATCTGAGTATGCATTTTGCGAAGCAATGGCAGCTTAATCAATTTTGTCCCGGCTGGCAAAAGACTGAATCATTTCAACCATTTCAATTCAATCACCACCCGATCGCGCGAATCGAAATAACCGAAGATGTTGTTACGCTTTCCGCCAAGAAAATCCGCGCCGACGCCGACAGACCAATGATCGCCGATGGTTTTCGTCAGTTTGGGGCGAATCATGAATTGCCGCTGGTTCAAACCTGTAAGGAGGAATAGCTCAGGGCGCAAAGTGTCGCGCAGAAAATTCGTGCGGAAGTAAATTGAAGCCAGATGTTGCTCGCGCGGAAACAGCAAACGGCTTTGCGGCGCATTGACCGATTGGAAAAAGTATTGCCCGCTTACCCACAACCAGGTTTTCGCTGACCAGTCCAACCCTGCGACGCCGGAAAACAAGCCGAACTTTTCAAAGCCCGTTTTTATCGGCGCGTCCGTCACCGCCGCCGGTTTGTTGCGATTCCATCCGGCTTCCATTCTCAAAACCACCGAACCGAAATTGGTCGCGGCGGTTCCGCCGAAAACTTCGCGGCGGTCAAACTTTGGTTTGAATACAACGATGGGCAACGGCTCGTTCGGTTTGAATTCAAAGCCTTTCAGATAACTGGTCGGCGTGTCTTCCCATCCGTAAAAGTAATTGGCTGTTAAATCCCAACTGCCGACGCTGCGGCGGTAACGCGCGCCGCCTTGCGATGATTTCAATTGATAAGCTGGCCTGGTTGTCGGTTCGACGCGAGTTGTGAACGGTGGCAATCCAACTCCCTGCGCCGCGCCGATCAGACCGAGTCCGAAGCTGCTGCCCAAGCCGAATTCGTTTTCGGCTCCGGGCAAACGGGCTGGCGCGAAGTAGGGAACCCAGATCAATTGCAAGGATCCGTTTTCCGATTTCCCCAGCGGCACGTCTGCGCGAGCCATCCACAGCGGACGGCGCGAGTCAATGAAATCTTCCAGAATGAATTCGCGGTAATCCAGCGGATTGATCACGTCCAGCACTCGCAAACCATCGGCCTGTCCCCAGACGACCTGCTGCAAGCCCAGTTTCAAATCAACTTTCTTTACCTTGCCGTCCAGCAAAACCTGGCGAGGATCAATCCAGACAGATTTGGGATAACCCAACCGCTCGACCGGATCGTAATGCGCGCGAGCTTCGAGCGTCAGCCGCCAATCGTCGTTGATCTTGTAAATGCCTTTGGCGTCGAAAAACGTCCGCGACATTTGAAAGACTCGCGGTTCGTCGGTGCGAAAGCCAGTCCGGTTGCGGATGGAAAACGACCATTGCCATCGCGAAGGCTTGGCTTCGGGTTGTGGAGTCGGCTCTTGAGTCGGCGGCTGGTCTTGTTGCTGTGCAAAGCAGGTAAAGGTGAAGGGAAGGGAAAGAAAGAATACGAAACAAACGGAAAGAACGGAACAAACTGAAACAGGCGAATCTTTTCCGTCAATTCGGATATTTCTGTTTGTTCCGTTACCTACAGTTTCTTTCATTTCTATACTGGGGCTTCGACTTCTTTCTTTTCTCTGGTCAGGTAAAACGCCAGCATCATTCCGGCGATTGCTGTTGCGGCGATGAGCATGCCGATTTTCATATCTACCAATGACGAAGGCAGATAAATGATCAGCACTCCAATCAACATCACTGATGACGCGATCAGTTTGTCGCCTACATTCTTTTCCTTGAACACCAGCCAGCCAAGCAGAACGACCAGAATGATTCCGGCTCGCTTGATGCTGATGGTGATGACGACGTCAATGTAATTGTGCGATGACAATTGAAAAATCAAAGCTACCGCTTCCAGAGTTCCGGCCAGCACAGCCCATAATGGAACCGAGCGGATGACTTTCCCGGCGTCTGCTTTGCGTCCCACCAACAGCAAAGTGAAAAAGATGCACATCCCAGCGCCGAAAGCGCAGGATTGCGTGAAAGCGTCGGTCATCATCACCAGCTTCTTGTCTATCGGGTTGGTGATGGAATTGATGAAGCCGACCAGCAGCATGTAAAAGCATCCGCGTTCGCGCCAAATGGCTTTGATCGGTTCCAGCCATCCGTTGGCGAACAGGGTTCTGTGCATCGCCAGCGATCCGACGAAGATCAAAACAATGCCGACCAGTTTTTCAGTCGGCGGCATTTCGCCGAGCATGATCTGACCTGTGAAAATCAAAAAGACAGGCGTGAAGGAAATGTACGGCATGCACATTGAAATCGGCGTCACCTGCATCGCGCGAAAATAAAGCAGAGTCGAAAACGCCACCATCAAAACTTCAATCGAAAGGTAAATCAGATAAGTCGGCAATGGAGCGAGTTGGAATCCATCAATGCCAAACAGGTTTCCGCCGTCGCTGCGAAAATGCGGAACGGTTCCCATCAACGCCCGCCCGCCCAGAGCAATCACAAAAGTGATTCCGGCAAACAGCCGTATCCAAAATGTGGAAGCAATCAGTTCGTGGTGGTCAACGACTTTTTTCGCGGAGATGTCTTTGACGACGTTGCTGACGGAAGTTGCGCCTGCCATCAGCAAGCCGATGGTCGAAAGAGTTTGAGCCATGCTTAAAGATGTTTTCCTTAGTGATGTGAAGTTCGAAAACAAAAATGTGCAGCGCATCTTACGGCAAATTGGTCTGACTGCCTAGCCTGCATATTTGCAGGTAGTGTCCTAAAGTTGTGTTGCTGGCAATCTGAAAATTTTCTCCCACAAAGCCACACGAAGAGAACACGAAGTTTATCGCCTCTTCGTGTCTGCTTCGTGTGACTTCGTGGGCGGAAGTCCCTGTTTTCAGATAGCAACACAAAAATAGGACACCACTTATTTGCAACATTTGAACTCGTTGTTATACTGCGCGCCGTTTTTCAATACGCGGACAGGAAGTCCATGCAGCTAAAGTTAGTGGCTAAAGCCAGTACACAGAATTAGTTGGCA
>CAYRQB010000281.1:0-7975 GCA_964426025.1 uncultured Heliomicrobium sp.
AGCCCGCGCTACTGCCTCCATTTTCGGCTGTCGTGGATGAAGCCTGCAAAGATGAGGCATTTTCCGGCAAAGCTCCGAACCGATCTCGCATTGACCACGCGGCCCAGCCCAATCCCGCCGCTATCGCCGCCATCAGAATAAGACCTGTCATCAATCTACGATTGCGAGGTTGTGGCAATTCCTCAGTCTGCCGAGCGTCAACTGTTTTAACTTCTGCGTCAACAGTCTTCCTTCTGACGATGGTTTCGGGTTCCAGATATAGGGTCGTTTCCGTTTCGTTGGAGTTGACAGGGTCTTTGGCTGGCAAGGCTGAATCCGGCAATGCGGCGATTATTTCATCAGCCAAAGTTCGTATGTCCGGTTGGCGATCTTGCGGATTTTTGCTGAGTGCTCGCCCGATGACCACGTCAATCTGATTGCCAAGACTTGTCCGCAACTTGCTGGCAGGAGGAAACGGCTTTTCGTAAATACGATGCTCGCTGCTGGGGTAGGCCATACGTCCGGTCAGCATTTCGTAAATCACCAGAGCGAAGGAATACGCGTCAGAAGTCGGCTTGATCTGTTCGCGAGGTTTGTTTTCCAGTTGTTCAGGCGATTTATAAACCGTCGTTCCGGGCGAAAAAACAGAGGGCCGGTGAGTCAGAACTCCCTGGTTCATCTCTTCTGTCGTGAAGGCCGGAGCAATGGCTACACCGAAATCAATCACCTTGACTCGCAAACCGTCGCGGTCGTTGATGAGCATGATGTTTTCGGGTTTAACGTCGCGGTGGACTATGCCTTTGTCGTGAGCCTGAGCCAGGCCGGTGCAAAACTGTCTCGTGATCGCCTTCACCTGATCCAGCGGCAAGCCGCTGTTTAGATACCGGCGCTGGAAATCGCGCAAGGAAACAAAATCGCGCAGGTATTCCATGACGATAAACGGACGCCCTTCATCATCCATTCCGCCGTCGTAAAGCCGCGCAACGTTGTCGTGTTCGATTTTGCAAAGGATTCGCATCTCGTCCTGAAAACGCGCCACCGAGTCCCGGTTCAGCGCGTCCCGGAGTATTTTCAGCGCAACCTCGCGTCCCAGCTTTTTATCCTTTGCCAGATAAACTTCGCCCATTCCGCCTTTTCCGATCGAGGTGATGATTTCGTAATTGCCTATGATTTTGCCGGTCGCGTTTATGTTTTCCTCTTCAGTCGGCGTGTCGTCGAGCAAGGCTAATGACCAGGCAGGTTTGTCTAAAAATCCCACGTCGGCGGCTTTCTGATCGCCGCGTATCAGTAAATCCAGTTCCGCCCGCATCTGCGGTTTGTCGGCAAACTTGCCTTGCCAAAATTCCAGACGTTGCGGTAATGGTAAATCCAGACCATCCGCATACACAGCTTCAACTTGTTTCCATTCTTCCGGTTTCATTGCCTGATCCTTTTCGAGAGATATTTGCAGCGCCGCGAAAATGGCGCTTCATATCTGAATAAGCGCATGCCGTCAGCAAAACGGAGCAGAGGAAATTGATTCAAGCCTGTGTTTTCCGGTCATTTTATGAATCGCTCAGCTTATGAATCGCTCAGCCGGCCCATGATGAATGCCCTGGCCAATTGCAGATGGCGTTTGACGGTTGTCAATGAACATCCCAACTCTTCGGCGATTTCTTCGATCTTGTAATCGCCGAAAACGCGCAATTCAAAAGCGCGGGCGGCATCCCGGTTTCGCTCCGCCAATTGATCCAGAATCTCGCTGACTGCCACCCAGCTGACATCGTCGTTGATCTTCAATCCGAGTTCTTCATCCACCGGAACCAGATGGCGTTCGCCGGGTTTATGTTTCCGCGCCAGATCAATGATGATGTGGCGCATGGCCGTCACCGCATAACCCATCAAATGCCGCCGGTTGTCGAACCCTTCGGCTTCTTGCCCCAGCAATTGCCCGACAGCTTCCTGCAAAATGTCCGAAGTGGTAACGAATCCGGCGACGTTGTTGCCCGCCAATTCCCAATGCGCGCGTTGCCTGAGCACAGGCAATAACACATCCCACAACCGCGCGCGGGCTTCCTCATCGCCGCCGCGAGCGCGTTCCAACAATTCCGTGATCGGTTCTTCAGTCAGCATAAGGGGGAGGTTCCTTCAACGCGAAAGTAGCGCAACCAGCCATGGTTGCGCGGCTTCACAACTTAATGCCTTGTTCATCAGCAAATGCTTCCAGCCCGTGCCGCAACCATGGCTGGTTGCGCTACCCTGCCCGCGCCTTTTCTTTTCTTAACAGCGATAAGTCGGAACAGCGACACTCTGCTCGCAGGGCAAAGGAAAAAAGAGCAAAGGGCAAAAGGGCAAGAGAGCAAAGCGCTACGGAGTCCTCGCACACACCACACGAAACCCGAGGTCATTGAAGATGTAGCCGGGCGAGAACCTGAGGCGGCTGGCGGAGCGAGCATTGAACCCATAGTAGCGCCACGAACCCCCACGCAGGACCCGGCGACTTGAGTCTCCGCCACTCAACCAAGCTGAGCCGTCTGATGGCGCGCCGTTGTAGTTTTCGTGCCATAAATCTTCGCACCATTCCCACACATTGCCGTGCACATCAAACAACCCCCACGGATTGGCCGCGCCCAAACTGCCAACGGGGACGGTCTTTTGTTGGTCTTGCCCCTTGCCCGCGTTGCCGTAAGGATAATTCCCATTGTAATTGACGATGTCCGGCGTGACGGTTGCTCCGAAAGCGAATGGCGTCGTTTTACCGGCTCGCGCGGCGTATTCCCATTCGGCTTCGGTCGGCAGCCTGTAGTTGCGCCCCGTCAATCGGCTCAACCGCGCGCAAAATTCGACGGCTTGATCCCACGAAACTCGTACCACAGGCAGATTCGCGCTTGTGAAATTTGCCGGGTCGGCGGACAGATCAATTTTCACTTTGGGCAATCGGGCGACCGCTTGCCATTGAGCCTGTGTGACTTCGAATTTTCCCATTGCAAATCCGCTGACGGTTACACGGCGCTGAGGGCCTTCATCAGAGGAGCGGTTTTGTTCGCTGTCGGGCGAACCCATCGTAAAAGCGCCGCCTTCGATTTCGACCATTTCCAGCGGAACACCATTGGTGTTGTCGGTGAAGCCCCAGGCTTGGGCGGTGCGTTTGGGCGACAGACGGCCATTGGCGTCAACGGTCAGAGTTTGAAAATCGAAGCTGCGGAGTGGAACTCCCGTCACGCTCATTCGCGCGGCGGGAGCGGGATTGTTGGCGATGGGTCTGGGCGGCGGTGAAGTAACGGTTGCGACAGGCGCAGCATTGACAGCCAGCACCAGATCGTTGGCGCGATAACCTTCGACTTGGGCAAAGGGGCGTTGCCTCGCGCCCAGATCGCGCGTGACCAAATCAGGGACGATGCGTTCCAGATAGCTGACCAGATTTCCCAGTGTAATTTCGCCGCGTTCGTTGGCTGCGCGGCCTTTCAATCCTTCGATCAGCGACCAGGTGAAATACCCTTGCCGCTTTTCGCTGTATTCGTATGACCGCGCGCCGACGCTGGTGGCATAAAGCGTGACAAAGGCTTCGACTTCGCGATTGCGTGTGTCGAAATCGAAGCTGCGGCTGAAATTGCTGGTCATCAGATTGTCAGCATTGGCTCTTCCGGCGGAAGGGTCGTTGCGGCAAGCGTCAAGAATCACGAAGACCTGTTTGACGCCGGTTTCGCGGATCAACAGCTTGAGCCGTTCTACATTGAGCGAAGTTTCTTCGAGCAGAGAAAGATTGCGGCTGTCCTGAGCGTCGGATGGCAGCAGAAAGCTTTGTCCGTTGCGTTCGATTCCGTGTCCGGCAAAGGCGAACAGCAATAAACCATCCGGCGGCAAAGCGCCTTTCAGGTTCGTCAATCGCCGGAGTATGGTTCCGCGAGTCGGACGCCGCTCGCGCGGCTGATCGCTGGCTAGCAAGGTGACGCGCTCTTCGCGAAACCCGCCGTGGGTTTTCAAGGCTTCGGCCAGCGCTTTGGCGTCGTTGACCGCGCCCGACAGACGACTGATGGCAGTGTCGTCATATTCGTCAACGCCGATGACAATCGCCCAGCGTTTGTCCGCGCCGGGTAATTGCGACATAGAGGGGCGAACGGTCTGTCCGCGCTGTTGGGTTTGCGCCAGCCGGTTGGCCAACGGGAAGCCGCACGAAAGCGCCAGGAAAATTCCACAGACGAGAAGGACGCGATGTTGTTTCATAAGCGGCCCTGCCTTATTGAACAGTTAAAGGTAATGAAGCAAAGCTGATCGAGCCTGAGAACGCCAAAGTGGCGCAACGTGACTGCGTGGGAAACAGGCAATCGTCGCGCCGAGATAATAACTCATGGAGTGCTGCGACTGGTCGCAGCTTTTTGTTTTTAGTCGAGCGATTTTGGCCAGCGGAAACTATCAACTGCGAACGAATAGCGGTGACAAGTCACCGCACTCCATAAACGCGCATTTTACTTTTTTGTCGTGAAAATCGGCAGACTCGTCGCCTGCCAGTCGAATTCTCCGGGTTTGACTTCGATGCTGCGCATACGTTGCGCCACTTCCTGCTGCAGTTCTTTCAGGTCGAGCAGGCTGAACAACACCTCCCAAGAATACTTGGGTTTGATTTCCAGGTTGAGTTTTTGCGTAGTGACAAGTGCAACAGTCACGTCCAAACCGGTGGCCGAAACCTCGTATTCCCCGCGAGTGGGCAAGCGCAAGCCCGGCGGTTTGATTTCGTTGTTCAAACTCACGTCTTTGTGCGGAAAGAGCATGGTCACATACCGCTCGCCGGTTTTCGGGTCCTGGCTGAAGGCCAGCAAATACAAATAACCCGGCTTATCGGCGCTGACGGAGTACGAAATATCTTCTCCGTCGTAATACACCAGATGACCGTCGGCGTTGCGTTGGCGGTTGGCGTCGTTGGTGTTCAGGCCGACTTTGATCTTCGAGCGCGGATTGACCAGGGCGATGGCCGGGACGCTTTCCCATAATCCGAACAGAGGTTCGTTGCGCAACCGCGCGACGCTGGCGGCGAATTCCGGAATTTGCTCTCCATCAAGCCGTTTCGCAGTCTGCAATTGTTTGATGCGTGTTTTGATCGAAGCTTCCAACTCGCCGAGTTTCGGCGCGCCGTTGCCATAGGATTCCATCAAACATTTGGTCAATCCGCCGCGCCATTGATTGTTTTCCAACATCGCATGCGCTGTTTGCTTCGCTCCCGCGGCGGAAATGACGACGACATCCGATTGCGAACTGATGCGGTTGTCGTCGTTCATTCGCCCGTCGGAAACTTCAATCAAATTACGCGATCTCGGCGACAACAATTCGTCATCGGGTAGGATGAATCGCGCGGAATTGACTGGCGCGGGGCCTCCGCGAGAAATCGTGCCTGAATGGCAGGAATCAAAAATCATGACGATGCGACGCCCGGCCAGATCGGCGATCCATTTGGCGAATTGATCGTCGCGGATCATTCCCAAACCTTTTTTGCCTACGTCATAAGGCACAATGGTTTCGTCCCATCCGTCATCCTTTTCGTCGCGGTCGTCATCAGGCAAAGCAGACCCGTGGCCGGAGTAATAAAAAAACACTCGGTCACCGGGTTTGGTTCCGGCAATCAAACATCGCTGCACGGCATCCTTAATGCCTTGATAGGTGGCGTCTTTGCCCTTCAATTTGCAAATTGCGGAGGGAACAAACTTCAGTCGCTCAATGGCGAAACGTTCCATGTCATCGGCGTCGCGCAATGCTCCGGGAGCGGGACGAACCCGGTCGTAATATTCGATGCCGATGATCAGCGCGCGGTCTTCTGCCAACGTCGCCGTCGCGCTGCCCAACAAACACAGCGCGACGGCGACAAAATACAAAATCGGTTGAGCGCCAATCCGTTTGGTCATAGTTTCCTCCCGTGACGCAAAAACAATTTGTGAATGACGGGTTTTCGCAGGTCGGAGTTATTGCCGGAAGAAACGACAAATGTCGCCGGTTGCCCATTGTTGTCATCGTCATCGGAACTTTCGGTGAAATCCTTGCTCGTGGTTTCCAACTCATCACTGAGCGATTTGCTGTTGAGCAGGGCAACGACTTCCAGATTTTGCTGGTTTTCGCCAGCGGCGGGTTGCGGTTGAATCGGCGCAGGTTGCGGATTCGACGGCTGCGAATTTTGCCCGGATAACGCCACCAGCACTTCGCGCGTCGGTTGCGCGGAAAGAATAATAATCATTCGTTCGACGCCGGGATTCTCATCGAATCTCAGCCAGTTGCCAGGCGTTGTCGGCACGGTGAAATCCATGGTCTTGGTGACTTTGCGTTCGGCGTCGGCCTGGGTTTTGGGGTAAATCAATTGCAAATCGCCGGTCGTCCCTTGATTCAAAATCGTCAGATAAGCGTCGCGATTGATACGAATGTGCAACCGCACGCGGTCTTCGGCGTAAAACGTCGTCGAAGCCGGAACGTAACTGACACGGTCATTTCGCTTCAGTTCGAGTTTGATCATCGCTCCGGGACGCCCGCGGCGCTGTTGATTCGGCCTAGTTCTGGCGGGCGGTTTCCCATAATCGTAATAAACGTTCTTTTTGCTTTGCTCCTGAGTTTGTGCGCCAACCGACCAGCCGCCAAACAATGAAACCAGCGAAATTACCAGCAACAGTTTTTTCATAGTAGTTTTCTCCTTTTTCAGACGATTCATTTCTCCGGACGCAACCGCACCAGGAGCAAGGCCGCTCCTGGCACATCCGTGCTTTCGATGAGTTCTATGTCGCCTTCGAATTTTTCATAAGTCGGATGGACTACCTTCAAACGGTAACGCCCCGGCGGAAGCATTTTGTCGGACAGGTAAATGCCTTCCGCGTTTGACATCCCCAGAAACAAAGCCGTTTCGGCTCGCACTTCGCCGCGTCCGGTTGCCGTGCCAACCGGAAACAATCCGATTGCCGTGTTTGGCAACGCGCGATCATTCAGGTCAACCACGCCGACTGCTATTTTCAAAGGCCGCGCCGTCTGCGATGACGGCGCGTTCATTTGAGAAAGCGCAGGAACCGACAAAAATGGCTCATTCAAATTGCCGCGAAAAAAACGCGCATCCAGTTGCGGAGTTTGCGATCCTTTGGAGACTTTGGACACCCACGCTCGCACCTGTTGAAAGAGTTGTTGGTAGGAAATTCGCGGCTGAGACCCCAACACCTCATTCAATGCCAGAGTGAACAAGCTTCCTTTTTCCGTGGCGATTGATGGTTGGGTATCGCTGGACGAACCGAAGACCAGCACACGACCTTGATAATCGGGAGCTTTGTCTTGCGCAACCAGTTCTGTGTTTATTGGGCCGGCAGAGCGATTGGCAGAGAATTGATCGGGCGGCAGATATTTTGGATAAAAACCGTCTTCGCCCAGGTTGCGCGCCAGCGAACCGGAATAACAGCTATCCGAGACAAACACCACATTGCATCCTGCGGCAGCAAAACGGGCGAAGATGACGTGCAATTCGTCGTCCAGAATCCAATTGCCCCACGGCTTGCCGCTGGTTTTCAGGTGGGCGTCAAACGGAATCAGCGCATTGTCATACCGCCCGGTTGGCAACGGCCCGTTTCTTCCGACCGGAGTTATGGTCTGCGTTTCGTCGCGCAGTTCGGAGTATTGGTCAGGGAATACCGAACCGTGCCCGCTGTAATACAAGACAAACAAGTCGCCGCGTTTGACGCGCGCCAGCATCTGTTCGAGCGCAGATAAAATTCCCGCTCGCGTCGCCTTCTCATCCGTCGCAACAAAAACCTTGTCGCTGGCAAAGCCGTGTTTGTCCAACAACGTTTCGCCAAAAGACTTCACGTCGAGCAAACACCCAACCAGGCGCGCGTCTTCGCCGTCTGGATAATTTTCGACGCCCACAAGTAAGGCATGTCGCTGCTGCGCGAAGACATTCGCGCAGAGTAGTGAGTAGCAAATGCACACTGCCAAACCGAGACTCAATGGTCGCAAAGTTTTCTTGATCGAATAGATTGCTGAGTTAATCAAGGCTGCCTCCTGG
>CAYRQB010000282.1:0-4485 GCA_964426025.1 uncultured Heliomicrobium sp.
AAGTCAATCAACTTTTTCAGGAAGTCAGCCGTGCCGAAAATCTTCATCAGCTATCGCCATGTCGAACCGGATCAAAGCCTGGCGCAATTTCTCCTGGAGCATTTTCAGAAGAACGGTCTGGAAGTATTCATTGATCGCCAGATGCTGACTGGCACTCGCTGGATTGAAGAGATCGAAAGCCAGCTTCGGTCGTCGGATTTCTTTGTCGTCTTGTTGTCGAAAGATTCCATCCGCAGCGCGATGGTTCGCAAAGAAGTCTGGATCGCTCACGAACTGTCGCAGCTTCCTGATCGCCGCTTCACGATTCTGCCAGTCCGAGCCAATTTCACAGGCGCGTTGCCTTACGATCTGAGCGCATACCTGGACACAATTCAGTACGCCGTTTGGAAAGACGGCGAAGCTTACGATGCCGTGGCCAATCAGCTTCTGGCTGCCATCAATCATTCCATTGCGTTGCCGCTGGCTGGCAAAACCGAAGACGAAGCCGCAGACCCGGCGGCAATTCGAGCTTTGGCAGAAGCCACTGAAGCGGCAGGCGCTCCGTTACCAGCCGCCGATCCGCGCTTTCTGCTGGAATCGGGCGCGGTCAAATTCGATTCGCCGTATTACATTCGCCGAGTTTCGGATGACAAGTTTGAAGAACTGACTCAGCAGTTCGGCCAGACGATCATCGTCAAAGCGCCGCGCCAGTTCGGCAAAAGCTCTCTGCTGGCGCGCGCAGACATCAACGCTCAAGCTGGCGACCGCCCGCCGTTTTATTTGGACTTTCAGTTTGTTGATGCGAAGTACCTGGAAGACTTGGAAAGCCTGATGCGGTATTTGGCCAGAAAATTGGCTCGGCATTTCCGCACGCTGATCAAGCCGGATGACCTTTGGGATGACGGTCTGGGCGCAAAAGACAACATCACCGATTTCATCGAAGAAGCTCTGCTGGCCGATGCCGCTTCGCCGATTCTGTTTCTGTTCGACGAAGCCGATCATTTGTTCAACCGTCCGTTCCGCGACGATTTCTTTGCCACGGTTCGAGGCTGGCACAATTTGCGCGCGAGGAATAACCGATGGAACAATCTGAATCTGGTCATCGCTCATTCGACCGAACCGAGCCTGTTCATTCGTGACCTGACTCAATCGCCGTTCAACGTCGGGTTGCAAATCCGGCTGGATGGATTCAATCGGGATCAACTTGCGGCGCTGAATGTGAAGTACGGTCAGCCGCTGAAGTCGTACGCCGAAATCGAATCGCTGTTTGATCTGGTCGGAGGCCATCCCTATTTGATTCGTCAGGCGTTGTACTTTCTGGTTGCTAACCGCTGGACGCTGGCGCAGCTTGAAACCGAATCCGCCAGCGATACCGGCCCCTTCGGAGATCACCTGCGCCGCTTTCTGTGGTCGTTGCAAAGCCGGGAAAATGAAGACTTGAAAGCTTCGATGCAGCAAATTCTCCGCAACGGCCAGTGCGACAGCGAAGCGCATTTTCAGCGATTGAGTTCGGCTGGTTTGGTGCGCGGTGAAACTCGCAACGCAGTGCAGGCGCGTTGTCGTCTTTACCGGGATTATTTCAACAAGCATTTGTAGCTGAAAAAGCCGCTCAGCCTGCGGAGCAGGCGGCAGCATAAAGCCTGGGGTGCAGCGCGTAGCGCGTAACCCCAGATAAAGACATAGAAACGAGCAAAGCCTGCGGTAGCAGGCGACAGCGGTTGTAGACATCCGATGAAATCAAATTTGTTTTATCGCCGCTGCCGCTCGCTCCGCGAGCTTGATGGATTTTGATTCGCTGTTCCTGGGGTTACGGCGCGTTGCGCCTTCACCCCAGGCTTTATGCTTACGCCCGCGTTTGCGGGCTGATTGGCAATGCTTATGTCTTCCACACCCAACTCTCAATTTTACGTCGTCGGCGGAACGGTTCATCCTGATTCGCCCAGCTACGTCGTCCGCCAGGCCGATCAGGAATTGTATGACCGACTGCTGGCCGGAGAGTTTTGTTACGTGCTGACTTCGCGGCAGATGGGCAAATCCAGCTTGATGGCGCGCACGGCTCGACGATTGACCGCTGAAGCCCACATCCACACCGCCATCGTAGACCTGACTCAAATCGGAACCGAACGCGACAAGCTTTCCGCCGAACAGTGGTATTACGGCATCGCCCATCGCATTCTGCGCGAAGTTGGTTTGCGCGACGTGAATTTGAGCGAATGGTGGCAATCGCGCGCGCAACTTCCTGCGCTGCAACGCCTGACCGAATTTTTCCGCGACCTGCTGCTGGAACAGATCGCGGGGCAAATCGTCATCTTCATTGACGAGATTGATTCAACCATCTCGCTGCCATTCACAGACGATTTCTTCGCCGCCATCCGAGCCTGCCACAACGCCCGCGCCACCGATGCGGCCTACAACCGGCTGAGTTTCGTGCTGCTCGGCGTCGCCAGCCCGTCGGATTTGATCAAGGACGCAACCAGTACACCATTCAATGTAGGACAAAGAATTGAACTGGCCGATTTCACCGCCGAAGAAGCCAAACCTCTAGCCGCCGGGTTAGGAGTTAATGAAGAGGCGGGCGAACAAATCCTTGCCCGTATTCTTTACTGGACGGATGGCCATCCGTATCTTACTCAAAAGCTATGTCAAATTGGGAAACAGATGGGTGATGATTACACCATCGAGCTTCTTGATCATGCAGCAGAAGAAGCATTCACTATACTGCAAGACGCGCCAGAAGATTCGAACCTTAAGGAGGTTTACAAACGGTTGAACGATAACCCGCAGCTTAAAGTCAAATTATTAACTATATACAGTCTCCTATTAAGTAATCAGTTTATACCTGATGTACCGAACTCAGTAGCGTACTTAGAGCTAAAGCTGTCAGGCATTGTCAAACTTCTTCCGAATGGCAATCTGTGTGTCCGGAATCGTATCTATGAACGAGTATTCAATGATAGGTGGTGCAGAACCCAAATTGGAGTAATAACGAGTGTTCAACCACCTGATTGGGCACAAACTATAAAACAAACAGTAAAAAGAAGTTTTCGCGTATTTTTGTCGTGGGTTTTATCGCCTCTTCTGATTATTCTGTGGGTACTCTATGTGTATACGCAAACGCCTGAACAGCCTGGAGATGCAGTGCTACCTTGGGCAGCCAACATTATTCGTTATCAGATCTATTGGTTACTAAGGGGCGTATTGTTTTTAGTCCTTATTGCACTGGAAAGATGGATTAGCATAGACAACTCTGTGATGGCGTTGGGAGGCTTTCTGTTTCTTCTATTGCTATCTATAAATCTTTTTTATTTACTGCGTAATGTGAAATTTAAGAAAAAGAGTGAAGTAGAAATCGCCAAATTTGCTGTTTATTGTCCTATTTGTGAGGAAAATGCTCCGCCAATTCCAGGAACTGAGAATCGGTATCGTTGCGACAACAAACACCAATTCGCTAGTGTCTATCACGGTTTTTAAAGAATGAAATTTGTTCGGATCATCAAGTGGGGTACATCACAACCATGAACGAAAAGCTGAAGACAATCCTGATGAGGAAGGAGTGCAGATGATGTTGTCACCGATTCAAATCACGATGGAAGAGGTCAACGATCCGGCAGAGCTTGCTCGGTTTCGCGCGCAATGGGAGCAGGCCGAACGCAACTCTGTTTGGTTGCAAGCTCACGTGCAGGAAATTTACACCCGGCATCGCGGCAAATTCATTGTCGTTGCCGGCGAAGAATTGTTTGTCGGCGACACGCCGACGGAAGCTCACAGCCTGGCCAAAGCTGCTCACCCGGAAGACCGGGGCAGCATCAGCCGTTACATTTATCCGAAGAAGATGGCTCGAATTTATGCGAATCAATGGTGAATGGCTCTTGTGTGATGATGGAGTTGTGCGGCCAATCATTCGCGGGCGAGTTCAGGATTCAACCGGCGAATACGTTGTGGCTGAATTCCTGCTCGACATCGGCGCTGACCGCACGGTTTTGAACGCGGATGTTTTGGACAAACTTGGCTTACCTCAGCTTGCAGCGGAAGAAGGCTTGAGTGGTTTAGGGGGAGAAACCGCTTCGGTGGAAATCGAAACCAAGCTGCTGCTGACCCGTGACAATGGAACTCTGGTAGTTTTCAACAGCCGTTGGGCTGCCGTTACAGAACCAACCGCGCTTGATCTGAGCGTCTTGGGACGCGATCTCACAGACTTGTTCGCAGTGATTATTGATCGCCCGCAACAAATTGTTTGCCTGCTCAGAGACCGCCATCGTTATGCGATTCTTCAAGACTGAGATGCGCACGCAGCCAGCAAGTCTTGGCCAAACTCTCGCTTGATGATACCTTTCCTGTGGCGGTGAAAGCCGCTGATCTCATCTTAAAAAAACACCGGAGAACTTATTCGCTATGTCATTGGCTGATGCGCCTGTAATCGCTCAACTCAATCCGCCGCGCCGAATTCTGCTCGGTCCCGGCCCAAGTCCCGTTGATGATCGCGTGCTGCGTTCGATGGCTGCGCCG
>CAYRQB010000282.1:4585-7904 GCA_964426025.1 uncultured Heliomicrobium sp.
CGCGTCGAATGCGAATGGGGCGGGCCTGTGGATTTGGAAAAGACTCGCAAAGCCTGGCGCGAATCCAGCGCGAAGGTTTTATTTGCCGTTCACGCGGAAACTTCGACCGGCGTTTTACAAGCATTGGAACCGTTGCGCGAAATCGCCGATGAGCGAGACGGATTTTTGTTGGTTGACGCCGTCACCAGCATCGGCGCGCATTCCATCGGAATTGATCGAAACCGAATTGACGCCTGTTATGCCGGAACCCAAAAAGCTCTGTCGTGCCCGCCTGGACTGGCTCCTGTGACTTTCAGCGACCGTGCCGTCGCCAAAATCAAATCGCGGCAAACCAAAGTTTGCAGTTGGTATCTGGACACGAATCTGTTGACGGCTTATTGGGAGGAAACTTCAGGCGGAGGCCGTGCGTATCACCATACTGCTCCGATAACCATGAATTACGCCCTGCACGAAGCGTTGCGCATCGTCGCCGAAGAAGGCCTGGAAAACAGAGCCAAGCGCCACCAGCGAAATCATCGCGCGTTGGTCGCTGGCGTCGAAGCGATGGGATTGACAATGGCTGTCGCGCCTGAACATCGTTTGTGGACTCTGAACGCGGTGGCGATTCCTGACGGCGTTGACGACGCGAAAGTCCGCAGCAGATTGCTGAACGAATTCAATATCGAAGTCGGCGGCGGTTTGGGCATTTTCAAAGGCAAAGTCTGGCGCGTGGGATTGATGGGAACGGGCAGCACGGAAAACAATGTCCTGCTGCTGTTGGGCGCGCTGGAAAAATGTCTGAAGGACGAAGGCTATAAACCCAAAGATTCCGGCGTCAGCGCGGCGGCGGTTTTTTACGCCGAAAACTGATGCGCTGTCGGAATTCATACGAATGGAAAAGGGATTAACCATCAGCCATTACCCATTAGCAATTATCGGACAGGGAAAGAGCTTTTCCCATGCTGATCAATAATGTGTAATGGTTGATGGATAATGGTTAATCGAGGATTTGTGATTCCTTCTTGATGAAGCGTTGAGTTCTGTCCTATTTTTGTGTTGCGATCTGAAAACAGGAACTTCCGCCCACTAAGCCACGCGAAGAGGCGAGTAAACTTCGTGTCTGCTTCGTGTGGCTTAGTGGGAGAAAAATCTCGGATTGCCAGCAACCAATTTTAGGACACCACCAAGCGTTGTCACTTATTGAATTTTCTGTGATCCCAAAATTGAAGGGAGATTGCGAGATGTATTGTCCTCGCTGTGGAACTGCCAACACTGAAACGATCAAATTCTGTCGCCAATGCGGTTTGCCACTGACTCAGGTCAGCGGTTATGTCGCCAGTGGCGGAACTGGCCCGCTTGTCACGATGTCGGCCAGCCAACAACAATCCGCTTCTTTTCAATTGGCTGAAACGTCGGAGATGCTTGCTCTGAAGCAGAAACGTGCGTTGACGATTCTGGCGATGGTCCTGCTTCCACCCGTTCTGGCCATTCTCGGTGAAGAGATGTTCAACGCGGGCGAATTTGTGGCTGCGCTGTTTTTGTTGATTCCTTTAGGCATCACCTGGGCGTTGTTCAATTACAAAACGAAGTTGAGACGTTTGCAGGAACAACAGATTCAACAGCATAACGCAGTGCAGCAACCGGGATACCGTCAGACGGCTTCATCCGTTTCAATTCCGCAGCCGATGTTTCAATCTCAATTGCCACCGCCGTCAACCAATCCGCTTGGTGTCGCAAATCCCGCTCCCAGCAGCGTGGTCGAAGAAGAGACCCGCAGGTTTCATTCAAACAAACAGTGAGGATTCTGAGTTATGTATTGCCCACGATGCGGATCGCCGAATACTGACACGACAAAATTTTGCCGCCAATGCGGGTTAGGACTGACGCAAGTCACAGGCTACGTCGCCAGCGGCGGAACGGCTCAATTTCCGCCTTCGACAATGCAATCTTCGTCGAACCCCCTGGCCAAAGTCACGGAAGGATTGACGCCTAAGCAGCAAATGATTTTGACGATTATGTTGCTGGTTTTTTCTCCCGCGATCTTTGGCGTGCTTGGTATGGGATCATTGTCCGGTATTAGCGGCGTCCTGATGCCAATCGGCATTGTATTCACAGTCATGAGGTACAAGGCTCAGAAGCGACGGTTACAGGAAATTCAGCAGCAAATGTATCCGCAAATGCCTATGCAAACGATGATGCCGCCATACGCTCCGCCTCACGGTTTGCCCCAACCCGGACATCAGCCCGTTCAACAGACTTCGCAACAGCCGGTTTACCAGTCAACGCCGCCGCCAACCAACCCTATCAAACCTCCGTCCAGCGTTACTGAAGATGAGACTCGTCGTTTTCAGTGAATTGAAAGACCAAAGCTGAGTTAGTCTGTTGATGGGTGCTTGCCGACAACGAGCAGCAATTCACGAAGATTGATCAGTTCATCGCGGTTCAGGCGTAAGGCTTCGACGGTTGCTCGCCCGGTCGAAGTAATTCCTATGATGTACAACGCGTCTTCGCTCCAGGCGAAATGCTCAGACCATTTTTGCAAGCGCGGATGAAACAGTGCTGCCAATTTTCCCGTCTGCGGATCGCGAGCTCGTGTTCGATTTGTTTTGAAACTGTTGCAACCACAGGAAAATGCCAAATTGTCCAGTTCGGTTTTGCCACCTTTGCTGCAAGGTAAGACATGGTCTATGTGAAAAGTGAAAGGAGAGAAAGAAGCCGGACAAAGACAGTATTCACATCGCCATTGAGCGCGCTTTTTGACCAGTTCTTTTTGCTTTCTGGAATGAGACCTAACTGACATTTTGAATTTTATCCAACCCCAACTCCTGCCACGTGGTATCAAAATCCTGGCCGCGCAACCTGGCCAGTTCGATTACTGACGCCAGCCGCTCGACCGCCATTGCCTCAAAACGACTTGTCAACAGTTGTAATTCTTTCAGATCTTCTTTGCTGATAGTCTCGTCTTGCAGTTTGCGCCGCAAGCGTTTGTAACGGCTCTGAGCAGCATCAGGCAAGCTGGAATTTATACGGATTCGGTCCAACAGATCAGCTTCCATTTCCTCATGCGTTTTGCGCCGATGGCCGTTTCGTTGAGGTTTGGCAATGGCTGAACTCTCATCAAGTTGCCTGCGAAGTTTACGTCGCTCTTTCAATGGCAATCGTTTGATTGCCTCATACAATTGCTCGGTTGTGATTTGGACTTGAACGCTTTGCATAACTTTCTCCTTCTGGCGCTTATCCTATAGCCGCGTTGGTTATCCTTTCAATCCCAACCCCAGAACTTCACGGCAGTATTTGATGCTGCGTTCCAATTCAGCTTTCTGAAATTCCTGCTCGGCCA
>CAYRQB010000283.1:0-7866 GCA_964426025.1 uncultured Heliomicrobium sp.
CGAAGAGTATGTTGTCAATGAAGTTTTTTCGCGGAATGTCCTGCGGCGGAACCAGCGCCAATTCGCTGTCAGCCGTTGCCGCTGCGAACATTGTCGTTGCCTGCGAAAGCATTTCGCGATGTTCGGCCATCGCCTGATCGGGCGTGACCGGGTTTTGTAAATAGCCGCAATCGCTGGCGGTGGTTTTGCGGTAAATTTTCGGATCGTCCTGGTCATCGAGCAGCGCGGCAAATGATGCGTATTGGCTGATGGCCAGCATCGTCGCCAGAGCGATGAATGCCAGCGAGACTATTCGTTTGATCCTGCCTGTCGTCAATGCTCCGCCGGGAGCTTTTCCTGAACCTGTCATTGGCATATGTCCCTCCTGTATGCGAACAGAAACACCTTTCATCAAAGTCGGAAAAAAATAATTGGCAAGCCGTTCTAAATCTGTGCGTTCCAGTTTGTAGATGCATCTGCCGGGGCAGTGAGGCCATCGGCAGACGCGACTTTAGATAGACCTGCTGGCCGCTTGGTCTGAATAAAATTTGGGCATTGAAATTCCCGCCCGGTCGTCGCGCCGCAATCATTTAATGCCTGTGTTATATTGAAGGCGTCTTGCCCGCCGGCAAGCGCCAAATCCGCAGCGAGAGAGGTAACAGCTTATGAGGCGAATGGTGATTTTAGCCCTGTTGACAGCCAGTCTGACTTTGACTGTTTTCGGCCAGAGCGCGCAAAACACAGTTAAGCCCGCTCAATCAAATCAGGACGAGTTTTTTCCGATTGAAAAGGTCAAACCGGGAATGCGCGCCGTTGGTTACACGGTCTTCAATGGCAGCGAACCGAAAAAGTTCGAGTTGGAAATTCTGGGCGTGCTGACCGGGTTCCCAAACCCTCGCCAGAACGCCGTGCTGTCGAAACTGCTCGGCGATGAGTTGCAACACACGGGCGTCTTTCAGGGTATGAGCGGATCGCCGGTTTACATTGACGGCAAACTGCTCGGTGCGGTCGCCTTCGGTTACCAATTCGCCAAAGACCCGATTGCCGGAATTACTCCGATCAAGGAAATGATCGAAGTTTTCGAGCAACGTCAGAAGGAAGAGAAAAAAGCCGACCAACCTCGTCCGGTGTCGTTTTCGGAAATTTCATTCAATGCCGATTCGCGCGATTACAAGGAATTTGTCGAAAGCCTGAGCGGTAAAAACAATTTGGGCGCTCAGGTTGCGTCGTCGGTTCCGGGCGGGCAGGTTCTGATGCCGATTGCGACTCCGCTGGCAATTACGGGCGTTTCGCCCGAAGTCGTCGCGCGTTTCGCTCCGCTGTTTCAATCGTGGGGATTTACTCCCGTGGCGGGAGTGTCGGGCGCGGCGGAAATCACTCAACTTAAAAAAGCCAATGCCGAAACCCTGAAGCCGGGTTCGACCATCGTCGTGCCGCTGATTCGCGGCGATTATTCGATCTCTGCTGCCGGAACGGTGACTTACCGTGACGGCAATCGCATTTACGCCTTCGGCCATCCGTTCCTTTCGCTTGGCGTTTCTGAATTCCCAATGCATGAAGGCGAAGTCGTCACCGTCATGTCCAGTCAGGCGACGTCCTTCAAGCTGAGTTTTCCGACTGAAATGGTTGGAACCATTCGCGGCGACCGTTCGACGGGGATTTTCGGCGAGCTGGGCGTTGCGCCGAAAATGATTCCGGTCGAAATCAATCTGAAAACCAGCCGTGGCAATCAGCAGACTTATAACTTTGAAGTCGTCGCCGACCGCTTTCTGACGCCGATTCTGATGCAGATGACAGTGCTTTCGACGATCACCACGACCGAACGGGCGATTGGCGATTCGACCTTGAAGATTCGCGGCAATCTGAAATTGAAAGATCAGCCGGATGTGGATTTTGAAAACCGGCTGTCGGTTTCGCTGAACGCGCCGCTGGCCGCTGCCTTTGCCGTGTCCAAACCGATCAGCGCGTTGCTCAACAGCGGTTTTCCTGAATTGCAGTTGGAAAAGATTAGCTTCGACATCGCGTCTTACGATTCGCGCAGCACAGGACAGCTTGACCGTTTGTGGATCAACCGCACTGACGTTCGTCCCGGAGAGAAGATAGAAATTCAAGCTTTCGCCCGCACGGAAAGCGGCAACGAATTCGTCGAACGCATTCCGGTGGAAATTCCGGCTGACGCTCCGCTCGGTCAATTGCAGATCATCGTCGGCGACGGAGCTTCGATTCAGGCGATGGAACCGCGAACAGGCGTTTCGCCGAAATCGCTGAGCATGCTGGTCAGGGAATTGAACAGGATTCGCAAAGCCGACCGTCTGTACGTCAAACTGACCCGCAGCGAAAGCGGCGCGATCATCAACAACGAAGAAATGCCCAGCCTGCCGCCGTCTGTGTTGGCGACGCTGGGTTCTGAGCGCACTTCGGGCGGATACGTCAAAACCAGTTCGACGACCGTATTTGAAAAAGAACTGCCTCCGGCAGAATTCGTCATCTCAGGCCAACGGACGTTGACGGTCAACGTGGTCAATCAATGAATTTGAGGTGAAATGATGATTACCGTTCGTGGAGTTTATGACGGCAACACGATCAGACCTTTGCCTTCAGAACAGTTGCCCGAAGTTGAGCACGAAGTTCCGGTGAAGATCATTTTTCTGGAAGAAGATGGCTTGGAACAACGCCGCCGCCAACTGATTGAATCAGCGCATCGTTTAAGAGCCAAACGCGATTCCAGTCAGCCGTTAGGTATGACAGTAGCCGAATTGCTCGAGGAAAGTCGTGAGCGGTAAAACCATAGCCATTGATGCGTCGGTCGTTTTGAAATGGTGGTTGCGGGACGAGGAAGCCACCGCCGAAGCTGATAAATTGCAGGATGATTTTCTAAATGGAAAACTGAAATTGATTGCTCCGGCTTTACTGGATTACGAGGTTGCCAACGTTTTGAAAGTTGCGGTTGTCCGAAATCGTATTGACGAGGCGGATGCTTTGACGGCGATTACTGATCTTACCAATTACAATATTGATCGTTTTGACATCAGACCCCACCAGCAATCCGCTTTTCGATTAGCCTGCCAATACCAACGCTCTGTTTACGACGCTTCCTACGTAATCCTGGCACAAGCACACGGAGTGGAGCTTTACACCGGCGACAAGCGATTATTTAATGCCGTCACCAATGCGCTGACCTGGGTGAAATGGGTTGGCGATTACCGGTCATAATCAGTTTGCAATTCAAATCGGCGCTACTGGAAATTCAATAGGTAAACGGTTTGATGAAAGAAGAACGACAAAATCGAATCAGCCATTAACCATCAGCCATTAACCATTAACAGACAGGGGGAGGCTTTTACCCTGACCGATAATGGCTAATGGTTAGTGGTTAATGGTTAATGGTTAATTCCCCTCTCAACCCATAGAAATTCGGTAGCGCTTTCAAATCAGGACTGAAAACAGAATGCGAAAAACTTTTCTAGCCATTTTCTCTCTCTTCATTATTGGAGTTTCCATCTTTGCGGTTTCCGCCGCTGGCCCGGTTTTCTGGCGAGTCAACACCCGCGCCGAAGTCGAGAAGGGCGACGCTCAGGGCGTTTCGATTGCCGATAACGGAACGATCACGCTGGCGCCGGAACTGGCCGAAGTCTTCGACACCAAACAGGCTTACGTCTGGTCGGCGGTGGCGGATAATTCCGGCAACGTTTACCTGGGCACAGGGCACGAAGGCCGAGTTTTCAAAGTTGACGCAGGCGGCAAAGGCTCGCTGCTTTACAAAACATCAGAACTTGACGTGATGGCCTTGGCGGTTGACGCGCGCGGCAATGTTTACGCGGGGACTTCGCCGGACGGAAAGGTTTATCGCATCACGCCCGCTGGCGAAGCCAAAGTCTTCTTTGAACCGAAGACGAAATACATCTGGTCGCTGGCTTTCGATGCGCAAGGGCGATTGCTGGTCGGCACGGGCGACAAAGGCGTCATTTACCGTGTCAACGCCGACGGCGCTGGCGCTCCGTTTGCCAACACGACTCAGACAAACATCACCGCGTTGCGCGTGGACTCAGCGGGCAACGTCATTGCCGGAACCGATCCCGGCGGATTGATTTTGCGGATTTCCCCCGATGGCAAAGCCTTCACCTTGTTCGATTCGCCGCAGCGCGAAATTCGCGATCTGGCCATCGGCGCGAACGGAGAAATTTACGCTTTGGCATTGGCTGAATCGGCTGGCAGCGGAGCTTCAAATGCCTCTTCTTCGACTTCCGTTTCGCCCCCAACTTTGATCGGCGGAGATGATGGCGGAGGCGTGACGATCAGCATCAGCGACGTTCAGGTGCTGGATTCCGGCGGCGGGTCAAGTTCTTCTTCCTCTTCTTCGTCCGGCAGCGGTCAGGTCAAAAGCGTGCTTTACCGGCTGGATGCGAGCGGCGCGGGCGATGCAATCTGGGATTCAAAGGAAGCTGCGGCATTCGCCGTATCGTTTGACGCCAACGGCCAGGCGATGATCGGAACCGGGCAGAAAGGCCGAATTTACAGCGTCGCCAAAGGTGAAAAACCCGCCTTGCTGGCGCAATCGTCCGAAGCTCAAACCTCGCGATTCGTACGCGCTGGCAATCAGCTTTATGTCGCCGCGTCGAACCTGGGCAAACTTTTCAAACTCGGCAAAGAGACAGCCGCCAGCGGTTCGTACACTTCAACCGTGCGCGACGCCAGTTTGACGGCCAGTTGGGGCAGAGTTTCCTGGGTCGGCGAAGGCGCAATCGAATTGCAAACCCGCAGCGGAAACACCGCCACGCCCGATTCCACCTGGAGCGATTGGTCTGCGGCGATCACCAACCCTGAAGGCGACGCCATCCAAAGCCCTGCCGCCAGATTCATTCAATGGCGCGCGACGCTGAAACGCGGCGGATCAATCCAGCCGCGATTGCGCGAAGTGACGGTTTCTTACCTGCCGCGAAACGTCGCGCCGAAAATCAATTCGATCAATGTTCTGCCCGCCGGAGTCGTTTTGCAGGCATTGCCGCAACCGATCATGGACGGCGGCAATGATTCCGGCGGCGGCGAAAGCGGCGCGGCCACGACGACTGTGGTCATTCCGCCTCGCAGAGTTTTCCAGCGCGGCGCGATTTCGCTGCAATGGCAGGCCGAAGATCGCAACGCCGATTCAATCGAATATTCAATCCATTACCGGTTGGCCAATGCGACGGAGTTTTATTCGCTGAAGCAGGAAGTCCGCGACAATTACTTCACCATTGACGCCAATTCGTTGCCGGATGGCCGTTACGTTTTCAAAATCGTAGCTTCCGATTCGCCGTCGAATCCGGCCAACCTGGCGCTCAGCGATGAACTGGAAACGGAAGTCATAGAAATTGACAACACTCCGCCAACCGTCACGGCTGACGCGCCGAAGGTTTCGGGCGGCAATGCTGAAGTCACATTCCGCGCCAGCGATTCGACATCCATACTCAAACGCGCCGAATACCAGCTTGATGGCGGCGAATGGAAAGCGATTTTTCCGATTGATGGCATTGCCGATTCCAAACGCGAAGAATTTCGAGTCACGGTCAAATTGCCGGACGCTCGTCCGCATGTCATCGCTTTCCGCGTCTTCGATGCCAACTCCAATGTCGGCAGCGCGCAGGCGACGATTGTCGGCAAATAAAATGCGGCTTTACAGAATTTTTTGAGTGAGAAGGTAATTACCCATTAGCCATCAGCCATTAACAATTATCAGGCAGGTGAAAGATTCTTCTTCCTGCCCAATAATGGATAGTGGTTAATGGTTAATTGCAAATCCATTTGTCCCTTTTGCAGAAATTACTTACTCGTTGAATTTCCAGTAGCGACCATAAAGGTGATGCGATGATTCGCTCGATCAAAATGTTTTTCCTGCCGATGTTTTGCGTGGCGGTTGTACTGTCCGCTTTCGGGCAAACAGTTACGCCTCCCGCCGCCCAAACTCCAACCGAACCGCTGCTCAAATCCAATCCGAAAATCAGCCTACCGGATTTCGAGGCCGCAAAAGCCGAAACTATGGCTGCGGGCGGGCAGCAGGCCGAACTGATTTTTGCCGCTCGGATTGACGCAGTCGCTCGCGGCAATTACGACAGCCTGATCGTCGTTTACGCCAAATCAGCCAAACCCGGCCAGACTTATTTCGCCTTCATACTGCGCGAAGGACAAAAGCATCCGCTGGTTTTCGACAAGAAAGACAAACTTGCCCGAGCGTTGCCGACGGGCGACAAATACCTGCGCATGGGTTTGCGTCACGAAGAAGGCCAATCGCCGTTGATTCGTTTGATGGGATCAACCACCGACAAGGAAAAAGGCGTCCAGCAGCGTAACCTGGATTTCCAATTCAACGGCTCTGAGTTCGCCATCGTCGGTCAGTCAATGATGCCGTTGCCAAAATAAGATGAAAAAGCTCGATGGCAAAATCGCAATAATCACCCGAGCCGGTCCGGGCAATGGAATTGAATTAGTGGAACAGTCTGCCAGTGTGTTCCACCACGCCTAAATTCAATTTGCGCGCAGATGTTTGTCAGTGAAATTCAGATACTGCTGCCAATCGTAATCAGTCACATCGTGTTTGCCTGATCGAATGTGATAACCGATGGTGGTCATCGTCGGCTGGTTCAATCCGGGCATTTCCGCTACGCCGAGTCCGTCCGTTCCCAACAGGCGATAAACCGGATCGGCGGCTTTTGCCGACAAAAACTCTCCGCGCGGATCGGCCCACAAATCTTCGGCTGCGCTGGCCACGTACAGCCGACGCGGAGCCATCAGCGACAACAGCATGTGTTGATCAACCGGCAACGAAGCCACATCGCGATTGTATTTTTTGAAATTAGCGCAGAACCAGTGCGGAAACGAGGTGTTGATGCGCTCGACGGTTTCGCCGAAGTTTCGACGGGCGAGCGCCGCTCCGCCTTCGCCGCTGTTGTTGGAAATGACAATCGCGAATCGTTCGTCCTGCGCTCCCGCCCACAAAGCCGCTTTGCCCAATCGCGAATGTCCCATCAGAGCGATTCGTTTGGCGTCCAAATCCTTGTCTTTTTCCATGTAATCAACCGCGCGGCTCAGCCCGAAAGCCCAGGCTCCAATCGCGTTCCATTCGTCGGCGTCAGGCGCTGTTTGACCGGCGCGATAAAAATGCGGAATGATCGAATCCTTCAAACCGTCTTTGTGATCGGGGAACAGATCGCCGTTATAAATCGTCGCCACCGCGTAACCGCGTTTGACGATCATTTCAATCGCCCAGCGGGAGCTTTCAGTTCCGCGCGATTTTTCCGTCGCTCGATTGTTGACCGTTCCGAGTTCTTTGCTGTCGCGAAGCCAACTGGTTGCCAGAGCGATTCCCGGATCGTTGCTGACCGACTGATTGCCGTTGAAATTCAGTCCGATGAAAACCGGCGCTGGCTGTTTGCGGTTGTTGGGGATGTAAAACATCACGCTCATTTTCGGGCCGTCTTTTTTGCCGTTCAGAAAGACAGTAACTTCCTTGCGAGTCGCCAGGCCGTTCAATGCCTTCGCATCGCGCGAAGTTTCAACGAAGCTGATTCGCGTTTTCGGCTTTGGCGTTCGGCCATAAACCTGAGTTTCAAACAGCCGCAGGACTTCGCTCCGCCTCTGACGCCATTCGCTGGCATTGGTCACGCGCTTGCCGTTGTTCATCAACAACGGATTGGGAAGCGTATAAGCGCCGACTTTCGATTCGTCATAATTGTAACCGGCTGGATTCTGAGTGGCGGCTGTTTGCGCGATAAAACCGAATGCCAGCATTGCCGTCACGATCAAAATGCTACGACGATTGAATTTGAAATTAAGCTTGTTCATAGTTGGTTCGAGTTAAAGTGGTGTCCTATTTTTGTGTTGCTATCTGAAAACAGGGACTTCCGCCCACGA
>CAYRQB010000284.1:0-7847 GCA_964426025.1 uncultured Heliomicrobium sp.
TGTTGATGAAATTCGTGCGCGGATTGCGTCGCGTTCCTTCATTCACCATCAGGCAGGGAATCAACAGTCTTTATCGTCCGGGCAATCAAACGCGAATCATTTTGATGGCGGTCGGATTGGGAGTTTTCTTCGTCGTTTCGGTTCGCGCTCTGCAATTGAACCTGCGCGATGAACTCGGAGTTGATTTGAATAACTTCCGCGCCGACATGTATCTGATAGACATTCAGCGCGATCAGCAACAAGGCGTCGAACAAACCGTCGCCAAATTCACAGGCAGCAAGCCTGAAATCATTCCCACTGTACGCGCGCGCATAGCGGCCATCAACGGCGGCGAAATCAACCTGGACCGTCCGCGCAACGACGAAGGCCCGAGAGAAAACAGAGGAATGTTGGGGCGCGAATACGTGCTGACCTATCGTCCGAAACTCGACGACAACGAAAAAATCATCGCCGGAAAATTCTGGGAAGCTTCGCCGACACCGTCAGGAACCGAAGCGGAAATTTCCATCGAAGAATTGATGCACGATGAGTTGGGATTGAAGGTCGGCGATTTGATGAGCTTCGACGTGCTGGGACAGAAAATCAACGCTCGCGTCACCAGCATCAGGAAAGTTGATTGGCGAAACGCGCGAACCGGTTTTCTGATCGTCTTCCGCCCCGGCCCGCTGGATCAAGCGCCGACGATGTTCATCAGCGCGATCAAAGGTCCCCCCGACGCGACGGCGCGCGCTCAGCTTCAACGCGAACTGGTGGACAAAGCGCCGAACGTTTCTGTCGTTGACGTTCGCGACATCATCGAACTGGCTCGCGGCATAGTTCAGAAAGTTTCGCTGGCCGTTTCCTTCGTCGGAGGATTTGTTTTCCTCAGCGGTTTGCTGATTTTGATCGGTTCGATTGCGATGACGAAATTCCACCGCCTTTACGAATCGGCGATTCTGAAAACTCTTGGCGCAAAAAAGAAACTGATTGTCTGGACTCTGCTGGTCGAATACGGAGTGCTGGGTTTGCTGGCCGGATTGATAGGTTCGACGGCGGCCATCGCTCTGACCTGGGTGATCAGCGAACAGGCGCTGAAAATCACCTGGCGATTCATTCCGTCCGTCAATCTGATCGGCGTTGGAGCTACGTTGATTCTGGTCACCGCAGTCGGAGTGCTTTCCAGTTGGGATGTCATGATCAAAAAGCCGCTGGGCATTTTGAGGAATGAATAAATGGTTCAGTACCGGGAGCGGTAGCGACCGGGTTGGTTCACAAGCCCAGACCAATGGACAGAGAACGAACTTTACTTTTACTCAACAATCACCGACCCGCCGACGCGCACGAAGCGCAAATGCTGGAAGACATCAAACAATTCGTGCTGCGTTACGACAATTTTCATTCGCGCTCACAACTGGCCGGGCATCTGACCGGCTCGGCCTGGATCGTTGACGAAGATCGCACTCATGCTTTGCTGACTTATCACGGCAAGTTCGATTGCTGGGTGCAGCTTGGCGGTCACGTCGAAGACGACGCGGATATGCTCAGCGCTTCGTGGCGCGAAGCTCGTGAAGAGTCCGGGTTGGAACTGGTGACGCCTGTTACTGATTCCATCTTCGATGTTGACGTTCACGCCATTCCGGCCAATCCAAAAGAACCAGCGCACTTTCATTACGATATAAGGTTTTTGTTCACGGCTGATCGAAGCGTTCCGCTGGTTGTCAGCAATGAATCGAAAGACCTGGCCTGGGTTGCAATCGAAAAAATCGCCGAACTGACCGGCGAAGAATCCGTCTTGCGAATGGTTCGCAAAACGACAGGGCTGATTCGGAGTTGAACAGCCTTGCTTTGTTCATTCAACTATCTACAATCCAAACCTCAATTTGAAATCCAAAACACAAATCTGAAATTCAACATGACTTTTGAAACCTGGTTCCAATCCATTCACGCGGACATTCCTGTCCAATCGGCAAACGCAGTTCTGAAGCTCACGGAAGAAGGCGGAACGATTCCGTTCATCGCCCGATACCGCAAAGAGCAAACAGGCAATCTGGATGAAGTGGCCATCGCCAACGTCATTGACGGCAAAGAGCGATGGGATGAAATCATCAAACGGCAGACCTTTATCGTCGAAGAAATCGAACGGCAGGGAAAGCTGACCGAAGAGTTGAAGGAAAAGATTCTGGCGACTTTCAATCTGGATTCGCTGGAAGACATTTATCTGCCTTACAAACAGAAACGCAAAACCAAAGCCACAGTCGCCAAAGAAGCAGGGCTTGAGCCGTTGGCCAACTGGATTTGGGATGTCGCTCATGGATTGGCCGTGCCCGAAGCGGGACAGACGCTGGAAGTTTTCGCGTTGGCTTTTTACAACGCCGAAAAGAACATCAACGACTCGGCGACGGCCATCAATGGCGCTCAGGATATTTTGACCGAGCGATTGGCTGAAACCGTTGAACTGCGCGAACACACTCGCCAGACGGTGTTTGAACGCGGAACGGCGAAAACAGTCAAGGCCGACAAGGCAAAACCGGCGAGCAAATTTGAACGCTATTTCGATTACTTCGAACCGATTCAGTCATTGCTCAAACCCGAAGCTTCGCATCGTTATCTGGCGATGCGGCGCGGATGGATGGAAGAAGAACTGACTTTGACAATCGGCGCTGCGCCTGAAGACGCCGATTTCGATTTGATCCTGCAAGGAAGATTCGATGTCGAAGCTTGCCCGGCGACTGCTGAATGCGAGCAGGCGATCAAAGACACGTTGCTGAAATCGGCGCGAATGGCTTTGAAAGCTTACGTGTTGCCGAGCATAGAAACCGAAGTTCATCGCGCGTTGAAAGACAACGCCGATGAAGCCGCGATCAGGGTCTTCGCTGAAAACGTCCGCAAACTGTTGCTGGCCGCTCCATTCGGAGCCAAAGCAGTGCTGGGTGTTGATCCGGGCATTCGCACCGGATGCAAGTTGGCAGTGGTTGACGATTCGGGCAAATACGTCGCCAGCGATGTCATTCATCTGCAATCGGCTCACGAACAGGAACGCGCGAAAAAGCTGCTGACCGAAGTTGTCTCCAACGCCAGCATTCGCGCCATTGCCGTCGGCAACGGAACCGCCGGGCGCGAAACCGAAAGCTTCATACGCGAAGTTTTGAAAGAAGCCGGATCAAACGTTCCTGTGGTGATGGTCAACGAATCCGGCGCAAGCATTTATTCCGCCAGCGACGTCGCGCGCGAAGAATTTCCCGACCTGGATTTGACCGTGCGCGGAGCGATTTCCATCGCTCGCCGTTTGCAAGACCCGCTGGCCGAACTGGTCAAAGTTGATCCGAAGAGCATAGGCGTAGGCCAATACCAGCACGACGTCAATCAGCCCGCGTTGAAAAAATCGCTCGACCTGGTGGTTGATGTTTGCGTCAACTCGGTTGGCGTCAATCTGAACACTGCCTCATCGCATTTGCTGGCGCGGGTTTCAGGCATTGGGCCGGCGATGGCTAAAAAGATCGTCGAACATCGCGGCGAAAAAGGATTGTTTGAATCGCGGCAACAGTTGCTGGAAATTCCGCGCTTCAGCGCAAAGGTGTTTGAGCAGGCTGCGGGCTTTTTGCGAATCTCGAACAGCAAACATCCGCTGGACAACACAGGTGTTCACCCAGAACGTTACGAATCGCTTGAGCGACTGGCCGCGCGACTTGGCAAAGGCGTTGGCGAATTGACGGGCAGCGGCGTCGAACTGGTCAAACAGGCTGAAGACCTGAAAGCCGAAGTCGGCGATTTCACATTCACGGACATCATCGCCGAACTGGCCAAACCCGGACGCGATCCGCGCGAAGAGTTTTCAGCCTTCGCTTTCCGCGAAGACATTCACGAAGTCAAAGACCTGCAACCGGGAATGACCTGTCCGGGCATTGTCACCAACGTGACGAACTTCGGCGCGTTCGTTGACATTGGCGTGCATCAGGACGGACTGGTTCATATTTCGCAATTGAGCAATAAGTTCGTCAAAGACCCTCGTGAAATCGTCAACCCGGGCGACCGCGTGACTGTACGCGTGCTGGAAGTGAATCTGGAAAAACAACAGATTGCTTTGACGATGAAAAGCGACGCTGAAACTTCGCGGCAAATGCCTCGCGACAGGCGAGCCGACAATCAGGAACGCGGCAGAGATCGCCGAGACAACCGCGACAAACGCGACAGCCGCCAGGACAAACGACCTCCGCGACCGGAAAAACCTTCGTTCAACAATCCATTCGCAGAGCAGTTGGCGAAGTTCAAGAAATAAGAGTAGGGCAACTTGCCGAGGTTGCCCGGTTTTCTTCAATGAGGTTTTTCACGCAAACAGAGCAACCTAGGCAGGTTGCTCTACCTTTTGAGGAGCAACAATGTCTCAACGATTTACTCGACGCGATATGTTACGAAACAGCGCGACGGCTGCGGCTGGCGCGCTGTTTTACATCAATGGTTCTCAAAGCTGGGCGGAAGAAGTTTTCGTGCAAACTGCTTCGGCGCAAACGCCACGCGAATTCCGCTACGGCCATGTTTTGCAGGAATATTACGTTGCTTGCCATCGCCGTATGATGGCTGAACGGGCGAAGCAGCGAGCCGCCATTAAAACTCCGGCGCAGGTGATGAAGCTCCGCGATGAAATTCGTCGCAAGCTGCGATCCTGTTTTGGCGATTGGCCTGAACGAACGCCGCTCAATGCGCGCATCACAGGCAAAATCGAACGTGACGCTTACACCATCGAAAAGTTGATTTACGAAAGCCGCCCGAACTATCCGGTCACAGCCAATCTGTACATTCCAAAAAATCGCAACGGAAAAATGCCCGCCGTACTTGGAACTTGCGGCCACACGCGCAACGGCAAAGCCGAGCCGAAGTATCAGGAATTCGCCCGCAATCTGGCGCGACAAGGTTACGTCGTGTTGCTGTTCGATCCGCCCTCGCAAGGCGAACGCTTCGAGTACGACAACAAACCCGGCGATCCTTTCATTCAATGGGGAGTGCATTCGCATCAGGTCGCTGGCAATCAAATGAGTTTGCTAGGCAAAAACTTTGCGATGTGGGAAGCCTGGGACGGCATCCGCGGCCTGGATTATCTGCTCTCGCGTCCTGACATTGATCCGAAGCGCATCGGGCTGACAGGCAATTCCGGCGGAGGAACGCAAACGACCTGGCTGAACGCGCTGGATGATCGCTTTACCATGGTTGCGCCGAACTGTTTCGTCACGCGTTACCTGAACAATCTGGAAAACGAAGAAGCTCAGGACATTGAGCAAATAGTTCCGGGCTTGTTGGCCGCCGGTTTGGACATGGCTGATTTTTACATCGCGCAATTGCCGCGACCGACTCACTTCGGCGGAGAGACGAACGATTTTTTTGACGTTCGCGGTTTGCGCGCCTCTTACGAAGAAGTGAAGCGGCTTTACGCCATTGTCGGCAAAGCGGACGACGTTGAGCTTTACACAGGCCGCGAAACTCACGGTTACAACAAAGGCGCGCGCGAATCGGTGTACAAGTTTTTCAATCGGCAGGCGGGCGTCACGGCTTCGCCGATTGAGCCTGACGAGTCGCCTGAAAAAGACGAAACGTTGCAGGTCACTGAAACCGGGCAAGTCCTCGCGCTCGGTTCAAAACGCACATTCGATTTCACCATCAACGAAGCCCGGAAGATTGCAGCCGAAAGGAAAAAACTTTCTGGCAAACCGCTGGCCGACGCGTTGACGAAGCTGCTGGCTTTGCCCGCCAGAACTTCGCCGCCCGTTTACCGCGTGATGCGCGACCGCCGCGTCAGCCCGCAATATCGCGGAGGCGGTTTCGTCATCGAAACCGAATCGTTTGATGGCGCAAACGTCTTTGCCATTTTGCACGCCGTTCCGAAACAGGGGCCGCAGTATTACTTTCCAAAGGTCGAAGCGGCGACTTTGTATTTGCCACATCTTTCATCAATTGACGAGATTGTTTCCGATCACGCCCCGAAGCTGGACGACGGCGAAATTCGTTTCGCGCTGGACGTTCGCGGTTTGGGCGAAATGATGCCGCGTACGCATAAAGATTCGGGCGACGATTTCTTTTCGCCATACGCCAGCGATTACCTGTACGCCAGTTACGGATTGATGTGGGGCGAACCTTACTGCGGACGCCGTGTTCACGACGCGCTTTCGACGCTCGATCTGTTTGCGGCAAACGGCTGTCGCGATATTCATCTGGTCGGGCGCGGGCTTGGAGCAATCACCGCTACGTTTGCCGCCGTTTTGCATCCGCTGGTCAAACAAGTGACGCTGCACAACGCGCTGTTGTCGTTTCACGAACTGACCGAAGACGAACGTTACCAGTGGCCGCTTTCGACTATGGTTTATGGCATTTTGCAGCAACTGGATTTGCCTGATTGTCTGCGCGAATTGGCGACGACAAAACGGTTGACGATTGTTGATCCCTGGAACGCGCGAATGCAGTCATGGCAAAGAGAAAAGCTGACGGCGAATTTGCAGTCGCTGGGTTTGGAAAATCTGGAAATTCGCTGGTCGAAAAACTGACGATTGCGGAGGACAAGATGCGAGTTAAATCTATTTTGGTTTTATTGCTGTGTTTGTTGCTGGCAACACCGACGCTTGCCTTGCCGCCAAGGCCTTTGCCTTCGATGCGCAGGCAGGCTGAGATTCAACAAGGCTGGTTGAAGCTGAGGTTGGAAAAAGTTCTGCCCGAATTGATGCGAAAGCATGGCGTGGCGGTGTGGCTGGTGATTTGCCGCGAATACAACGAAGACCCCGTGTATCGCGCGTTGACTTCGCCGACAGTGTTTGCCGCTCGGCGACGAACGATATTGGTTTTCACAGATCGCGGCGAAAAAGGCATTGAGCGATTGGCGCTCGGCGGCGGATCGAACGGCGGTTTGTATCAGGTTTACCGCGACCCTGAAGTCGAAAACCGCGAACTGTGGGGCGAAGGCCAATGGGCGTTGCTGCGAAAACTGATTGCCCAACGCGATCCGAAAAATATCGCCGTCAACATTTCGGCGACGCATGCTTTTTCCGATGGTTTGTCGGCGGGCGAATACGAAAAGCTGCAACAGGCGCTCGGCGCGGAGTATTCCAAACGACTGATTCGCGCTGAAGAGTTACCGTTGGATTACATCTCTTTGCGTTTGCCGGAAATGCTGCCGACATACAAACACATGATGGAAATCGTTCACTGGATCATCGGTCGAGCGTTTTCCGCCGAAGTCATCAAACCCGGCAAGACTACGAATCAGGACGTTGTTTGGTTTATGCGCCAACAGGTGAACAACCTGGGTTGCGGCACTTGGTTTCAGCCGACGGTTCGCGTGCAACGCAAAGGTTCCGGGATTCCCAGCAATCTGGCCGAAGACGCGCGGGTCGTTATTCAACGCGGAGACGTGCTGCATTGCGATTTCGGGCTGACGGCGATGGGTTTGGCGACTGACACTCAGCACATGGCTTACGTGCTGCGCGCGGGCGAAACTGACGTTCCCGCCGGAATCAAAAAAGCTCTGGCCAACACAAATCGCATGCAGGATATTTTGATGGAGCGGATGAAACCCGGTCGAACCGGCAACGAAGTTTTGGCCGACGCCATCGCCGCGATGAAAGCCGAAAAGATCAACGGCACGTTTTACACTCATCCAATCGGCGATCACGGACACGGAGCCGGCCCGCTGATCGGTCTGTGGGATCGTCAGGAAGGCGTGCCCAGTCGCGGCGATGTGAAGTTATTGCCGAACACATGGTTTTCAATTGAACTCGGCGCGCGAACTCCGGTGGCGGAATGGGGCGGCGCTGAACTGTTCGTCGGTCAGGAAGAAGACGCCGTGCTGAACGCCGACGGCAAAATGGAATGGGTGCTGCGGCGGCAAA
>CAYRQB010000285.1:0-7841 GCA_964426025.1 uncultured Heliomicrobium sp.
GCTAATGGCTAATGGCTAATGGTTAATGGCTCTGCTCACCCATACAAATCATGGTAGTGCCTGTTTTGTCGTAGCGACTTCATCAGTCCGAATTACACACTCTTCGACTCACTTGCCGTTTTTGAGCAGTTGATCGAGCGTGTCAGCGCATTCCGAACTTCGAGCGTGCAACTCCTTGTTCAGTTCATCGAATCTTTCATTCGCGCGGTCGAGTTCGTCGGCGATGTAAATCGCCGCCAGCACCGCCAGCTTCAACGAATCCGCCGTCAACCCACTTTGAGCGATTTCCTGCATACGCTGATCAACCATCGCCGCCAGCCGCAATGTTCGATCAACATCGCCGTGGCTGACGCGAATCGGATAAGTCTGATTGAAGATTTTTACGTTGACAGTTTGTGGAGGGGCGTCCATGTTCACCTCACTTCTTTACCGAATCGGCTTCCAGTTCGAGCATCGCAATGGCGTCGAGCATTGCCTCGACTTTCAGCTTCATCGAATCGCGATCCGTAAGCAGAAATTCTATCTTCGCTTCCAGACGTTCTTTCTCGGCGGTTTGGTCGGCCAGTTCGCGCTTTGTCCCTTCAAGCTCCGCTTCAAGGCGTTCTGTTTCCAGCCTGAGCGATTTGCAAAGCTCCGCCGTGCGATGAATCTTGTCTTCAAGGTGGGAGAATTTTTCCAGGCCGGACAATGTCATCTTACTTCCGCCGAAAACTCCTGAGTCAGTTTCTTGACGATGCTTTCGTGCATCGCGTTGATCTCTTCATCGGTCAGCGTGCGATCAGCCGCGCGATAACGCAGCGACAAGGCTATCGAATGTTTGCCAACGGGCAATTCCTTTCCGGCGTAAAGATCGAACAATTTGAAATCTATCAGTTCGGGAATTTTCAATTCATTGATCGCCCCATCAATTGCCGCCATCGGCACGCTGGTTTCAATCAACAATGCCAGATCGCGAACGACCGTCGGATATTTTGGAAGCGGTTGATAACGAACTTCCATTCTGTCCGCTTCCAGCATTGCGGCCAAATCCAGTTCGGCGACAAAGACAGCTTGTTTGAATTTGTATTCGGCGGCGATGCGCGGGTGAAGCTGTCCGACCTGCCCAATTCGATTGCCGCCGAGCGATATTAGTCCCGAACGTCCGGGATGCAAGTGCGCGGCGTTTTCAATCGCAGTGAATTCCAAAGCTGGCAGACCCAGGCTTTCGGCTACGGATTCAATCGCGCCTTTGACATCGAAAAAATCAATCCGGGCATTGGCCGTCTGCCAGTCGAATTCGTTGCGCGCTCCGCTGGCAATCAAAGCCAGCCGTTCAATTTCCGTCGGTCGTTCGTCGCCATTGCCGATGAAACATTTGCCAATTTCAAACAGCTTCACGTTGCGCGAACCGTAGTTGAAGTTATGCTCCAGCGCCTTCAACAATCCGCCGAGCAAAGTCGTCCGCATATGCGATTGAGTTTCATCAATCGGATTCTGCAATTGCAAGCGCGCGGAAGCAGCGGCTTCGCTGAGCAAGGCGTCGGCTTCGGCGTTGACGAAGCTGAAACTGACGGCTTCGTTGTATCCCAAACCGCTCAGCGCTTGCCTCGCCGCTCGACGTCCGCTTTCGCCCTGCAGATAAGCTCCGGCTCCGGCGCTGCCCGGCAAAGTTGTTTTCAGATTGTCGTAACCGGCGATGCGAGCGACTTCCTCTATCAAATCTTCCTCAATCGAAACGTCAATTCGCCAACTTGGCGCAATGGCGCTGAGCGAATCGTTTTCGACATCGGCTTCAAGCACAAAACCCAAAGCGCGCAAAATGCGTTCGGCGTCGCCAAGTTCAAGCTGCAAACCGGTCATCAATTCGTAACGCGCGCGTCGCATGCTGATTTTGTGACGCTCGGATTTTTTCGGATAAACATCAACCAGACCGCTGAAAATTTCGCCGCTGGCGATTTCGGCAATCATCGCCGCCGCGCGGTCGGAAGCCACTGGGACAATTTCGGGATCGGTTCCGCGCTCGAATCTGTAAGAAGCTTCCGTGCTCAGACCCAGCGCTTTTGACGTGGCACGAACCTGCCAGGGAGTGAAGTAAGCGGCTTCGAGCAGCACATCAACAGTCTTTTCCGTAATGCCCGAATCTTCCCCGCCCTTGATTCCGGCCAGGGCGACAGTGCGTTCGGCGTCGGCGATGACCAGCATCTGCGAATTCAATTCGCGCTCTTCCTTATCCAGCGTCGTCATCTTTTCGCAGTCGCGAGCCGTGCGGACAATGATTCGCTGTCCTTTCAGCATCGCCAGATCGAAAGCGTGCAGCGGCTGACCCAATTCAAGCATGACGTAATTGGTGATGTCGGCGACGTTGTTGACGCTTCGCTGTCCCATCACTTCCAACCGTTTGACCAGCCATTCGGGCGAAGGGCCGATTTTGACGCCTTTGATGATTCGCGCAGTGTATCGCGGGCAAAGCTCCGGATTGAGAATTTCAACCGAAGTGACATCGGATGATTTTGCTTTCGCCTCGTCAAGCTCGCCGCCGGGCATTCGCATTGGCTTGGCGCTGATGGCCGCAGCTTCGCGGGCAATTCCAAGATGCGACAGGCAATCAGGACGATTCGAAGTCAGATCAATATCCAATACAAAATCGCCGCCGTGCTCTTCGACCGCATCCACGGCCAAACCCGCCATCGTCAATTTCGTCGCCAGATCGCGCGGCGACAATTCAATATCAACAAATTCCTTGAGCCAGTTGTAAGAGATTTTCATAAAACCGTATTCGTTTAGGCAGCTTTCTTTCCGGCCTTCTTCTTCAGCTTATCGGCCACACGATCAGCGATGCGATCTGCAACCGCGCTTACAAACGGCTCGCTGCTGATAATGTTTTCGATCTCTGCCTTTGAACTGCCAGATGACAACTCATCCGCTCCGTCTTGTTCAACAGCTTGACGCAGAAATTGGTTGATCAGGGTTTGCCACGCAGGAGCATCAGGATGCTGAGCCATCTGCTGGAAATGCGCCAATACATCCTCGTCCAGGTAAAGATGAACGCCGACTTTCCCGACACCCTGCTTGACTCTTTCCAACCTATGAGGCCTGAAGCGAAATTCTTCAGCAATATTCTCCTCTGTTGAATCATCAACCGTCTCTTCCCAGGTTGCCTTAATTTTCTTCGACATAAACTCGCTCCATTGATTTGCTTGCCTTCCGCGCGTGAATGATGCGAATGCGGTTTTCACGAATGGTGAAAACTACAAATAACAATCGCTTCCCCGAAAGCCCAATTCTCACCCATCGCGCTTCTTTGGGAATCGAATGGTCGGGGTCGAAAAACACCACCTCGCGTGGATCGTCGAAAACTTGCCGGGCTTCTTCAAATGAAACACCATGATCCCGCTCATTTATTGCGGCCTTATTTTCATCCCAACTGAATCTGTCATCAATGTAATCCAATCCCGTCACCCGCTCTCAAGCCAATCATGTTGGCTTGTCAGCCACCGGAATCACCAGCAATTCGCAATCGAACAGCGTCCGCGCCAGATAGTTGGCGAATGTCGCCGCAGTCATTTCGAATTTGCCGCGAGAAAGTTCGTCGAAGATTCTGCGGTTGGGAGAAACCAGCGAAACCATCTCGCTGGCCAGCCGGTGAAAACAGTAATCGTCCAACTGCTCCGGCTCTCGCATTGCCAGAAGCTTCTGAATCGCTTCGGCAAAATGTTCGCCGTGAATTGCTTTATCCAATCGTCGCGGCTTCGGGCAGAAGTAAACGTCTCTGGTCGTGCTGCTGAAAACGACGCGATGATTCTGATTGTCGGGCAATTCGCCTATGTCGTTCGGGCTGACGAAAAGCGAATGAGCGACAACACGCCCGTCGAAAAAAGCTCCGTTCAGATTGACGGCTTCGTGCATTTTCGGCGTGGCGTAAAAAACCGTGAAGCCACGCTTTTCCAATCCAACCAGAAGCTGGTGCTGATTCGATTGCGTCTTGCGGTAAATGGGAAAGCGGAAATACGGCAATCCGACCAGCTTCGATTCCCCTGCGTTCTTGCGCTTCATGTATTCGCTGGCTTTGAACTGAAGCAGCAGCGGAAACCCGCGCAGGACGGTCTCCGGTTCATCTTCGGCTTTAGTCTTCCTGCGTTTCTTTTCAGTTCCGGGCAAAGGCTCATCGGTCGGCCAATAGCCGTATCCGCGCACGAGTTCGTGCGTCAGAACAAAACCATACGCGAATTCCGAGACTTTGCGTTTCATCGCTTATGCCTCTTCACGGCCAGTTGGCTAGCCAGATTACGTTCGGGAAATTTGCGCCGACGGCATTCACTAATTTCTCATCCGCCGTCACAAAACGGCAGCCAGAGCGCAAGCTCAACGCCAGGTATAGGCAATCGTAAACAGTGCGTTTGTATGTGACAGCCAAACGGTAGGCGTCATCCAATAAGACGACGTTTGATGTACGCTAAAATTCAATTGCTGGAATTTTGCCAACGCAAAATCCGCGCTGCCAGCGTCCAATCCCTGGAAGATATGCTTCTTCCATACGATGTTGCCAAACTCAGCGTAGATTACCTCCGGCGCGAGAAATGATAGCGCGCCTTTATCGTGGTCCAGCAGTATACGATCAGCTTCTGCCGAGTAAGCCTCAGGCACAAACCATTTGATGGCGACGCTACTGTCAATGACCAGATCAATCATCGACGCTCCCGATCCTCTCGAATCAGTTCCGTGCTGTCCGGCATTTCGCCATATTGCGCCCGCATACGCTCGCGTCTCTCCCTTATTTCGCAGATGACATCATGACGACGACGAATTTCAGACTCTCTGCGCTCCCACTCTTCGATCAATTGCTCGACACTTATGCCGCGTAATTGTGCTTCTGCCATCAATCGTTGATAGAGATTGTCCGAAATTGTCAGAGTTTGTTGGTTCATAAAACCTCCACATTATTCGGTTAGGTGAACTGCTCCAAAAACCGGACGTCATTTTCGTACAACAACCGAATATCATCCAACCCGTACATCAACGCGCACAGGCGATCCAAACCAAGTCCAAAAGCGAAGCCGGAGAATTCTTCGGGATCAATGCCGGTTACGCGAAGCACGTTGGGATGCACCATTCCCGATCCGCCCATTTCGATCCAGCCTGAACCTTTGCAAACGCGGCAACCGCCGCCGCCGCATTTGAAGCAACTGTAATCAATCTCAGCGCCCGGTTCGACGAATGGAAAATACGAGGGGCGGAAGCGCGTCTGAGTTTCGGGGCCGAACAATCGTCGAACGAATTCCTGCACGGTTCCCTTCAAATCTCCGAGCGTGATTCCGCGATCCACCAACAAACCTTCGACCTGATAAAACATCGGGTTGTGAGTGGCGTCCGGCGTGTCGCGGCGGAAAACTCTGCCCGGAGCAATGACGCGAAGCGGCGGTTGTCGTCGCTGCATGGCGTGAATTTGCACGGTCGAAGTTTGCGAGCGCAAAGCCAGATGATCGCTGAGATAGAAAGTGTCCTGCGGGCTGCGCGCCGGATGATTTTCAGGGATGTTCAGCGCGTCGAAGTTATAAAAATGCGTTTCGATTTCCGGGCCGTCTTCAATGGTGTAGCCCATCGAAACGAAGATGTCTTCGATCTTTTGTCGCAACAACGTGATCGGATGCAGATGACCAGCCGGAATCCGGCGACCGGGCAAAGTCACATCAATTCGTTCTTTGGCGAGTTGCTCGGCTTCGCGTTTGTCGGCCAACCGATCGAGTAAAGTTTCAATCGCCGATTCGACGTAGTTTTTCAACTCGTTCAATTGAGCGCCGGCTGACTTGCGTTCTTCCGGCGAAAGTTTGCCAAGCGTTTTCATTTCTGCGGTCAGCAAACCGTTTTTGCGACCGACCCAACGGTCGCGCAACGCGGTTGCGTCGGCTTCAATCGTGTTCGCCAATTCCCTGTCGAAATCCGTGCGCAGTTGTGTGATGCGATCTGACATAACTTCCAATTCTGACGAAGTCATCTTTTATCAAGCAAAGACCCAAGACTTATGGAGCTTTCGGCTTCCGGTCTTGGGTCTTTAGCGGTTTTCTCGACCGGCCTTCAATCAGGCCGACGATCAAAACTGTATTTAAGCTGCAACGGGTTTCAGCTTCCCGGCAGATTCCAAAGCCTTCCTCGCCGAATTTGCCAACTCGGCAAAAGCTTCAGGCTGATTGACAGCCAGGTCGGCCAGAATCTTCCGATCAAGATCAATCTCGGCCAACTTCAAACCGTGCATGAACTGGTTGTAGTTGATGCCGTGTTGACGCGCCCCGGCGCCGATGCGAACAATCCACAACGAACGGAAATCGCGCTTCTTGATCTTGCGACCGACATAAGCGAACTTCAGAGCGCGCTGCACGGATTCGCGCATCGAACGATAAAGTTTGCTCTTTGTCCCACGATAGCCTTTAGAAAGTTTCTCCAGCTTTTTGCGCTTCTCTACGCGCTTTGGTCCACGTTTAGCACGAGGCATAAGCCCCTCCTTTGTATCGAAAAATCAATATGACTTATAAAAGTTAAGATTGCAGCGACAATGCAGGGCTTATTTCCTGCCGTAAGGCAACATCGCATCAACGCGCGCCTGATCGCTGTCAGACACCAACGCATCAATATCCAGCAAGCGTTTACGTTTGGTGGATTTCTTGGTCAGAATGTGGCGCGCATGCGAATGCCCGCGCTTGATTTTGCCGGTTGCGGTCTTGCGAAAGCGTTTGGCCGCACCTTTATGAGTTTTAAGTTTAGGCATAATTCCTCCGTTTATTTATCTTTCTTCGGCGCAAAGACCACTGTTAGCTGCATTCCCTCCTGGCGAGGTCTGAATTCCGGCGAACCGTTTTCGGCCAAATCTTCTTCCAAACGATCGAGCAGCCTTTGTCCCAATTCTTTATGTGTAATCTCACGGCCACGGAATCTGATCGTAGCTTTGACTTTGTTGCCATCGGCCAAAATTTCCCTGGCATGCTTCATCTTGAAATTGTAATCGTGCTCATCGGTCGCCGGACGGAACTTGATTTCCTTAACTTCGATGACGACCTGCTTTTTCTTTGCTTCCTGAGCGCGCTTCTTTTGTTCGTAAAGATACTTGCCGAAATCAATGATCCGGCAAACGGGCGGTTGAGCTTGCGGCGCGACTTCAACCAAATCGTAACCGCGTTCGCGAGCCAGGCGCAGAGCTTCCTGAGGCGTCATAACGCCAAGCTGCTGACCTTCTTCGTCAATGACGCGCACTTCTTTCGTGCGAATTCGTTCGTTGACTCTGACTTGAGGGCCTTTTTGATCGCGACGCCCTCGATAACCGCCGCCTTGATAACCGTTGCTAATAAAAACACCTCCGTTGTTTACAATTCCTAAGTCTGCAATACGCGAGTGGCAACCAACTCTTTCAGATAAGCGCTGAATTCCGCAACAGGCACTGCGCCGGTGTCTCCTTTGACGCGGTCACGCACTGCCACCAAACCAGCCTCCGCTTCGCGCTCGCCCATAATCAGCATGAATGGAATCTTTTTGAGTTGAGCGTCTCGGATTTTCGCTCCAATCTTCTCGCTTCGCAAATCAATTTGCACTCGATGACCTGACGCAGACAATTCGCGTTCGACTTCGACGGCCTTGTCGTTGAAACGATCCGAAATCGGCAGCACTACGGCCTGCGTCGGCGCCAGCCAAACCGGAAAAGCTCCGGCGTAATGTTCGATCAAAATTCCAAAGAACCGCTCGAACGAACCCAGAATCGCGCGATGCACCATGATCGGTTGATGCGGTTTGTTGTCCGAACCGATGAACTCAATGCCGAATCGTTGCGGCAGATTGAAATCCACCTGAATGGTTGAAAGCTGCCAGGTGCGTTTGAT
>CAYRQB010000286.1:0-7825 GCA_964426025.1 uncultured Heliomicrobium sp.
ATAGATTGCCTGCACCTGAGGCCAGTCTTCCGGCATCATTGAGTCAATGATTAAGCTCATCCGAAAATTGCCTGTTGATTTTCTCGTTCATCCGTCGTCGAGCGGATAGCTCGTCGGGCTTGCGTGTAGATGGTTTCCAGTCTGCGCTCAACCTGTTTGGGCGTCGAGTAATCGCCAATGTGGCCGTACCCCAAATCGAAGCCGCGCTGTTTCATCTGCTCCAGTTTTTTCAGTCCTTCGGCGTGCAAAGATTCCGCGCTACGAACGTCCCCGCCCGCCTGAGCGTATTGCGCGTAAAGTCTGGCAGTGGTCAATGCGTGCGCCGCCGGTTCGCCTTTCGGATTGGTCGCGCCTAGTTCTCTCAAACGCTTTTGCATCGCCGATGTGATCTGTTTGCCGAAAGCTCGCCGCAATCGCGGATGTTCGCGGAACGAAGTCGTCAAACATCCAAACAGGGGATCGGCGTTGCCGGCGGTTGCGGTCAGGAACGACGGCGAAGACTGTTCGGCGATTCGAGCAGTTAATTGCCGCAATTCCACCGGTATGATTCCGGAATGAAACGACGCGCACACGTCCAAACCGACGGTTAATCCATGCAATCTGGCCATCGCGATTTTTTCCAGGCAAACGCGCAGCATTTGTTTGCCGGTGAAAAACACTTCCTGGTCGTTTTGGCCAATGACGCTGCTGACGATGATCCGGGGTTGACGGTTCTGGCGGTTTCCAATCTGTTGTCGTAATGCGCGCGCCAGACCGAAAGCGCGCGATTCAACAATTGCATAATCGAATCGTCCTGATTCATTGTTGGTTGAATCTGCTCTCAGCCCGGTCTGAAAAAAAAGATCGCCCGATTGATTGGCAAGTTCGATGAAATCTTTGAGGTCAAGGCCGGTCGCGTTTTTCAAAGCGTTCGCCGTTCCATACAGCTTCAGAAAAGTCGTGTTTGCTTTCAAAGCTGAATTGGAGTTGGCGAATCTGCCGTCGTCCGTCATCACTGAAAACCGAGTCGGCAGATTCAGAAACTCGATTATTCGCGAAAGCAATCGGCCAAGATGCGCAACCGAATCACGGTCATCGCGGGCGGGTTTCAGACTGATCAGAACGTCGCCGCAACCGTAACTCAGACCTTCCAGAATGGAGAAGAGAATTTCCTGTTCATCGTCGCGAGGGCTGTTGGCTTGAAGACGAGAACCCAGATGATTGGCCGAACCGATGGAGACAATTTCGCCCGGACGGGATGCAAGAGGATTGAAGTAGCGGCTGGCGATAACGGCCAATTCGTCGTTGGTCATTACTTTGACGATGGCCGCGATGGCTTCGGCGGAAAGTCCGTCGCGGTAACGTTGCCACCACAAATCCGCGCTGCTGCTGAGCAGGAAGCGTTTGATAGCGCCGACTGTCAATGACGCCAGTTCGCGCGACAGCAGTTTATGGACGGAACTCGCCAGCGTCTCGCTCAAATCATCTTCGACAAAAGCGGCTTTGGTTATTTCGCCCAAACGCAAACCGGTCAAAGCGCGTTTGGCTTCCTCTTGTTGACGATAATCCTGCGCGTTGCCATTCAGTTCACTTCCATCGAACTCGCTGGCAAAAACAAAGGTCTGCAACAATTGATGACTATTCATCTACCCTCCGCGTGCCTCCATAATGGGGCTTTCTTTTGGTCGGAAACTCCGCGTTTCGGCAGACAGTGACGGTGGGAAAGCAAACCTTTCCCGCCGCACCTGTGACGATCAAATTGCGAAAAATTATGTTGTTAGCTCACACATACCCTAAACGGCAGGCGGAGTTTAACCTAAGAGTCATTGAGTTGCGAGCGCAGGCGCGGGAAATAATGATTTTGAGTCTTGACCGTGAGGTGTAAACTGCCACGTCTCCGGTTTGAATCCGGCGGCACTGATCTTGCGTAGGTGGTTATGCAAATTCATTATCTGCCGCAAAAAATTGGCTGAGTGAGCGAAACTCAGTCGGTAAAGTAACCGTACTAACATCTTCCATCCGGCGTCCGGCTGTATCTTTCATCGGGTGATCATTGCAACAAATTATTATCAAACAGGTATCAGGCAAGAACATCTCAGAGGAGAACTAAAACATGAACAGAACGCTGCGGAATATCGTCTCCGTCTCGGCAGCAATCCTTGTTTTGATCTTTATCATGGCTCCCCGTGGCTTAGGTCAATCCACCAACTCAACCACTTCCAATTCGATTTTAACATCCCAACAATTGGCCCAATCGCTTGGCAATTTCGCCATCATTCCACTGGTGAAATACGAGAATACGATTCCGACATCGGATTCATCCGGTGACGTTTCCGGTTCGGCTGCAACTTCGACTTCCGCACAGCTTTTGGGGCGAGGAGATCGCGCGCAATCGCGTGATCGCAACGCTCCTCGCCGTGAAAACATGCAAGCCATCAAAATCGCCGGAAAACACGTCAACGCCTTGCTCAGCGGATTTGAACAGGGCGCTGGATTCGGTTTCGGCATTGAGTTCACGACCGCCGACAGCATTCCCGGCGTTGAGTTCCGGGCCAAGCTGCTGACTTCGACCAGGTTTTATCGCCGTTTTGAAGGGGAGATGTTTTTCCCGAACCTCGGCGACGAAAAGACAAAAGCGAGCGTCTGGTTCAATTATGTTCGCCGAACCCGCGACAACTTTTTCGGTTTGGGACCTCGCACGCCTGAAGCGGCTGAAACCAATTTTGCCACCGAAGAGCGCAGCTACAACGCTTCGCTTTATCGCGATTTCGCCAAAGGCGTTCAGGCAGGAATTTACGCCAGAGTGTCGAACATCGCGGCTTATCGCGGAGAAGACGACAACGACCCGGAGATTGACACGCTCTTTTCAAACAAACCGACTGTCACTCCTGTGACTCGCTTTTTGCCGGGGCTGCACACCAACGCCAAAGTCTTCTCTTACGGCGCGTTTGCCGAATTTGACATGCGCAACAACGAACGCGGTTTGCCGAAGGGAGCTTATGGTTACGCTCGCGTCGCTTCGTTCAATGGATTGAAGAATGATTTCTTCGATGATTTCGGTTGGAACGAAATCGAACTGGACGGACGTGTTTACATTCCAATCGGCAGCGATTTCACCTCGCTGGCCTTGCGCGCTTACACTGATCTGAGAGACCCGAAGCGCGGCAGCCAGATTCCGTTTTACGAACAGGCTTATTACGGCGGTCGAAGCCACGGACGCGGATTCCGCAATTTCCGTTTTCGCGGAAACAACGTTCTGCTTTTGTCTGTCGAGCCTCGCCAGACCATCTGGAAACAGGAAGAAGATCGCGGTCTGGACGTGATCGTGTTCGGCGAAGGCGGTCAGGTTTGGGGTGACAATCGCTCGGCGACAAATCCGCTGATTCTGGCTAACGACAAATTCGCTTCCGAAAACTGGCGCTTCGGAATTGGCGGCGGCATACAGTACCGATGGAACAAGAGTCTGGCCGTTCGCATTGAACTCGGCCACAGCAACGAAACCAACATGGTCTTCTTCTCGCTCTCGCGAGGCTTCTGAAGATCGTCGTAATACCAAGAACCTTAGAGCCTGTGAGATTGGAGCGGATGCCTTGAACTCACAGGCTCTTTCATTCTTTCCCTCTCTTCCCTTCGCGCCTTTGCGATTTCGAGCGAATTCTTTTCTTCCTGTGAATTTTCCTCGAAGCCACTGTTTGCCTCCGACGCCTCTCAAAGCTTCGCATTATCCGTGATCATCAGTTAAGCTTGAACTGCGCGTTCCCCATATTCATCAAACCTTCAACTACGGAAACGATTATGCCAACCCCGAAATTTTGGAATTCATTTCGCACGTCACGATGGTTCAAACCGGCGATAGCCGCCGTCATCGTAGTTGTTGTTCTGTTCCTGGGCCTGCTGGCCGTGCCGATGTTGATTGACATCAACACCTATCGCGGTCAGATCGTCAGCCAGCTTGAACAGAAGCTTGGCCGCAAGGTCAAACTCGGCGCTCTTGGTTTGCGCGTTTTCCCATCGGTCAAAGTCAAAGTTGATGACGTTGCAATCGGCGACGATCCGCAATTCGCCGAAGGCGATTTTGTCAAAGCCAAATCGGTTCGACTGAATTTGGGATTGTGGTCGCTGCTGACAGGCAATCCGCAGGTTTCAGGTATTGAATTGACCGAACCGGACGTGACACTGATCAAAAACACTCCGGGCAAATGGAACTGGAGCACGCTGAAACCTTTGGAAGAAAGCAGGCAAGAATCCGCCCAACCGCCGTTCGATTTGTTGATCACCAACGGAAGTTTCAAGCTGATTGATCGCAGCAGTACCCCGCAAGTTGAAAAAAGTTATACCGGCGTCAACGTCGCGCTCGACGATTTTTCGCAGCGCCAATCGTTCGATTTCGTCATCGGATTGACTATGCCGGGCGAAAAAGCCGGAAAGCTGGAAGTCAAAGGCGAAGCCGGGCCGATTGATTCAAAGGATTCGGCTCAGACGCCGATTGACGCCAGATTGATCATGGATCAGGTAGAGCTTTCGAGTCTGGAAACGCTCTTCGGCATGCAATCCGGGCACGCCGGAAAGCTGACGATGGACGCCGAAGTCGCCGGTAAGATGGCTGAAGGTTTGAACGCCAGCGGCACGATCAAAGCCGAACAATTGCGTTTGATCGCCGGAGTCGAACCGGCCAAACAGCCGCTGGAAGCGACTTTCAAGCTGACGGCCAAATCCGAAAAGAAAGCCGACGGCCAATCAGAAATTGCTCTGAAGATTGATCGCGGAGATATAAAACTGGGCAACACCGCCGCCAGCGTCACCGGACAGATCAATCGCCTGCTTTCGCAACCGGCTTTCGATCTGTTGTTGAAAGGCGACCGCATGGCGCTCGACAGTTTGCTGGAATCGGCATACGCCTTCGGTTTCGGCCCTCCGCCGGGAACGAAAGCCAGCGGTTCGGCGACGGTCAACGTTCGGGCGATTGGCGAACAAGACAAGTTGGCGTTGAACGGTCAGGCGGAAATTCGCGATTTGAAATTCCAGAGTCCGCAGCTTCCGCAGGCGATTCAAATTTCGGAATTGAAGTTGAACGCCGATCCGCAGGCGATTACCGCCACGCCTTTTCGGGCGACGCTGTCGCGAACGACGGTGGATTTTCGCGGGCTGAAGATCGGCGATTACACAGCGACGCCGCGCGCTCATCTGGAAATTTCAACGACGAATGCGCAACTCGATGACCTGTTGAAGATCGCCGAATCATTCGGAGCGCGTACGAATATGACCGGCAGCGGCTCGGCTAATCTGACTGCGACGATTGACACAGAACTTGGAGAGAAAGCCGCTTCGACGCAAATCACAGGGCAAGGGAAACTTTCAGGCGCGCGAGTTCAGCCGTCGTCGCTGAAAAAGCCGCTGGAAGTCGCCAACGCCGATCTGGCCTTCACCGGCGACAGCGCGCGCATTGACAATCTGCAAGCGCAACTCGGTTCGACTCAGGCAAACGGATGGTTGCAGGTCAAAAACTTCAATCAACCCGTCGCCAGCTTCGACCTGAAAGCGAATCAACTGAACGTGAGCGAGATACAGGGCTTGATCAATGAAAGTAGCGGCGGCGGGCAAGGCGGTAAATCTTCCTCAGGTTCGATGCGCGCCGACGGTCAGGTTTGGATCGGCAAACTTGTGGTGGACACGATCACGGCAACCGATGTGCAGAGCAAGATTGCGATGGCGAACAACGTCATTACGCTGAACCCGCTGACGATGAAATTATACGGCGGCAATTATCAAGGCTCAGTCCAGGTGGACCAGAATCCCAGCGCGGCTGATGTCGCGGTTGACGGTAAATTCGGCGGACTGGACATCAATCAGTTTTTGTCGGCTTCCGGGAAAAGCAGTTCGATTTACGGAATCGCCAGCGGTTCGATTGATGTTCGCGGTCGCAACGAACCGAGCGGGCTGGCGCAAACACTGAACGGCGACGGTTACATCGCCATCAACGACGGCAAATTCGCCAGTTTCGATTTGATGAAACAGGTGGAAGTTATGGGCAAGCTGCTGAGTTTGCCGACCGGCGGAGCGGCGACGGCTTTTCGTTCGTTGAAAACCAATCTGCGATTTGATCGCGGCAGAATGACCACCGCGCCATTGGAACTGATCATGGACGACATGCAGGTCACAGGCAGCGGATGGATGCAACTCGGCGACAATCCCACGGTCAATTACGACCTGCTGGCGAGGCTCAGCCAGGATTTAAGCAAGCGAGTTATGCCCGGAAGCAGTCAGGGTTCAAGCTCTGGCGCTTCCCAAAGCGGGCTTGGCATTGGATTGTCAATGATCGTCGGCAACTTTTTCATGGATCGCGGAGCGATTGCCGTTCCGATAAAAATGTCCGGCGCTCTGGGTCAGCCCGCCTTTGGTTTGAATACAAACCTGCTTCAGGCGCGGGCTCAGGAAAGATTGAAAGAAGGCTTGAAGGAAAGCCTGATGGATCAATTCATCAAAAAGCCCGAAGAGCCGAAATCGGACGAAAAGAAAACCGATGAACAGAAGCCAGCCGATTTGTTGAAAGGCGTGCTGGACAAATTGCGCAAGAAAGAGAAACCGTAAGTGAAGCTGGAAATCATCGCCTGTTCATTTGAAGACGCCGTTGTCGCAGAACTTGGCGGCGCAGATCGTTTGGAAATCATCAGTCATTACGAAGTCGGCGGACTGACTCCGCCGGTCGAGATGGTTCGACGGATTGCCGCAACTGTGAAAATTCCGCTCCGCGTGATGTTGCGGGAAACCGAACCGTTTGTGGTCAGCGATGCGCGCGAAATCGAAAGACTTTGCGGATCGGCGCGCGCTTTTGCTGAAATCGGAGTTGACGGTCTTGTGCTTGGATTTTTGAAGCAAGGCGATTCTGGCAAATCAATTGATCATGGTTTGGTCGAAAGAGTTTTGTCCTGCGCTCCGAATGTGAAAGCTACTTTTCATAGAGCCTTTGAGGAATTGGACGATCCGTTTCAGGCAATTGAGGAATTGAAGCGTCATCGTCAGATAGATCGAATCCTGACCAGCGGCGGCGATGATTTGTGGCAGGAAAAAGTTGATCGTTTCTCCGCCTGGCAGCGAGCGGCTCAGCCGGAGATTGAAATTCTGGTTGGAGGCGGAACCGACGCCGAAGTTATAGAACTGCTGAAACCCGCTGGCATACGCGAATTCCACGTCGGCAAAGCTGCGCGCGAAGGGCAGAGAATTGATGGAGCGGTTCAGGCCGAACTGGTCGCAGAATTGGCCGAACTATGCTTTTAAGCAAAAGGAGTCTCGCGCTAAGTCGCCAAAGCGGAACAGAAAGAAAAGATGGAAGGTCGTTTCCTTGCGCGAGTTTTTTCTTTCATCAGCTTTATTTCTTTGCGATTCGGCGGCTTTGCGTGAGACTCAAGTTTCCTGACCTCGATAATTCAGGAATAAGTTTGTTTGATTCTGAGTGGCTTCGATTTAGAATAGTGGCGGCTTCGACCCCCGAAGCCCTAACGTCACGAATTTATAGCTGAGATGAAAACAGAAGACTTCACCGTTCAATACGCTAAGCCGATTGCAACGCTTTGGAAGGGCGTCACGCAGCGGTACGGCGTCAAAGAACGCGAATTCGCCGAACGACTGGCTTCGATTGCCGTCCGTTCAGGCGACACCGGAGCCGAAGACGCCAAAAGCTTTCTGGCGGGGATTCGAGCCGACGAATTGTGTCTGGCCGTCGCCTGCGAAAAAGGCGACAGCGACGCGTGGGAGAAGTTTGAATCCGAATATCGCCATTCGATGCAGGGCGCGGCGCGGTCTTTAACAAAGGACGAAGCCGAAGGCGAAGACCTGGTTCAATTCGTTT
>CAYRQB010000287.1:0-2798 GCA_964426025.1 uncultured Heliomicrobium sp.
TGTGCGAACAGTACGCCGACGTGATTCAGATAGGCACGCGCAACATGCAGAACTTTTCGCTGCTCAAACGCGCCGGGCAGGCTCGGAAACCGATTTTGCTGAAACGCGGAATGTCTGCGACGTTGGAATAGTTTTTGTTGGCCGCCGAATACATCATGTCCGAAGGCAATTATCAGGTGATTTTGTGCGAGCGCGGAGTCAGAACTTTCGGCAGCCATTCGCGCTTCACGCCGGATTTGTCTGTGATTCCGGCTGTGCAGCGGCTGTCACATTTGCCAATCATCTTCGATCCCAGCCACAGCACTGGCAATCGCGACACTGTGATACCGATGTCGCGCGCCGCCGTAGCGGTCGGCTCTGACGGCATACTGGTGGACATTCATCCTTATCCCGAACGCGCGCTTTGCGACGGGCCGCAGGCTTTATTGTTCGATATGTTCAGGGAAATGGTCGAGCAGTTGCGAGCAATAGCCGAGATCGTCAAAAGCCATTCGTCAAGATAGTAACAGGAGTTACTGCCGGTTGAATCATTCTATCGTGAAATTCACTTGCCTGAGCGCATTTGCCTTTGCCAGCCGGTCAATCACCATCAATCGCAATTCGTAATTTCCAGCAGCGAGGCTTTTCAATGGAATTCGCGCGGCGAAGGGGATTCGTTGCAGGTCTGTGTCGGGCGCGACGGCGATTTTCATCAATGGAGTGGCGAAAACCTGTTTGCTGCCGCTGAAGATTTGAGTTTGCACGGCCAGGTCAACGGCGTTCTGTTCGGCTTTGGCGTTGTAAACGAAAAGCAGTAAATCCAGATCGCCGCCGGATTTGAACCGCCGCGAAGCCGATGACGGACGCGGCGCATAACTGCCGTTTTGATTTGCCGTTCCCGCGCCAGCCAAATTCTGCAAAGCCGCTCCGCCCGCTTCGGACATCATAATGCCGCTCAGAGTCAGCTTTTGATTTCTGACATCGGGAATTTCAATCCATCCGTTTGCGCTGCCCAATCGGCCTGACTTTTCTTCGCGGACGGCGATGCGAGCCTGATAAAAACCCGGTTTCAATTCGACCAGGCGGCGGTAATTGAATCCCTGTCGTTTGATCTGCTCCAGAGTTTCCGGTTTGGCGTTGATGTTGATTCGTTCGTTGAAGCTGTTGGCGATTTTGCCTCGTTCATCGAAAAGGTATCCGGCGATTTCGACGACGCTTTGCTGGCGGCCTTTGGATTCCGCGAAGCTGATGCTGGCGGCGTTGATGTGCGTGTTTACAATTGCGCCGGAAAAATTGGACATCTCCACAAAATCCACGGCCATTTCGATTGGTATGTCGCGAAGCGGAAACAGCGCGCCGATGCCCGCCATCATCTTCTTGTCATTCTCGGCCTTCAGTTCCGCCGTCAATTTTTCGGGCGGGAGATTCTTCAACTGTTCCCGGCGTTTTTCTTCGGCCTTCTTTTCGGCTTTTTCCTCTTTTTCGTCTGGCGCGAAATAACCGCTGCGAGTGCGGACTTTCAATTCGGGACGGTCGGCGACTCGGATTTCTATTTTGTGAAAGCGTCCGTCGCGACGCGATTCCACCGGTTCATAAGCCAGCACGTAATAGGCTTCATTTGCATTCATCACTCGCTGCAAACCCAGATTCAAATCGTTGTTGTTGTAAAACAGCGTGCCGCCGGTTTCCGCCGCCAGCGCGTACAATCCATCGCGTTTGGCGTTGATGGCTGACATCTCGATGCGCGATTTTGCGTTGGAGGCGATTGGATCCATCTCGACTCGTTCGGTGGCGTCGCCGCCCGGAGTGATTGTGACCAAGCCTCGCGCGTCAATCGAATAGATGACCACGCCCGCGCGAGTCGCGGCGTCGGTGATTCGTCGCAGGTCGAAAAGTTTTGAATAAACGCCTGTGCCGCTCAGGAAAAATCCGTCCGAAAGCAACGCCAGGATTTTTCGTCCGGGCAGATTGCGCAAACTACGAATGACGCTTTCCAGCGTGCTGAGCGTGACCTGCGTGTAATTTCCATTCATGGCCATGACCATTCGCGAAGCCATGCGGACGCGATATTCCAAAACCTCGCGATGTGAAATTCCGCCTTGCACGGAAGACTGTGATTGCGAGCTTTGTCCGCCTCTGCTGTTGGTGTTCTGTCTTGGCTGAGAATTTCCGCTTCCCGATGTGACTGTTGGATCCGCTTCTTCAAATCGAAGGATTTCGTTGATGGCGAGTTCGATGGCGTCGCGATCTCCGAATTCGATCAATTCGGCTTGATGTTCGGTCAATCTGGGAATCGAGTTTTGATTTTCCAACTTCTTTTCCTGAATGCTCAAACGATTGACGGCGCGTTCCAACACCTGCCGCTCGGCGGTGAATTGCTGGAACAGGCCGACGTTGCCGCTGGTGGAAACGATGGCGATTTGATCGCCGCCGACCATTTGTTCCTTGATGAATTTGTTCAACGTGCGTTTGACGTAAATCAGATTGGCGGGCGACAGATGGTAATCATCCACCGCCAGCACGATGTATCTTCCCGTCATGTCTGCTGCTTTTTCATCAACGGGCGATGATTGAGTTGAACCGGTTTGGGATCTCCTTTCGGTCGTCAGCCAGCGAGCCGGTTGTTTTGATGTGCCGGCGGCAAAGTGCGTGATGGTTTGCTTTTTTCCGTCCTCGAATAATTCAAAATCCTCACGCTTCAAACCGTGAACAACGTTGCCCTGTTTATCCGTGACGACCAGATCAATTTGAACCAACTCGGTTTCAATGCGCAGCGCTCCGGCCTGATCGTTTGATTTGTTTGGTTGCTGACTTTGAGC
>CAYRQB010000287.1:2898-7790 GCA_964426025.1 uncultured Heliomicrobium sp.
GTCAAACGGTCAATCACCATCAATCGCAATTCGTATTCGCCCGGATCGAAATTGTCCAGCGACACTCGCGCGGCATAAGGCACGCGTTGCAGATCGAATTCCGGTTGAACCGTCATGCGCGCAGGCGGCGAAGCGTAAACCAGTTTGCTGCCAGCGAAAACCTGCGATTGGATGAGCAAGTCGGCGGAATTCTTTTCGACTTTGGCGTTGTAGGCAATAATCAGAAAGTCCATGTCGCTTCCGCTTTTGAATTTTCGCTTGGCGGAGGACGGACGCGGTTTGTAATTGGATTCGTTGGCGGTGTTTTGCAAATCGCTCAAGGGCTGATTGCCCGCCGAAAGCAAAATGCCGCTCAGAGTCAGCTTCTTATTGTTCAAATCCGGAATTTCCACCCAGCTTGCCGCGCTGCCCAGATTGCCGGTTCTTTCTTCGCGAACCGCGATTCTGGCTTGATAAAAACCCGGCTTCAACGATTCCAGCCGGCGGTAATTGAATCCGTTTTTAACCAGTTGATCGAAATTTCCCCGGCTCAGGTTCAATCCGATCTTGTCGCCGAAACTGGCGGCGGGTTTGCCCGCTTCGTCGAATATCACGCCGGACAGGTCAACGGATGTTTGATAGCTGTTGCCGGTTTGTTCAAAGCTGAGATTGGCCGATTCAATGTGAGTGTTGACAACGGCGAACGAACCGTTTCTGGTGTTGACGAAGTCCACTGACATTTCCACCGGAATGTCTCTGATGGGAAAGAGCGAGGACAATGCGGTCACCATCTGTTTGACCTTTTCGGCTTTCGGCAATTGCACGGTTCTTTCTGGCATTTGCGATTTCAGGTCGTTGCTGGCGCTGCTTTTTGATCGTTCGTCGTTCTCGCGTTTATCGGCCAACGATTTGTCTTCGGCGAAATAACCTTTACGCGTGCGGACTTTCAGGTCTTTTGAATCTGAGTGATTGGCGATGCGGACTTCGATTTTATGAAATCGTCCGTCGCGGCGCGATGCTTCGGGTTCGTAAGCCAGCACGTAATAAGTTTCGTTGTCGTCCAGCACGCGCTGCAATCCCAGATTCAGATCGTTGCTGTCGAAAAACACTTTGCCGCCGGTGTCCGCGGCCAGCGCATAAAGTCCGCTGCGGCCAGCTTCGATGGTTGCGCTGTCCATTCTGGCCTGGATTCCGGCGAATTGCGGATCGAGAGTTCTGCCTTCGGAAGCGCCGCCGCCCGGAGTGACAGCCGCCAATCCGCGAGCGTCAATCGAGTAGATGACCACTCCCGCGCGAGTCGCCGCGTCCGTAATTCGCCGCATGTCGAATATCTGCGAAGAAGAATTTCCGCCCAGGTAAAAACCGTCCGACAACAGCACTATCAATTTCCGTCCGGGCAATGGGCTTAAAGATCGAATGACCTTTTCCAGCGTTGCCAGTGTCGCGCGCGTGTAATTGGCGTTTTCGGCGACGATCATTCGCGCACGGCTTAACGATCGAGAAATGGCGCTGTTTCTGGCTGAAGATTCAGAACCGTCGGACTGTGAATTGTTGCCGCCACCGACTCGACCTGATCTACCGCCGCTGCCGCCTGCTCCGCCCGGAGGTTGATTCTGGTCGGATGGTTCCTGACGCAGAATTTCCTGAACGGCCATTTCCAGAGCATCGCGGTCGCCGCTGTCAATCAACTCTGCCTGATAATCGGTGATTCGCGGAATGTCGAACTGGCTGGTTGCAGATCGCGTTTGCACGTTCAAACGGGCGACGGCTCGTTCCAGCACAACGCGTTCGCGGGTGAATTGCTGGAACAGGCCGATGTTTCCGCTGGTGTTGACGATGGCAACCTGATCGCCGGCCACCATCTGTTCGTTGATGAATTTTTTCAGCGTGCGTTTGGCCGTCAACAGGTTTTCCGTCGCCAGATGGAAATCGTCAACCGCCAGAACTATGTATCTTCCCGCCAGGGTTTCAGTGACGGTCGAGCCTGTTGTTTGGCCGTCAACCGAACGTTTGCGTTCAGTCGTCAGCCATCGAGCAGGTTGGACGGAAGTGCCAACGGCGAAATGCGTGATTTGTTGTTTTCTGCCGTCTTCGAACAATTCGAAATTTTCCCGCTGTAAATCGCGAACCAGTTTTCCCTGTTTGTCCGTGACGACCAGATCAATCTGCACCAATTCGGTTTCGATGCGCAGCACGTTGTCCTGATTGGTTGTTTGTCGGGATTGCCGGTTTTGTCCGGGCTTGTCATTCTGAGCGGAGATGGCGGCGCACAACAGAATTGCCGCCGTCAGCGGCAGCATTGAATTCAGAGACAGAGTTTTTGCGCGGCGGAAAAGCATAAATCACTCTGGCTTGATTGAAGGATGGCAAACGCTTTGCCGAATTGCCAGGGCTTTCCAGCCCTTATTCGATGGTAAAGTTTATAACACGTTTGGCGCTGGACTTCGCATTGCGATCAATGACAACCAGCCTCAGTTCGTATTCTCCGGACTCGAAAGCATTGAGTTGTAATCTGGCCAGATAAGGCAGTCGTTGATAATCAACTTGTTCTGTCTGACCGTTCTGACGGTTGACGCCCGCGGATACGCCGGCTTCGATTGAGCTGAGAAAACTTTTCAGCGGCGTGGCCAAAATCAGTTTGTTGCCGGAATAAATTTGCGTTTGAATCGCCAAATCCATTTCGCCTTTTTCATCGGGTTTGGCGTTGTAGGCGAAAACCATGAAATCGAAACTGCCGTCGCGTTTGAACCGGCGATAAACCTGCTTGGTGCGGCTGCCGTTCGATTTGGCGTTTTGAGTGTCTTCTTTGTCGGTTTTCTCCGATTGCGTCTGCGGCGGATTCAAATCATTTTCGGCGGGGAAGAAGATGCTGCTCAGCGTCAAATTTTTCTTTTCCAGATTCGGAATTTCAATCCATTGCGAATCGCTGCCGATTTCCTTTGAACCGCTTTGAATCGCGACAAGGCGCAATTGGTAATAACCCGGTTTCAGCTTCAGGTATTTCTGAAAGACGATGCCGTTCTTCAACGTGCTTTGGTACGACGAATTTTTCAAATTCATTTCCAACGAATTGCTGAAGTTTTCAACCAGCTTGCCGTTTTCGTCGTAAAGCAAACCCACCACATCCAGCGTCGCCTGATGGCGATCTCCGACGAGGTTGAATTTAATTGGAACGGCGTCAATGTGAGCGACGATGTCAGCCGTCGAACCGTCCTCCGGCGTATTGATGAAGCTGGCGGACATTTCGACAGGGATGCCTCGCAGCGGGTAAAGCGAACTGACGCCGTCTCGCAACAGAGCTTCTTTGGCCGATTGAGCTTCTTTCGCCAACTTCTCCGGCGATTTCTGTTTGTCCTTTTCTTCGGCTTTGGCAATCTCGCGCGCTTCTTTTTCTGCGGCTTTGTCGTCGGGCGCGAAATAACCTTTTCGAGTGCGGACTTTCAAATCAGGCCGCGACGGAATGCGGATTTCAATTTTGCGAAAACGCCCGTCGCGGTATGAAACCGTCGGTTCAAAAGCCAGCAGGTAATAAGTTTCGGTATCGTCCAGAACTTTTTGCAATCCGGCTCCCAGGTCGTTGTTGTTGAAAAACGCCGAACCGCCGGTGTCGGCAGCCAGCGCATACATGCCGTCGCGCTCGGCTTCGATGGAACTGTTTTCAATGCGCATTCGCGCTCCGCCCAGCGCGCCGGTTTCGGCAAAACCTCTTTGCGAAGCCTCCATGCTTGACGGCATGGCGATCAACCCGCGAGTGTCCAGGGAATAAATCACCACGCCTGCACGCGTCGCCGCATCAGTGATGCGCCGAACATCGAAATGCCTGCCGTTACTGAAACCGCCGAGCAAAAAACCGTCCGACAGCAACACTATGATTTTGCGTCCGGGCAGATCGCGCAAACCGCGAATGACATTTTCCAGCGTGTAAAGTGTGGAGACGGTGATGCTGGTGTTTTGCTGGTTGATCATGCGGGCTTTGCCCTGAGCTTGCGACGTCGCCATTCGCCTGTCCATTTGCAACTGCCTCATCAGTTCCTGCACGGCCAATTCCAAAGCCTCAGAATCGCCCATATCAATCAACTCCGCCTGGTAAGGCGTGATGCGAGGCACGTCGAAATCGGTTGTGACCTTGCGTTCGCTGACCGGCAGACGACTGATCGCGCGTTTCAAGGCTTCGCGGTCAGTGGTGAATTGCTCATACATTCCCATTGCGCCGCTGGTTGTGATCAAGGCGATTTGATCGCTGACGCTTAACTGGTGATCAATAAATTTGAGCAGCGATTTTTTGGCTTGCATCAAATTGCCTGGCGACAGATGCAGGTCGTCCACAGCCAGCACCAGATAACGCCCGACGTCCAAAGACTGTTGTTGAGGCAAAGGCCGTTGATCTTTCGCATTTGAGCGCCGATCGGTTCTCAGCCAATTGGCCTGGCGTTTGGCCGTGCCGACGGAAAAGTGCGTGATGTTTTGCGATTTGCCGTCTTCGATCAATTGAAAATCTTCGCGCTTCAGGTCGTTGACCAGCTTTCCCTGTTTGTCGCTGACGACAACGTCAATCTGGACAAGCTCGGTTTCGATGCGCAATGTCCCGGCGTCCTGTTGTTTCTGGTCATTGGTTGTGCGGTCTTTGTTCTGGGATTGAGCGTGGCTGGATTGATAGGCCATAGCCGCCATGATCGCGACAAAAATTATCGCGGTGGTAAAATATCCGCCTGGCCGTGAAATCGTCATGGCAAATTCCTGTGATAAAAGTTTTTGTGGATCCAACTATTGTTGATGTGACTTTACAATTTTAACACCGTCATCCGATTTAACGATGCTGGAGTAGTGTTTTGCAGCCGCTGGCAGAGTTTTTTCGGAACTTTTGACGGAATCGGCGGGTATTTTTGGATGCCCTTAAACAAATTCCGGAATTC
>CAYRQB010000288.1:0-7781 GCA_964426025.1 uncultured Heliomicrobium sp.
CGCTTTGCGGTCGTAAAAATTCGAATGAGGATCAAGCACTCGTAACATGCCCTGAATGGCGTTGTTGGTCAGCGTCTCGTAATCAACTTCAACGACGAAATTTTCCCGAACCAGTTCCATCGCCTGAATGTAATCACGCGCCAGCTTTTCTTCGGCCAGTCGGTCGTAACTCACAGCTTGCGGACGCAAAGCGGCGAAACCGACCATAAAAATGATGACAAAGACAAATATCGAAATGCGCTGACATTGTTTTCTCAAAGCTTGGACCTCCCAGATGCAAACCAGATGCAACGAAGATGTAACCCTATTTCCGGCGGGTATTGTCTTTTCAAACGGAACTAAAAAGGCGAGACCAGATAGTAATTCAAAGCTGTGCGGTTTCAAAACCGCCGTGAAAAGCGATCAGACTCGAATCCGGTTTGACACGGCGCAAGGCAATTTTTTAAGATGCCCCTGTCACTTACGATACTTACGATTCATTGCAATCCCCCAGACAAAGCAATCACCCTCACCTGAGTGCAAAGGCTCTCAAAGTAGAAGCCCATTCGACTGAGCCAAATCTTCCGTTTTGGAATTGATTGGCCATTGGTTCAGCCACCCTAAGTTGCTCTTTACTTTTTCTCGTTCTTTCACCAATCCGGATCATTAAGATATTTATTGCATGCCCCGTTCGTGCCCCGTCAAACGCCCCGCTTCCGTGCCCCGAACCCAGTTTATGCCCTGATCGTGGGCTGTTGATAACTCGTTAAACCAGGAAGGAGGCTTGAGATGAAATCAAAGCATATTTCAATTTTGCCTGGAAACTCCGACGGGAACTCCGCAGCCGAATCGCCTGGCGATACTCCCAAAGGGTTTGCCAGCTATCGCGCGCGTTACCAGGAATTTCTCAATCAGCAATCACAGAAAAGCCTACGAAGAACCAGCGGGCCAACCAATTTGCTTCGCTTCGTACAAGGATTGTTCAGCTTCGCAATCTTCGTTGCGCTCTTTCTGGCGATCCTGACTCTCTTCGGTTTTGGACTGTCGCGGCTTGGCGTCATCGCCCAGGTCTCATCTGACAAAACTTCGGCAAGGCAAGAAAAGCCGAATCCGGAAGCGTCTTCGCTGCCGTCTTCCAGTAAAAAAACTTCGCCGAAGAGATAGTTTCTTCCATAAAAGGGCAGATGCCGGCGGCAATTTTCGCTGCCTTCATCCTGACATTTGCCCTCAACTATTCCTTCAAAACCGTATTTAACGATTCGGACGGCTAAATATAGTTAAAAGCTTGACGGTTTAACCAATCAGCCACATAATCCGGTTGCCTTACTTGGCTCCCAATCGCAGGAGCAATGAATAATTTCAATTTGCTGGGAAATACCTGTTTAAGTCCAAAACAGTTTTTTTTCTATTTGAAGCCGATACGTGTATTTTGGCGGCATTTTTGCGCCCGAATACGATGTTGTTTTTTTTTGACTGCCCTTGCTAACCAAAGTCATTCCGTGAGTCTTTGGTAAGTGTCTGTTGGCTGCAAAGCAATCAAGCTTGCAATTTCCCATATTCAACCCGTTGGCAAACAACGCCACTTTTAAAATTTGGAGGTTACACCGATGAAAGCGCTCAGAAGTTCATTGCCGATGTTACTGGGCGTCCTGATGCTGGCGATGTCAGCATTTGCTCAGGATTTCCGCGCCACAATCACTGGCCGCGTCACTGATCCCAACAGGGCGGCAATTCCAAACGTGCAAGTACAAGTAAGAAATGTCGGCACGAATGAAGTCACTTCTGCCACAACCGGCAGCGAAGGAAATTACAGAGTTCCATTCCTTCGTCCGGGTATTTACACAGTTTCGGTCGAGGCCACAGGTTTCAAGAAAGCTACGAGAGAGAATTTTGAACTGGTCATCAGCCAGGTGGCCACGATTGATTTCACGCTCGAAGCAGGAAACATCAGCGACCAAATCACAGTCACCGGCGAAGCGGCAGTAATCGAGACCGCCACGGCGGATCGTGGTGGAGTCATTGACCGACAGAAAGTCGTCGAATTGCCGCTCAACGCGCGAAACCCGTTTATGTTAGGTGTGCTGACCGCGGGCGTGAACTTTTACGGCGCTTCGATCTGGCAACGCCCCTTTGACAACGGCGCGATTGCCGAATGGACGATTAACGGCAGCCAGACGCGCGGCAACGAATTCCTGCTTGATGGCGCTCCGAACAACGGACAGGCGGGCGGCAATAACATTGCTTATGTTCCGCCTGTGGATTCGGTGCAGGATTTCAAGATCATGACGAACACGTATGACGCTCAATATGGCAAAACTACGGGCGGCATCATCAACGTCAACCTGAAAAGCGGAACTAACGCACTCCATGGTTCGATCTATGAATTCATGCGCCGCGAATGGCTGGACGCGAATGATTTTCGGCTCAATGCCACAAATCGCGCCAGACCCAAACACTGGCTCGATCAATACGGCTTCATGGTCGAAGGACCGGTTTACATCCCCTGGCTGTACAACGGCAAAGACAAAACCTTCTTCATGTTCAACTATGAAGGTTACCGTGAAGGCGTTCCTTCGCCGCTCACACTGTCCGTGCCGATGCCGGAAATGCTGGACGGCGATTTCAGCAAGTTGGTGGACGGAGCCGGACGCCCGATCATCATTTACGATCCTTTGACAGGTCGTGCGGATTCCACAGCGCCCGGTGGATGGCGGCGCGATCCGTTCCCGGGTAACAAAATTCCCGCCAGCCGCATCAATCCGATTGCGAAAAAGATTCTGGGTTTTCAACCGAAAGCCAATCGCAGCGATCCGGTGGCTGGATACGCTCGCAGCAATCTCTTCCTGCCAATTCCGGCGACGGATGCTTTCTTCAACTACGTTTTCAAGATTGACCAGCAGTTCAACGAGAAGCATCGAATGTATGTCCGGTTCGCTCAGAACGACCGTACGGAAGATCGTAACGTCAACGGCGTTTTCAGCGGCCCCGGACAGGACGGACAACAACCGTTCAAACGCATCAACGATGCATTTGTGGTTGACCATCTGGCGACGCTTTCGCCGACTTTCATCTTCAACTTCCGCGCTTCGTTCAACCGTTTCATAGAAGACGGATTTGGCGAAGGCAACATCGGGTTCGACAAAACCACGCTCGGCTTTTCGCCAAGTCTGGTCAGTCAGGTTCCCGGAATCACCTCGTTCGGGCGATACACCTTCGCCGATTACAACTCACTGGGCAGATTCCGCGGCAACAACATCACCAACACCATCGCTTCGCATCCGAACATCACCTGGATTCGCGGATCGCAAACCTGGCGCGCTGGCGTTGACATGCGCTGGACGCAATTCATCACACGCAATGAAGGCAGCCCGTTCCTCATCACCGGAACACGCGGCTTTACTCAGGCGCGTTTCGATCAAGGCGATCCGAACAGCGGAGATTCCATCGCGTCGTTCCTGCTGGGTTATGTCGGCGGCCAGTCGGATTTCAACCTTTTCCCGACCACACTGGGCAAGTATTACGCGCCCTGGTTCCAGAACGATTGGAAATTCAACCGTCGGCTGACGATCAACCTGGGGTTGCGTTGGGATGTCAACGTTGCGCCGAACGAACGGTATGACCGTTTGAATCGCGGCTTTGATGCCGACATCACCAATCCGGCCAACTCGCTGATCAATCGCACTCAGTTCCCAGGCCTGCCGCAACTGAGAGGCGGGTTGAATTTCGCCGGCGTTGGCGATATTCCGCGCATCGCGGCGGACATTGACTGGAATAACATTCAACCGCGACTCGGCTTTGCTTATCTGTTGAAAGACAAATTGGTCATGCGCGGCGGTTGGGGACTTTATTTCGTCAATCCCAACAACGATTTCATGCAGTTCAACGGATTTTCGATCAGCACTCCGATCATCAACTCGAACGATGGCGGTCGAACGCCGGTTGGAGACATCCTGAGCAATCCATTCCCCACGGGCATCGCCACTCCTCCCGGAGCATCCGGCGGCGCTTCAACATTCCTCGGACGCGGATTCAACTTTGTCAATCCGCAATTCCAGGTTCCTTATGTTCATCAGTTTTCGTTGGGCTTCCAGTATCAGTTGCCCTGGGAATCGAAACTGGAAGTTTCTTTCGTCGGCAATCGCACGTTGAAGCTGCAAACCACTCGCCCGTTCAATGAACCTGATCTGGCGTTCCGGCAGAAATGCAACCCGTTGGAGGGCGGCAATCCGGTTTTCTGCAATGAACAACTGCCCAATCCGTTTCGCGGCCTGGCACCGTTTGCCGGGACCAATCACTTCACTGCGACCGGACTTTCACGTTTCCAACTTGCACGCCCCTTCCCGCATTTCGGTGGCATCACCGAAGTCACGCGCAACGATGGCCGCATTGATTACAATTCCTTGCAGGTGACGTTTGAAAAACGCGCCCGCAATGGTTTGAACATCACTTCGACTTACACTTTCTCCAAGCAGATCGAAGAATGGGGATTCAACGATTTGCAAAAAGGCATCAAACAACGCGGTTTGTATCTGGCAGATCGTCCGCACCGTTTTACGATAGGGTCGGTTTATCAATTGCCCTTCGGCGAAGGCCAAAAACTCCTGAACTTCAGCAATGGGTTCCTGAGCAAAATCTTCAGCGGATGGCAATCCAGTCTGATTTTGCAATGGCAATCGGGTCGTCCGTGGGATTTGAACGGCAACATCATGTGGATCAATCCGGATGCTTACCTGAAAAACATAGACTGGAAAGGTTCGGATCAGGTTTGGGCTTTCCGCACTTACCCGGATAGAAACAATCCCGCAGTCCGATCGGTTTGCGCCGCGCGCATGCTGGACAACGGAACGCTGGCGCTGCAAAGCTTCAGCGCAAACCTGGATGGTTGCTCACTTCAGAACGTGGATATGATTCGCGTGCCGAACTTCGCGCCGCGCTTCACTTCGTTCCGCAGTTCGACCGTGCGGTTGCACTCGCCGCCGAGCGCCGATCTGTCGTTCAACAAAATGACGAAGATCACGGAAAAGATCGGCTTCCAATTCCGCGTCGAAATGTTCAACTTCACGAACACCTATTCGTACGGAGTTCTGCATTTCACCAACAACCCGGATGACCGAAACTTCGGCAGCCTGTTCCCGCGCAACGCGGGCAATACGCAGGTTGCCTATCCGCGTCACATTCAGTTGGCCGGAAAGATCATCTTCTAACTGACTTCTACACGAAGCACACAAATGGGCGCGAAGATTCATCAAGATTCTTCGCGCCCATTTTGTATTACTTCTCCGTGCTTTCTTTGACTTCGAGAAGCTGGTTCGATTTCACTTCACGCAGAGTTTGGATGCCGCCGCTCGGCCAGCGGATTTCAATCGTCTTCACCTTTGATTCTTTTCCCAATCCAAAATGAACAATTCGACTGCTGGATGAAGCGTAACCGACGCTGGTCGTGACGTGATTGAACTGAATTTTGCCGTCGGCAGTCGTCAGCTTGATGCGAGCGCCGATTCCGTTGCGGTTGCTGCGCGCGCCGATGAGCTTGAGTTTCAGCCAGCGATTTTCACCGGTTGATTCATTTCGCCAAAGCTCTGCGGGTTCGTTCAACGAAGTAGTCACGACATCAATCAGCCCGTCGTTGTCGAAATCGGCGAAAGCCGCTCCGCGATGCGCTCGGCGAATTTGAAAATCGGCGCCCGCTGAAACCGCGACATCGTCAAAACCGCCGTTGCCAAGATTCGCCAGCAAACTGTTCGATTGGCGATAAGTCTGTTCGTTGTAAAGTTCTATGTTGTCGTTGACGTGCGCGTTGGCGACAAACACGTCCTTCCATCCGTCGTTGTTGAAATCAAACAAACCCAGACTCCATCCGCTGCGTTTGACAGTTGCCGCGCCAACGCCGCTCGACCAGGTCGCATCGGCAAAAAAACCTTTTCCCAGATTGCGAAACAGCGGAAAGGTTTCACCTTCCAACGCCGAGAAAATCAAATCAGGTCGTCCGTCGTTGTCGTAATCGCGGAAATCCACGCCCATGCTGGAAACCGGACGACCGTTGTCATTGACGGCTACTCCGGCAATCAACGCAACTTCTTCGAACTTTCCCCCGCCCAGATTGCGAAACAGAAAATTCGGCAATGTGTCGTTGGCGACGAAAACATCTGTCAATCCATCGTCGTCATAATCGGCAACGGCCACGCCCATGCCCTTGCCGATGTGTTTGCCGATGCCGCTTTCAGCGGAAACGTCCGTGAAACTGCCGTCGCCGTTGTTTCGGAAAAGCTGATTCGGCAAACCTTCATATTTGTCCGGGAAGCAGTAAGATCGCCAACCTTCTTTCTGCGCGCCGCAGTAAGGATCGGCGTCCGCGTGCCATTTGCAGTAATTGACGACGAACAAATCCAGGTCGCCGTCGTTGTCGCAATCGAACCACGCCGCAGCAACCGACCAAAGTTTGGAATTCGTCAAACCGGCTTTCGCCGTCACGTCGTTGAATCGTCCGCCGTCGTTTCGATAAAGAGTATTGTGGTGAACTCCGGCGACGAAGATGTCCGCATCGCCGTCGTTGTCGTAATCGGCGACGCTCGCGCCCATCGAAAAGCCCTCGCCTTTGAGTCCGGCGTGTTCCGTCACGTCAACAAAACCGCCTCGTTGATTATTTCGGAAAAGCCGATTCCAAAACTGCAGCGATGATTTTTTCATCGCGGGCAATTCAGCGCCGTTGATGAAGTAAATGTCTTCCCAGCCATCGTTGTCGTAATCAATGATCGCCACTCCGCCGGTCATTGTTTCGACCAGATATTTGCGCGGCGTCGCCGAATTGCGAAGCGTAAAATCGAGTCCGGTTTGAACCGACGCTTCGCGAAATTTGATCAGGCCCACCCGATCGGCTTTCTTTCCCTCGCCCCGAATCTCCGTCAGGGCGATTCCCGCTTTCAATCGGTCAAACGCCGCGCGCGCTTGCTGATGGCCGTCAATTTCGATTGCTCGACGATAATCCTTTTCCGCCTCAGACGTTTTACCAAGCTTTTCGTAAGCCCCGCCGCGAGCGAAGTAGAGATGACTTGATTGCGAATTGGCAGCGATCAATTCCGTCAAATAGCCGACGGCTTCGGCAAATTGTCCCCGGTTGACCAGCAATCGCGCCGCGTAAAAAAACGGCACCGTTTGAATTTGCTTTTGCTGACGGTACAGATTGATGGCGCGGCGATAATGAATCAGCGCGTTTGCGTCATCGTTCAAGGCTTCAAGCGTCATCGCCAATTGCGTGTGAGCGTCGGCTGAATCCGGTCCAAGCCCGATCGCTCGCCGAGCAGAGGCTTCGGATTTTTTCAACGAAGATTGCAGGTATTGCACGCGGGCAAGACAGAACCACAATTCAACATCGTTCGGAAACAGCTTCAACGCTTCGGTGAACTCCTGTTCGGCTCGGTCATATTGCTGCAAAAGTTGCAGCGCCAGTCCTCCAATTTGCCAGGCGTCGCGCAGCTTCGGGTCTGATTCGCGAGCGCGACGCGCAATCACGGCGGCTTCAGCAAATTTGCGATCATCGAACAAACTTCGTGCCTGGCGCAAAAAAGCTTCAGCCGAATTCTGAGCCGATGCACGCCAATGAATTGAATTTCCGGCCAGCCAGAACAACGCGGCCAGACTGAGCATGATTATTCGTTTGGATTGATTTGTACTCGGTAGCAATTGCCGCAAACCTCTTGTTTAATCGAAGACTGTGCAAATTGAAATCTCATGCAAGACCGCGAAGACGCAAAGAAACAAAGGCGTAGCCAGGACAAAAGACATTGTTTCTTTCGTTTCATTTT
>CAYRQB010000289.1:0-7767 GCA_964426025.1 uncultured Heliomicrobium sp.
TCCAAAGTAACGTCTGCGGCCATTCCCGATTTCAATTTGCCTTCGCGGTTGTCAATGCGAACTTTGACGCCGAAGACCTGATGATTGCGTTCGTCGCGGCTTTGCACATTGCGCGGAGTGAATTCACCTTGTGAGTTGATCTGTTCAACGACGCCGTCAAACATCCGGTCGGGGAATGTGTCTACCTTGATCTTCGCTTTCTGGCCGACTTTGACCAAGCCGAGTTGCGGTTCGGGAACGTAGACTCGAACGTAGATTTGATCCTTTTCCAGCAACCGGGCGACGGTTTGATTCGGCGTCAGCAAATCGCCTGGACGGACGCTCAGGACTTCGACTGTGGCGTTGGCAGGAGATTTGACCACGCCTTCGTCAAGCTGAACCTTGATCTGTTGCAGTCGGGCTTCGGCTTCAGCCAATTGAGCGCGCGCGTCGGCAATCTCTTCGGCTCGCGCTCCGGCCAGCACCAGCGCTTCGGCTTCCTGCGCCTGACGGAATCTTTCTTCGGCGGCACGAATGTCTTCTTTGCGGCTGCCGTTCAGCAACAGGTCCAGCCGTTTCTTTTCGGCGTTGCGACGGGCGCGGATGTTATCAAGCCGGAATTTGGCCGAATCGAATTCCTGTTGAGAAATGTCGCCCGTCAAGCGTAATTGCCTTGCGCGTTCGAAACTGGCTTCGGCATTGTTCAAATCTGCCTCCGCCGCCGACAGGGAAGCGCGGGCTTGTTCAACCTCTTCAGGACGCGGCCAGTTTTTGACGGCATCCAGATTTGCGCGAGCCGTTTCAGTGGCCGCCCGCGCCTGAGCTTTTTCTTCGGGACGCGCGCCGCGCAACAATCTTTCCAACCTGGCTTGGTGTTGTTGCACTCGAGCTTCGGCCTGGGCTTTTTGAGCTTCAAATTCGGCAATGTCGAATTTCACGAGCGGTTGGCCTTCTGTGACTTCCTGACCTTCCAAAGCCGGAACGGCTTCGACTCGTCCGCCGACTTTCGATCCTACGCGAACCTCTCGCGTTTCAATCGTGCCTGAGAAAACGAAGTCATCTTTTTTGCCGAAACCGAAACGCCCGCCGCCGCAACTGATACCAATGGCCACGGCTGTCAGCAGGATGATTGCAATAAGCGCTCTCAGCAGTTTTTTGTTCATTCGATTCTTCCTTCTCCATCGCAAGAAGTTGTAAGTAAGTACATACTTACATAGCACGATCAACAGACGACTGGCAAGAATGACAGCAAATTTTCACGGGAGATTTTCCAGATCGGCTAGGTCTTTGAATCTGCCGCTGGCCTTTTTGTTGATTTTTAGGTGTTCCAGATTGATCAGATTGATGCTGACGCCGTCAATGATAGCCGACACTTTTTCGTTGAAGCATTCTTCAAAAACTACTCCGTCAATGTGATTGATGACTTCAATCTTTATCGGCGCAACGCCCATTCGGACGATACTCTTGTCTTTGAGGAATAAGGCGGGCGAGAGGTCTGGAGAGTTGAATCCGAAGTCCCTTAACACTTCAATCATTCGATTGGCGTTATCCGGATTGATGGCGATCCAGATATCCATATCATTGGTTGCTCTGGGGTAGCCGTGATAGCTGACGGCGTATCCGCCCACCAGCAGATATTCAACCCCGTGTAAATTGAGCAAACTCAAGAACTCTTTGAAGTCTTGCGGTAGCGAGATTGCCATAATTTATTCGGCGCAAAATTTCCAAATGCTGAAGCCGCTCTTCGGGTGTGCACGACCACCAATATTTTTTATCAGCAGAGTCGTCAAAATCCGATGAGACAGATAAAAAGGATTTGTCGAGTTTGGGGAACGTATCAACGACGATATCCATAAATTTACTCCTTGGGTTTCAGATTATAGGTGATCGCCGGTCGAATCGTAATGGATTTCTTTTTGTAACTGCTCAGCCTATCAAGCGGCCTGATAATGAAATGCTTGAATAGACGACGGAACAAACAGAAATAACGAAAAAAACGGAAAAGAAAACGGTGAACTTCTGTCTGTTCCGTTATTTCCGTTTGTTCCGTCATCTCACTGATGCCTTTCGTTGCGAGTCAATTCTAAGGCCTGAGTAGTTACTTCTTTTTTTGATAAATAGTAGCTGGCTGACATAAACGCTGCCTGGGCAATGGTGTTGGAAATCTGTTTTACCCATTCGGCGGATTCAGTCGGCGAAGTTTCAGCGGATTGCCAATTCAGCGCCAATGACAGCAACAGGCTGACCAGAAACAAACCCGCAGCGATCATCAACCGATGATGGATCGCCCGCCGGGCCAATTGAACAAATGCCGCAATACCGGCAACGGTCACGATGATCAACAGAAGTTTGAACCACGCCTGACTGCCCCTGACCAATTTGATTCCGGCGGACAATGCCAGCAAACCGGCGTTCAACGTCAAAGGCAGAAGCCAAACCTGACCGCCGGAGATTTTATCCGCGTCTTCGCGCAAACCGCGCCACAACGCCCAAGCCAGACAAACAAAGCCCGGCGCCGACAACACCAGCAAACTGTTCATCAACCAACCGTGATCGCCGCCATTGATGGCGTTGATCAGTTTGGCAATCGCAGGCAGCAAATGTCCGGCGATGATCAGAATTGAGCCGATGTAGCTTAACTCGCCAACGATTTCGTTCTTGCGCTTCAGCATTCGCGCCAGAACAAGCAAACCGAATGTCAACAGAAACAGAGGCAGGAAATTTTCGATGGCCAGGGCCAGTGAATATCTTTGGAGCATGGTTTGTTTATTTTTCTTTCGATTCTTCGTAAAGGTAATTCTGATTCACCCAACCTGTGACGCCGGCGTAAACGATTTTGACCCAGACCGTTCTGCCAAATTTTCGTTGCTGACCTGTGAATTCAATGCCTTTGGCGGCTGGCGGCAATTGAGCCGCGATTCTGGCTTTGGGACTCGGGGTTTCACGCACGTTGAGCCAATCGTTGTGCAGAACATTGAAAACGCCGTAACTGGATTTCGGTTTTAATGCACGAGATGAGGCTGAGGCTTTCTGCCCGGTCTTCAGATTGATTTCAACCCATCCCTCCGCCGGAGCATTCGTTGGCGGATCAGCGCCGGATGAATTGATGCGGTAGTAGTAAAGTTTTTTGCCATCGGCTGACCATTCGACTTTATCTTGCAGAATGAAATCCCATCGAGCGGTGAATTTTCTTTTGCCAGTGCCATCGGCGTTGAACAGAAAACCGGCGTTGTCATTGCATTCGTAACCGCAGCCGATGACGACGAAATATTTTCCGTCGGGCGAAGATCGAATCTGATGGACGGACATAAAACCGTCCTTCTCATTGGTGAGCAAAACGCGTTCGCCAAGTTCAAGCTTTGAACCGTCCTCGCTGATTTTTGCTTTTTGCGCGCTGGCCGCACTACAAAGCGCAAGATTCAGGTAAAAGACAAACAGAACATGGAAAACCCTGCCACTGAAAATCACATTGTTCATGTCAGAAAAACCTTCCTAGCGAAAAATAGACTTTGCCGCGCCCGCCTTCGCCGCGAGTTCCGACGATGGAAAACGGTCCTGCTTTGGTATCCATGACAAAGCCGATTGACATCGCCGCACGGTATCGTTGCGAATCGTATTGCGAAGTCAGTCCGCCCCAGGTTCCGAGTTGATCAAACCAGGCTCCGGCGTAAATGTTGCCGCCGATCAAAGACGGCAGTTGATTGATTTTATGCAGGTAACCGGCAGTCGCCAGAAAGTATTCATTGACCCGCAGTTCATCGCGGTTGTATGCGCCGAAGCGGAATGGGCCTCCGATCAGGAATTGCTGAAATGGCGGCGCTTCTTTTCCAAAAACCGTTCCGGCAGAGCCTGCGAAAAACAGTGAGCCTTGCGAAGACATCGGCGTGAAGAATGAGCCGCGAATTTCAGATTGCCGAAAATCTTCCGTAGCGTTCGGCGCAGAAAGAAACCAACGAGCTTCTGCGATCAATCGCAATCCGCGCGTCGGCAATGTCGGGCTGTCCTGGCCGTCAAAAGCCCAACGAATGCGCAGAGCGTTGACGTTGCCATCCAATGCGGGAAGTTCCGGCTGACCTGTGCTGGTTCTAGCGACGACTCTGGTGTATTCAAATCCTGCGCGCAATTGGCCGCGCAAAGCGAGGTAGCCGAAGTCGAATGCCGATCCGGACAAATCCGCCTGATATTCCGCCAGCCTTGCGCGTCCGATGAACAGCGCCTGACGATCGCGGCGATATGCGGCGCGCGGAGCCAGAAAGAATCCATTGCGACCAAGCGGTTTGAAATATTCCGTTGCGAACAGATTGCCGAATCCCACCTTTGCGTCAATTCGCCATTCGGAACCGTACGATCCGACATCGAAAAAGGTCGCGCGCGCTCCCAGCGTAAAGTTGATCGAGTTGACGTCCGAACCGTCAATTTCAATTCCTGGAATCAAGGTTGGCGGAGCGTGCGGTTTTTCTATGGCGCGAATTTGCAACACGTCGCCGTTTGCGCCGATCTTCTGGTTGGCGAATCCGTAATCGAAGCTTTCGTATCGGCCCAGTCCGGTGAATTTGGTTAATTGTGTTTCCAGCCGATCAATGTCCAGCGGTTGACCGATGAAATCGTCAAGTTTGCGATGAAGCGATTGTTGCGCGTTGGGGTCAACTCCGGCAATTTGCACATCCATCGGAACAGGAATCGCCGCGCGCTGTCTGGCTTTGCGTTCGGCCAGATGCTGCTGCCATTCGGATTCGCCCAGCGAAAAGCGCGACAGCACGGCGGATTTTTGCGCGGCGGCCTGATAACCGAGCCTGGCAATGTTGTCTAAGCCGACAAAATCCAGCGCGGAAATATTTCCAAGTTCGGGCGCGACGATGATGTCCGCCAGTCGCAGATTGCGCAATTCGTTGTTGATGGTCATTACCGTCACTGACTGTTGCAGTATTCCGACGATGGAGGCGATGGCTTCCATATCGCCGGGTTTTGTTCCGACATCAACGGCGATGACAACATCGGGCTGGAATTCGCGGACGACATCTGTGGGAATGTTGTTGAGCAGTCCGCCGTCCACCAGAACTTTGCCGTCGCGTTCAACCGGAGGAAAGACTCCGGGAATTGACATCGTCGCCCGCATCGCGCTGGCCAACGAACCGTCTTTCATCACGACCGGTTTGGCCGCCAGAAAATCCGTCGCCACAGCGCGGTATGGAATCGGCAATTCGTCGAAACTGCCTATGCCGTAATAAGGCAATGTCACGCGGTCAATCAGCAGGCCGATGTAATGCGCCGAACTGACGCCGAGCGGCAGGCTGATGCCTTTGCGCAAACCGATTTCTATGCCGCTTTGAAAATTGCGCTTGTCTTCCTTGCGGCGGAAGGAAAGTTTTTCAAAGCTCGTGCCGCTGCCCAGCAATTCGTCCCAGTTTTGGCTGTTCAGGAACTGGCGAATTTCCGCCGGTCTCATGCCCATCGCGTAAAGCGCGCCTACCAATCCGCCCATGCTGGTTCCGGCAATGTAATGGACGGGGATTCGCTGCTCTTCAACCCATTCCAGCACGCCGACGTGCGCAATGCCGCGAGCGCCTCCGCCGCTCAGCACAAGGCCGATCCTGAGCGGTTTCGTTTGTTGGGGAGCGTTTTCGTTTTGCGCTGCAAGGCTGGGCGCGAACAACAAGAGCAGGCAAAAGAGAACGAATGGTTTTTTGATTTTGAGCAAGTTGATGACCGGAGAAATGAATTTATTAACCTGTTCCACACATTTTCGGATTAACGTTTGGTGACCGTCACAGGCGAAGTCAGTCTGAAGGTCAATTGAGTTTCGCTGCCGATGACCGCCGGGTCTCCTTTCGTTGCCATGACCATGCCGCCGCCTGCCGCGCCGCCCGCGCCCGCGCCGATGGCCGCGCCTTTGCCTCCGCCGGCAATCGCTCCGATTGCCGCGCCGATTCCGGCGCCGATGCCGACTTTAGCGGCGTCTTTCTTCTTGGTTGATTTGGCTTCGCGAGTCAAACGGCTGGTATCCAGATTTACCGTGCGCCCGTCGGCCAAAGTCAGACGATCCAATCTCAGAGACAACGAAGCGACGCCTTTGACCCGTCCGCCCTGGTCTGCGTCAATGATGGTTCCTTCGACTGTTGCGCCTTTTTTGGCGACCACCCAATCTCCGTCAACAATCGGATTGGCCAGCGTCGCCACGAACTTGTCGCCGGATTTGGCGGTTTTAGTCGTGATCGTCGAAGTCGTCCAAACCGAAATAGGTTTGCCAGCCGCCAACGTGACGACGTGCGGCGTGGGAGTTGGCGGCGGCGGAGCAGCCGGTTTGTTCATTGTTGTGGATGAAGGGGATGTTGAAGAAACATTCGATCCTGGCGAACCAGCGCCCGGATTCGACGATCCACTGCTTGCATTCGAAGCTACTGCGCCGCCGCTTTGTCCGGTCGCCTGACCTGCAGTTGAATCAGTCGGCGAAGTGCCAATCATTGCCGCATCAGGCGTAGGGCTGGCCGTCGCCAATTGATTGTCGGCTGGCGCGGTGTTTTGCGATGAGCAGGCCGTTTGCGCCATTAACAAGATGGCGCTGACCAATCCCAAAAGAAAAATTCTCCCAGTTCGTGAGTTCATGAAATACTCCTTTATTTTTAGCTGCGCGAGGGCTTACCTCGCTGGTTATTACAATAGGGGAGTCACATTGTCAGAACGACTTTGCCGTGGGTTTTTCGCGTCCCTAAAGCTTGCAATGCGGCGACGGCGTCTTTCAGATCGTAAGTTTGCGAGACGACCGGTTTGATCTGACCGGCTTCATACATTTTGAACAGCGCCGTTTGAGTTTCGGCCATGTAATTTGGGTGATGTTCCAGATAACCGCCCCAGTAGGCTCCGATGACCGAAATGTTTTTCAGCAGAATGCGGTTGGCGGCAATCGAAGGAATCGTCCCGCCTGCGAAACCAATGACCAGCAAACGGCCTTCGGGCGCAATGCATTTGGTTGAAAGATCGAAAATTTCTCCACCGACCGGATCGTAAATGATGTCGGCTCCGCGCCCGCCGGTAATTTGTTTGACCTGATCAACCCACGACGCATCGCGGTAATTGATTGCTTGTTCAGCGCCCTGCGACAAACAGAAATCCAGTTTGTCCTGACTGCCTGCGGTGGCAATGACGCGAGCGCCCAATGCGCGACCGATTTGCATCGCCGAAGTTCCCACCCCGCCAGCCGCCGCGTGAACCAACAGCCAATCCCCCGCGTTGACGGTTGTTCGGGTCGTCAACGCAAAATACGAAGTCTGGTAAATGACGATCATTGCCGCCGCTTCCTCAAAGCTCATCGCGTCGGGGATGCGAAAAGTTTTTGACGCCGGAGCCAGCGAAAATTCGGCGAAACCGCCATTGGACGCCATCGCCTGAACTCGGTCGCCGACTTTGAAATCGGCAACGCCGCTGCCGATTGCATCAACCACACCGGCGATTTCTGAACCCGGAGTGAATGGACGAGGCGGTTTGACCTGATACTTTCCTTGAATCAACAGGATGTCGTAAAAGTTCAGGGCTGCGGCTTTATTCCTGATCCTGATTTCGTTCTCGGCGGGTTCAGCCGATTCGATTTCCTCAAAAGATATTTGATCCGGTTCGCACCATTCGTGTACTCGCCAGGCTTTCATCGCGTTTTCACCAGTTGCAGTCAATTGACTGCCGAATTGAAATTGTTTTGATGTAATTGCTCAGCCCGATTCATCGGGCTTTCCCGAAGGGCCGTTAGGCCAGCCGGTCTTACGGCTGGTTAAAAATGCTGAAATTCTTTAGCGCGCT
>CAYRQB010000290.1:0-7741 GCA_964426025.1 uncultured Heliomicrobium sp.
ATTCCCGCTGGTCTGGTGGCACGATTACGGCAAAGGCAAAGTGATGTACAACGCCCTGGGGCATCGCCCGGACGTTTGGACCACTGACTGGTATCAAACGATGATCGCCAATGCCGTCAAATGGGGAACCGGTCAAATGAAGTGAGGCAACGACAAGCAGAAAGCGTCGCGCTCTGCGGAAATTGATCGAAGCCTGATTTGTGTTTTCATCTCTCTTTTCACACGAAAGCCAGTCGTTTACAGCGGCTGGCTTTCGTGTTTGGCCGACTCACCTGATGGGAATGTTTATTGATTTAATTCATCGGATCATTGCAAGCTAATCAGAATCCATTATCATATAAATGATTCTTATGCCCATTCGGAGCGTAACGAGACCGTGGTTAAACAACTGAGGGGGAAATTTTGGACTTATCTCAGATGGAAATCTTTTTGTGCATAGCCGAAGAGAAAAGTTTTTCGCGAGCGGCGGAAAAGATGTTGCGAACTCAACCGGCAATCAGCATCGCCATCAAACGGTTGGAAGAAGAGCTTGGCGAATCGCTTTTCGACCGCAGCAGTAAGAACGGCGCGCTGACCGAAGCCGGAAAAATTTTGCTTTCATATGCCCAACGAATGATCAACCTGCGCGACGAAGCCAAAGAATCAATCAGCGAATTGCGCGGAATGTTTCGCGGACGATTGACGATTGGCGCGAATGAAAGCACTTCGCTTTATCTGCTGCCGCCTCTGCTGATGGAATATCGGCGGCGTCATCCGAACATCAAGATCGAGGTCTTCAGAAATGTCTCGGAGAAAATACCTCTGGAAGTCGTAGAGCGAAATCTGGATTTTGGTTTTCTGTCGTTCGACCCGCTTCATCCTGGATTGCAATCAATCGAAGTTCATCGCGATGAGTTGACGTTGGTTGTTCCGCCCAAACATCCGCTGGCCAAACGCAAACAAGTGACGGTCAAAGACCTGGGCGAAGAGCAATTCGTCGCTCACAACGTCAAGACTCCGGCGCGAACGAAAATCTTCGAATTGTTCGCGCAAAACCGAACTCCGCTGAACATCTGTCTGGAATTGGCGACGCTGGAAACAATCAAGGAATTCGTGTTGCTGAATGTCGGCATCGCCATCCTGCCGCGTCTGGCGGTCGAAGCCGAAATCAATTCCTGCAAGCTGGTTGAAGTGCAGGTCAAAGGGCTGAAGATCGAAAAGACCTTGCGACTGGTTTATCGGCGTGAAACTTCGCTGTCGCACGCGGCTAAATCTTTTCTGGAAATCGTTCGCGAACAAAGAGGCGATCCGGCGGGCAGCAAACAGTAAGCGGCAAGCGTCAGGATTGCGAAGGAAAGATTACGTCCTGATAAACCTCATTCAGTGGTAACACGCAATCAAGCGATGAAAGCTCGACGCTTTCTCCCAGGTCGTTGAATTCTTCGCGATACCAGATGCGTTCGGTCTGCTTGGCATATTTGGTGATGTGCGGGCGATGCTGAGCTATCAATAGATATTCTTTCAAGCTGGGGATGGATTTGTAGTAAGTGAACTTGTCGCCTCGATCATAAGCCTCAGTGCTGGGCGAAAGAACTTCCCAAATCAAAACAGGGTTCAACAGCAAATCGCAACCGTTGAACACCTCGACCTCGATCTTGCCGCACACCACACTGCCATCCGCGTATCGGTAAGGAAGCATCGCTGGAGTTTTGATTTGCACGTTGTTGGTCAGGGCTTTGCAACCCTTGTCGCGTACTTTGGAGCGCATCAAATCAAAAATGTTTCCCATCACCAGATCGTGATTCAAAGTGCCACCGCTCATCGTGAAGACTTCACCATTGCGGAACTCATGCTTAACCTCAGACTCACGCTCCAAAGCCAGATATTCTTCCATCGTGTAAATGCGTTTCGGTTCGGCGCTCACAGCTTTTACCTCCGTCACAAATAAACCAGCCGATGGTCATTGTTGCCGATCTCGACTTCCGCATACAAACGATCAATCAATTCGTAACCATATCGCGCCAGGAAATAGGCGACGTTGATTTCGCGTTCCTGCAACCCCTTGTTCGGATAAAGCGCTGCGAAAAGCCGTTCGACTTGTTGCCCTGTGGTTTCGTCGCGTTTGGTGCGGTTATGTATGAACCGGGTGCGCAGGTTGTTGAGTTGGTAAAGAATCTTTTCGCGTCCGCCTTTCAACGCATCGCCCAATGTCGGATCAACCGACACCAGCGAAGCGCGCAGCTTTTCCAACTGCTCTTCAAACAACTTTTCGGTTTCATCGAATGCGCGAGCAGTGTCGTTGTCCAGGCTTTTCTCGACGACTTTCTTCAGCACGGCTTCCTGCCCTTCAAACAGGTCGCTGAATTCGATGCCGTATTTCGTCATCGTTTTGGCATGGCGTTTTTCAATCAACGTGAAGCTGGCGCGCGGCAGAACGACAGGTTCGACGCGACCAAGCAATGAATAGTTCGGGCGAAGTTGAGCGAAGTAAGCGATTTCCGCAGGGCCGCCAATGTAAGCAACCGTCGGCAACAGAAAATCCTGAACGATTGGCCGCAAAGTCACGTTCGGGCTGAAACAATTCGGACAGCGATTGACGGTTTCCAGCAATTCATCAGCGGCAAAACTCTTTTCGCTGTTTTTCAGATGAAAGCGTCCGTCGTCGTTTCTGACCATCGCCGTGCGGCGGCCTTCGTCCAGCATAAACAGCGGGACGGCTTCGTTGCTGGTGTAAACCTGAGCGTGGTAACCGGCGGCTTCAAGTTGCGAACTGGCCGAAACCAGACGGCTGGCGAATTCAGGCACGCGAGCCATCGCCCGCGAATAAATTTCTCCGGACACGTGCTTCAAACGGTCGTCCAGCGGATTGATCAAAACGACGCCGTAATGACCGATCAACCGCATCATCATTTTGCCGAAGGCGTCGGCAAAGCCTGTCCCGGCGCTGTAAGCCTGTCGCAGGTCTTCAGCCAGTCGCGGAACGAATTCCGATTCGGGCAAAGCGGCAAACAATTCGTCAATGTTGCCGCCGATTTCTTCGCACAAACGAACGTGGCCGACAGGCTTTCCTTCCTTCGGCGAACAGGCGGTGTAAGTGACCGTCACAAGCTGGCCTTCGCGATTGACCAGGCGAGTGTGATTGACTTCCTGAAAGTCGTGATCTTCCGCCGCGATCCAGAACATAGGCACCGCGTTGACGCCCTGCGAGCGCAAATGTTCCGCCAGCTTGATCGCCGTCAAAGCCTTGAAGATGGTGTAAAGCGGTCCGGTGAACAACCCGGCCTGCTGGCCTGTGATGACCACGACAGAATCCGATTGCCGCAAACGTTCAATGTTGGCGAAGGTCAATTCGCCGGCTCCGGCCTGCGCGTTCTGATCGGCCAGCACGTCTGCGACAGCGTCACGTTGAAAGGTTTGAGCAGTGACCTTCTTCGCTCGCGGAACGAGCGAAGCGATGTCCAAACCTTCCGTTTGATAGAAGTTGGAAACGCGATTGAAGTCGTAAAGAAAATCCTTGTATAGCTGTGATGTTTTTGGAATGTCACTGAAACTGATGGTTTGGTGGTCGGTCATCCTCTCTCCCTCTTTCGGCGACACGGAAACATTCAGACGCGGAAGACGCGGCGAGATTATTTCTCCGCCTCTCCCCATCACTGCTTCGCCGCGTCGTTATCAAAATCAATCTGCGTATTCATGCACGAAGAAATCGTTTTTCTCGATCCAGATTCCTTCTTCGTTCTTTTCAAACAGTTCGCATTCGGCAATCGCTTCGGCAATTTCATTGCGTTCGTCGTCGGTCGGATTCGGCATCGGCGAACGAGCAATGAATCCGTAATAGCCGGTCATATCCAGCGCCGCTTTCAAATGACCAACTCCGCTTGCCGCCGTCGCGCGCGCCAATTTGGCCAGACGGCCTTGCAACTCTTTAGCGTCTTCGTAACGGCCATCCTGCCAGGCTCGGCGCACTGCGCAGGAAGCATTCGGAGCCAGACAACCAACCGCCAACACAGCGCCTGAACATCCCGTTTCCAAAGCTTCGTGCAAAATGGCGGGCGAACCGACCAGCACATTGAATTCGGTGGTTTTCAATTCGCGGAACAGTTCTTTCATCGCCGCCAGATCGCCTGAGCTTTCCTTCAACCCGATGATGTTCGGATGTTCGGCCAGATGCGCAATGGTTTCGGGCATCAATGTGACTCCGGCAAATTGCGGAATCATATAAATCAGAACCGGAATCGGCGCGTTATCGGCTATGCGTTCGTAATGCGCCGTGTGATGTTCGTCAAAGAGCACTTTCTTGTAATAGAACGGCGTGATTACGACCGCTCCGTCCGCGCCGTAATCGTGCGCACGGCGAGTCATTTCAATTGTCTGCCGCGTCGAAAGCTCGCCGGTTCCCACCAGCAACAGCTTTTCCGGAGCCATCGCCGACCGCACAGTTTCGACCACCGCCAGTTTTTCGTCCGTGGACAGATGCGGAAATTCTCCGGTCGAACCCAGAATCAAATAACCGTGCAGATCGGATTGATTCCAACGCTCGACGTTGTTTTTCAATTTTTCGTGATCCACTTCTCCGTCATAACCGAACGGAGTGGGCAATGCCGCAATGATACCGTTGAGATTGAGTGACATAAGTTACAGAGGGTTTTACAGTTTGTTTTCAAGTTGGGTGATAATCCGGTGAAGCGAAAGCGGATCGTCAATCAGATGATCCGGCCTTGATGCAAGCAATTCTTCGCGCTTTGCTGCTCCCCAGGTTACGGCCACGGTTGTCGCTCCTGCGCCACGACCGACTTCGACATCGGCGACCATATCGCCGATGTAAACAGTCGCCGCCGGATCAACGTCGAACCGTTCGATCAGTTTGATCAATCCTTCAGGATGAGGTTTGTAATTGCTGACCCGGTCGCCGCCGATCACTTCATCAAAATAATCCAGCAAACCGGCGTGGCCGACGCGAATGCGAGCGGCCTCTGTGCTGGCTCCGCTGTAAACGCCAAGCCTGACGCCATTGTCTTTCAATTCGCCAACCAGTTCGCGAATGCCGTCGAAAGGTTTTATTTCGTGGCCGTCAATGCGGCTCAGGCGAAAGAAATCTTCAATGATCGGTTCGTGCTGTTCCGGATCGGGAAACAGCCGTTGAAGCATGACGTTTTCCGGCGGACCGAAATACGGAATCAGTTCTTCCAGTTTCCAGACGCGGCCAGTGCGTTCCAGCATCAGAGTGTTGAAGATGCGCAGAACGGTTGAAAAAGTGCTGGCCAGCGTTCCGTCCAGATCAAAGACCACCGCGTCGAATCGCTTTTTTTGATTGAGTGCTTGCATAGTTGAAAATCGAGCGGGCATTATAGCGGCGCGTCACAAGGACAAGCAATCAACGCCAATCGCGAAAGCTGGAGCGGAGGCGACGACGATCCGAAACAATGAAAGTAGAGCAGACTTTGGTCTGTTTACGATCCGAACAGACCAAAGTCTGTTCCACCATCAATGGAGAAAGATGGAATTACCGATTTTCAATGACAACCTGAAATCATCTGCTAACTGGATGAAAAGTCTGGCCGTCGAACAGGAAAGATGGAAAGCGTCTGCTATTTCGCCGAAGCGGTTGCGCCAACATCAGGTTGAACATATTTTGCGGCGTCCGGCCAATCAACTTGAGGAAAGCAATCTGCTGGAAGCGGCAAATCTGATTTCCGGTTGGGCGTTGGATGCCGAAGCGAAATTAAGCCCTGAACGATTGCTGCAATTGCACACGACGCTTGTCGGCGCTTCGATTGATGACGAAGTGCTGAGAAAAACCGAACCGTTGCCGCTGAACGCATTGCACGATCCGACGCCCGCGATTTTGCTGCCGAAGATGATTGATCACGCCTTCGACTGGTTTTCGACGGAAAGCTTCGCCGAATTGCACGCGGTCGAACAGGCTGCGGTGGTTTATCTGCGCTTGCTGGATTTGCATCCGTTCACATCGGCCAACGAACCGACCGCGATGCTGACCGCCAGTTTTTACACCGAACGCGCGGGTTTGCCGCCGCTGGTGATTCTGTCCGACGACATCACGCAGGCCAGATTCGCACAGGCTTTTGAAGCAGCGTTCCGAATGCTGACTCAACCGTTGGTCGAACTCTTCGCCGAAATGTTGCGTCTGGCAATGCAGGGCGATCAGCAGGAAGTTTCAAACGCCGGGTGAAGCCATGAGCCGACGCGGTGAGCCGTTACCATTTGAAGTTCAACAACTGCTTGCGCCATTTTTTATTGGCTTCGATCTGAGCCGGATTCGCATCATCGAAGGCATTCCGCGATACGTCGCGCTGACCAGCAAAATTGATCCGCTGGGGTACACAGATGGCTGGAAGATTTACTTTGCTCCAGACGCTTATCGAATTGACACTGTCGAAGGCTTGGCGCTGCTTGCTCACGAAATCGAACACTGCCGCCAATATCAACAGCACGGCAAATGGCGTTTCCGGGCGAAGTATCTGGCGGCGTATTTCCAAAACCGGCGACAGGGGCTGCCCGGCAAACAGGCTTACCACAAAATCCCATTTGAAATAGAAGCGCGCGAAGTCGAAAGAAAAGTCTATCTGGCGCTGATGCGCTTGCAATCGGAATTTCTACCAATCGAATAATCAGTACCGGAACTTCGGTTTTTGAGGAATAGAACTTTCACGCGAAGCCGCAACGACGCCAAGCAAGAAAGAAAAAAAGAAAAGCTGAAAAGCCTGTTTTACACAAAATTTCTCTCCTGCCGTCCTCAAACTTTTTGCGATTTGGCGGCTTCGCGTGAAACTCAATTTTCCTTGTTGTCTTTCTTCATCACATGAACAACGCCTCAATAATTCTGAATCTGCTGCCTGACAGCCTGAACCGATTGGCCGAATGGCAATCGCAATGGCACGAATATCAATCCGACGAAAGTTTGCTTGTGCCGGAATCCGTCGCGCGCGAAGCCCTGAACGAACTGGTCGAACGGCTTTCTGACAATTATCCGTTCTGGCATCCCAGCTATGCCGGTCAGATGCTGAAGCCTCCGCATTACATCGCTTCGATCGCTTACTTTCTGGCTCAGCAGATAAATCCAAACAATCACGCGCTGGACGGCGGTCCGGCCACGGCGAAGATGGAAACCGAAGTCGTCGCCGAACTGGCGCGAATGTTCGGTTACAAAAGTCATCTTGGACATCTGACTTCGAGTGGGACTGTCGCCAACCTGGAAGCCCTGTGGGTGGCGCGTTCGCTGCATTCAGAAAAAGGGGCTGACAAAGCCATAGCTTTTTCCGCCGAAGCTCATTACACGCACAGCCGGATGTGCGAAGTGATTGGCGCGCGAACGATTGAAATCGCCGTTGACGGTCGCGGACGAATGGATATGGACGATCTGCGCGCTAAGCTGAAAACCGGCGACATCGGGACAGTGGTCATGACTTCGGGAACGACTGCGCTGGGCGCGGTTGATCCGATTGATCAGGCTGTCGAGCTTCGCCGCGAATTCGATTTCCGCATTCACGTTGATGGCGCTTACGGCGGATTTTTCAAACTGCTGGCGAATGGAGTGGAACTGACTTCAGTCTGTTCCACTCTGGATGCCGAAGCCGCAGCAGCATTTCGCGCCATAGCCGAATCCGATAGCGTGGTTGTTGATCCGCACAAACACGGGCTTCAACCGTACGGCTGCGGTTCCGTGTTGTTCAGCGATCCGGCGGTCGGGCGTTTTTACAAACACGATTCGCCGTACACTTACTTCACGTCGAACGAATTGCAT
>CAYRQB010000291.1:0-7709 GCA_964426025.1 uncultured Heliomicrobium sp.
CGCCGACTCGTTTGCGAATGACGCTGCTGGCGCCGTCGGCTCCGACCAGAAAGTCCGCCGTGAATTCGCCCGCAGAAGTTTCAATCCGCCATCTGCCGCCGTCGTAATCTGTCTTTTCGACGCGCGCCACGTGAAGCTGCGCGCCAGCGTCAATGGCTCGCCGCCGCATCATCTTCGCCAATTCGGTTCGCGAGTAGATGGCGAAATCGTGGCGCGGAGCAACCGTCAGTTCGCGTCCTTCGGCTGAAATCAATCGAAGACTGGAAACCATCTGCTTCGGCGAATTGCCGTTGCGAAGATAATCAAATTCGCGCAGGGCTTTCGATGTGACGCCGCCTCCGCAAGGTTTTTCCCAAGCCGGACGCGCATCGAAAAGCAGGACTTGAAAACCGCTTCGGCTGAGTTCGTGGGCCAGATGTGAACCGGCGGGGCCAGCGCCAACAATTGCAATTTTCATTCAACCTCTCGCTTTACAATGAAAGTCTGGTTATGCCGTATGAACAAGGATTATACTAAACACCGGGCAAACAGATTGTTAAAGTTTGCCTGACGCTCAACACCGGATCGAGCGTGACAAAATTACTAAAGCACCGATAAAGATAACAAGCAGAGAGACTCGCAAAGAGTCCACGGAGTCCATCATGAAAAAGAGCGCCTGTTGTGTCAGCACGCTGGCCGTTTGTGGCTTGCTGCTCGTGGGGAGCTTTTGGGCTTACGGGCAGCAGGAAGGATCTAGCGGCAAAAAAACCAAATCCTCAATCAACGAACAACCGTTCACCATTCGCGAGCGAACCGAATTGGTATCGCTGACCGTTTCCATCACGGATCGAAATGGTCGCGCCATCGAAGGCCTGACAGCCAGTGACATAGAAATATACGAAGACAAGGTCAGGCAAAAGATAGAGCATTACAGCATGGATGACGCTCCCGTCAGCGTCGGCGTGATTTTCGATTTATCCGGCAGCATGCAGCAAAAGCTCGACGCCGCTCGACGCTCGCTGAAATCTTTCGTCGAAACCAGTCACATCGAAGACGACTTTTTCCTGCTCGGTTTCAACCAGCGAGCCAGACTGTTGGCCGAATCCTGCGACAGCGAAAATCTGGAGAGCCGGCTTAACCTGATTAACGCGCAGGGCAACACGGCGCTTTACGATGCAATTTATCTGGGCATGGAAAAAATCGCTCAGGGACGACATCGCCGACGCGCGTTGCTGGTGATATCAGATGGGCAGGATAACGCTTCGCGATATTCCGTCAGTCAGTTGCGCCAGCGATTGAAGGAAACGGACGTGCAGCTTTATTGCATTGGCATCGGTCGCGCTGGAACCCTGGGCAAAGGCGAACAGCGCGAACAGCAACGCGGCCATATGATTCTGGATGACATTGCGCAATTGACCGGCGGAAAGGCTTTTTTCATCACCTCGGCTTCGGAACTGGAAGAAGTGACGACGCGCATCGCGCTGGAATTGCGCCAGCAATACAGCCTAGCTTACACGCCGACGAATCAAAAACGCGATGGTCGTTGGCGAAAGATTCAGGTTCGCGTCAATCGCCCGGACAACATTCAATCAATCATCGTACGCTCGCGCGAAGGATATTTCGCTCCGCCGTTTTAACCACTATAACTGTCAAGAAAACTCTTCCCGCGAATCACGCAAATTGCGCGAAGGAGGAATCTGAAAAGCCTCAACACAATATTCGCGTTTATCAGCGTCATCTGCGGGAAGACAGTTTCTTCGCCTCCATAGCCTGCTATTTCTTCGGAGCGGTGTTGGCGTATTTTTTCGCCGCGTCCTCGAATTTGTATCCCAGCACGTCAGGCACGACGCTGACTTCGGTTGTGAATTTGAACGGATACTTTCCGCCACTCTCGTAAACCATCTCGACGAAAAACGCGGTGTAACCCTTCTCAGGTTTTGAGACGCGGCCAATATAAGTCCCATTCTTTTCCGGTTTCAGCGGCGAGCCGGTGTAAGCCTTGCCGATTAAATCCAGTTTGAAATCGCGCGCGTTCGGATTCGTCGCCTGCCACAGATTCACCTCTTTCGGTTTATCAATCGGCGTGACGACCAGCGAACCGTCTTTCTGCTTCGTCCACGAAAAACGCGGGCGAGGCTTGCCCGACAGTATTGATTGATAAAACGCGATCATGCTTTCAACCGCGTCAGAACCAGCCAGGTTATGTTTGGCGTTCGGCACGTAACGAATGTGTTTTTCTTCGGGCAGATCGTTGTAATAAAACTGCGAATTGTCCGGCAGGAAAAATTCATCGCCTGACGCGTTGATCATAAACTTCGGCATCTTCAGCGCCGGACGATGGCGGTATTCGTAAGCGTCTTCGATCTTCAGCACAGCCCTGTATTCCGGCGTGCCTATCTTGTGCGGGAACAATCCGTGATTGACGTAATCTTTCAGCGAAGGCGAAAAGAAACCCAGCGCTTCGAAATGGTGGCGAGTGACGGCTTCGGAATTCAGCGCGTCAATCACCAGCGGCATAATCGCTGCGACTCGTTTGTCCACGACACCGACCAGCCAGGTCGTCCATCCGCGCTTCGACCCTCCGGCGACGACGAATTGATCCACTTTGATTTTGCCGCCCGCATCGCTCAGCAAAAATTCCTGAATCGCGTCCATCGCTCGAACGCCGCTTTTGACCATCGCCAAACGGACAAGCCAGTAATCGTCTTTGGTCGTGAAATGTTTGACGCGCGTGTAAGCGATCAGGTCGTCTTCGGATCGAGCCTTTTCCGGCGAATCCGCGAAACGCAAAGGCTGATTCGGAACCATTCCCAGATCGGCAACGACGGAATTTGTTTCGACGGCAATCTTCGCAGTTCGTTCTGAAACCGTTGTCGGAGCTGGATTGTTGTTATTGCCTCCGCCGATGAACAGCAGCGCCTTGTTGCCGGTGATTTTTTCCGGTTTGACCACTGTCAGCCAGTGCTTCCAAACCGGGCGATCAACGTCCTTCTCGCTGCGCCAGGTTTGCGAAGTCAGCTCCAGCACATAGCCGCGATAACCCGCGCCTTCAATCGTGCTGACCAGTTTCCATCCGTAAACCGAATCTTTCTGAGCGATGTAACGATCCAGCGCCGTCTGTTCGACTTTCGCCTGAGCGAATGCGGCGGTTGTCAAAACAAACAGAACGCAAAGCAATGCGATTGTTCGACTGATGTGGAATTTCATAACCTGACCTCGATGATGTGTGGGATGTGAAAGCGGCGAAACCGTAGCACAACGAAGGGCGAAGCCACAATTCAGGCCGCAAATCATGATTGACACTGCCGGGCGCGATGCGTACTTTGTCGAACTCCGTTTGATACAGTTCCGGAAGCGGTAGTGACCGGATTTTCATGATTTTCATCAAGAGGATTTATTTATGCTCGATATACATTTTGTCCGCGAGAATTTCGATCAGGTTCGCGAGCGTTTGAGCGCGCGCAATTTCGATCCTGCCTCGCTGGAAGATTTTCAGAAACTTGACGCCGAACGCCGAACGCTGATTCGCGAACGCGACGAATTGAACGCCGCTTCGAACCGCATCAGCAAGGAAGTCGGCGCGTTGATGCGCGAAGGCAAAAAGGAAGAAGCCGAAACCAGGAAAGCCGAATCGCGCGCTTTGGGCGAAAAGATCAAAACCGCCGAAGCTCGCGTCGAAGAACTGGAAAACGAATTTCGCGACATTCTGACTCGCGTACCGAATTTGGCTCACGAATCGGTTCCGGTTGGCAAGGACGAATCGGCCAACGCCGAAATCCGCCGCTGGGGAACTCCGCGCGATTTCGCCGCCGAAGGCATCGAACCGAAAGATCACGTGGACATCGGCACTTCACTCGGCATTCTGGATCAGGATAGAGCGACCAAAGTCACCGGCGCTCGCTTTTCCGTTTTGAGCGGCATGGGAGCAAAGCTCGAACGCGCTTTGATCGCGTTTATGTTGGACCTGCACACGACCGAACACGGTTATCGCGAAATGCTGCCGCCGTTTATGGTCAACGCCGACAGCATGTTCGGCACAGGCCAGTTGCCGAAATTCGAGCAGGATTCGTTCAAGGTCAGATTCGAGCGCGATTATTATTTGGTTCCGACAGCCGAAGTTCCGCTGACCAATTTGCATCGCGACGAGATTCTGGAAGAAAAGGATTTGCCGATCAGCTACACGGCGTACACGCCATGCTTTCGGTCTGAAGCGGGCAGTTACGGTCGCGACGTGCGCGGTTTGATTCGCCAACATCAATTCGACAAAGTTGAACTGGTCAAACTCACTCGTCCCGAAGATTCTTACGACGCGCTAGAACAACTGACCCGCGACGCCGAAACGGTTTTGCAGCGCTTGGAACTGCCTTATCGCACTGTTGTGCTTTCGACGGGCGATATGGGGTTTTCTTCTGCCAAGACTTACGACATTGAAGTCTGGCTGCCCAGCCAGAACACCTACCGCGAGATTTCTTCCTGCTCCAACTGCGAGGCGTTTCAAGCTCGGCGCGCGCAGATTCGCTTCAAACGCGAAGGCAAATCCAAAACCGAATTCGTTCACACGCTGAACGGTTCTGGATTGGCGGTGGGCAGGACATGGCTGGCGATTCTGGAAAATTACCAGCAGGCGGATGGCTCGGTGAAAGTGCCGAAGGCGCTGATTCCGTACCTGGACGTCGAAGTCATCAAATAACCTCTGAAAAAACTTTCCCACGAAGGCACACCAAGCATCACGAAGGAAAATCAGAAGGTCTGCGCTTCTCTTCGTGTCTTCTTTGTGTGTCTTCGTGGGCGGGAAAATCCTTCGTTTGAGTTTTCAGCCAAGTAGCTTGCGAATGCGCGGTTCGAGAGCGGCGCGAATTTCCGCATCGTCCAGCGCGTATTCGATGACGGTCTTCAGATAATTGATCGGATCACCAATGGTCAGCCATTCGCCGTCAACAACCGGCTGAGCTATTACGCGCCCGCCCCGGCGAATGTATTCACGGACGGAATCTGTCAACCAAAGTTCGTTCGCCTTGCCCAGCGGAATCTCGCTCAAAATCTGAATCACATCAGTCGAAAGCAGGAATCGTCCAAACATGGCCAGATTGGATTTGGCCTCTTCGCGCGAAGGCTTTTCAATCACGTCTTTCATTTCGCGCGAAGCGTCGTCTTTGAATTCGACAATGCCGTAACGGACAACATCTTCCCAGGCGACCTCCTGAACTCCAGCGACCAATGCGCCGGTTTCGTTGTGAGTTGTAACCAGTTGTCTGGCGAATGAAGTTCTGGCTTTGATGATGTCGTCGCCATAAGCGTATATGAAGCCTTCGCCGTCCGGAATATGTTTGCGCGCGACCAGCAGCGGTGTCCCGTTGCCGTATGGCCCGGATTGCGGCTCGAATATGACTTCGACGTCTGACATCCTGTCCACAAAATCATCTAGAGGTTTGTATTTGCCACGCGGAGGAAGGTTTTCCAGTTTGTATTGACGGTGCAGCGGTTCTGGATTTTCGCCCGTCACAATGATGATCTTCTTGATTCCGGCTTCGATGAATTCTTCTACGATCAAATGAATCGCCGGTTTGCTAATCACCGGCATCAATTCTTTGGGATAGCCCAATGTCACCGGCAGCATTCGCGTTCCCGAACCCGCTGCGGCAATGACTCCTGTTTCAATTTTCATGCGTTGATTCTCCATCATTTGTTGCTGCGGGGCTTGATTGGAAGCGCACGATACCACCGCCAAAACAAAGGCTCAAGAATTGAATTTCCGAAGTTGTGGGGCCTCTTCCCCGAACCGTAACGGTTCGGGGAAGAGGTTTGTGTTCTTGGCGGGATGTCAGGGTGGTTGTCAGTCAGTATGAAGGGCCGCCCGTGCGGCTATCGTTTTGGTGGTGTGTCAGGGTAGGAGGACGCATATACAGTTATAAGCCGATCAAAATTAAGGCAGATTTTTCCTGTGATTGATTTTGATGTGCTTAACGCACACTCCCACGAAGAATAGAAAATGAGATAACAGACAGGGGCTTACATATTGGCCGGTTGATTTGTCTCTCTGACCGATGCTTTCAGAAGACTAAAAAGTAGGTATCGAAGTTCGCTGCTTCGTTTCTCTTGAGGTTGGGCGAACTTTAATCATCGAAGCTGAGTCCGTCAAGCTTTTTTCATCATCTTTGCAAAGCTTTTTTCATCCGGGCAGAAAACTCTTGTTTGGCAGTCTGAAATGTAGGACAAGTTGCCGCTTTACTTCTCAAAGGTCTCCTCTCTCCTGAAACTCGATTGTCACAAACTTCAGAATTCCATCTCCAATATGGCTTTGCCCGTGAAGAATTTTCGTAACTACTCAGCCGTCACCCCGTGACGAAGAGGGCTGAGTAGTTACGAAAATTCTTCCTCAGGTAATTGACATAAAAAAAGTGACTTACTATACTTCGCACTCCATACGAGGGAGTGCTAGCGAATTTAACTCAAAATATCGCAAAGAACCTGAGTCACTTACACTCAAGAATCTGCCTCTGGGTATGGAGAGCCAGAAAATGTCATCTAAACAATTACCATAAACAGTTAAAGTGAAAGGAGTTCCATATATGGCAACTACGATTCGTCCGCTCAACGACCGCATCATCGTGCGTCGTGTTGAAGAACAAGAACAAATGCGCGGTGGACTTTATATACCCGACACGGCCAAAGAAAAGCCGCAGGAAGGTGAAGTGATCGCCGTCGGCAATGGCAAACTACTCGAAAACGGCACTCGCATCGCGATTGACCTCAAGGCCGGCGACAAGGTTTTGTTCGGCAAATATTCGGGCACTGAAATCAAGCTTGATGGAGAAGAGTTTTTGATTCTGCGCGAGGACGACATCCTCGGCGTGGTCGTTGGCGCAGCAAAAGGCAAAGGCGCAAAGTAAACCCATCAACTAATTGACGATTTTTCCTGGGAGGATAAAGAAGTTATGGCAAAACAAGTCATTCACGGTGAAGATTCGCGTCAGGCGATTTTGCGCGGCATCAATCAGCTTGCCGACGCAGTCGCTATTACGCTTGGCCCCAAAGGCCGCAATGTTGTTATTGACAAGAAGTTCGGATCACCGACGATCACCAAGGACGGTGTGACAGTCGCCAAAGAGATCGAACTGAAAGAGCCGCTGGAAAACATGGGGGCGCAGATGGTTCGCGAAGTCGCGTCGAAGACTTCGGACGTTGCCGGTGACGGCACGACCACAGCGACCGTTCTGGCTCGCGCGATTTTCAAGGAAGGCGTCAAGACAGTCGCCGCCGGAGCAAATCCGATGGCGCTGAAGCGCGGCATTGACAAGGCCGTTGAAGCTGCAGTCGAAGCCATCAGAAGCATGTCCAAAAAAGTCAGCGAAGATTCAATCGCCCAGGTCGGCACGATTTCGGCCAACGGCGACGACACCATCGGCGGCATCATTGCCGAGGCGATGAAGAAGGTCGGCAAGGACGGCGTCATCACGGTCGAAGAATCACGCTCGCTGGAAACGCTGCTGGAAGTTGTCGAAGGCATGCAGTTTGATCGCGGCTACCTGTCGCCGTATTTCGTGACGGATGCTGAGCGCATGGAAAGCACTCTGGAAAATGCGCTGATCCTGTTGCACGAAAAGAAAATCAGTTCGATGAAGGATCTGCTGCCGCTGCTGGAACAGGTTGCCAAGATGGGCAAACCTCTTCTGATCGTCGCCGAGGACGTTGAGGGCGAAGCTCTGGCGACTCTGGTCGTCAACAAGCTG
>CAYRQB010000292.1:0-3269 GCA_964426025.1 uncultured Heliomicrobium sp.
GACAGGCAATTGAGCCACGCCGATCAATCGCCGCATAATTTCGATTCCGGCAAATTGCCGCATCAGCTTTCGATCAAATTTGACGGGCGGTTTGTATCGTTCCAGCAATCTTTCAACCAGCGAAGACGGCTGATTGGCCAAGTGCAGATGAGCGATCATCACTGCCGGATCGAATTCCGCAGGGCCTGCGAAACAGAATTCGGGATCAATCACTCGCACGCCAGCCGCAGTGTTCAGCCAACTGCCGGGAAAGAAATCTCCGTGAAGCAAAACTCCGGCGGGATCGTCGGCCAGATAAAGCTTGCCAAGATTCGTCACCGTTTCGACATACTGCCTGTCGTCTTTAAGCGATTGCGCCGCCTGCCGCAAACCGGGCGTGATCGCGTCCAGATCGAGCAAATCCGCCTGACGCAAAGGAAGATCGAAAATGTGCTGATGATTCAGTTCGCGCATTTCGCGATTGGAAAACACGGCGTCGAGTTCCACGCCGGAGAACGCGCCGTGCAAAGCCGTCAGGTAATCGGCCAATTGATCCAGCGCCGATGCGGGCAATGATTCGCCCTGGTATAGCGCGGTGTAATCGCCGGCTTCGCCCAAATCTTCCAACGCGATGACGCAGGAAGTTTCATCAACTCCGATCAGGCCGGGCATCATCGCGGCGATTTCGGCGCGCTGACTGATGCGGCGGTAAAAATTGCCTTCGACCACTGCGCGTTGGCGCGGCGCGGCAATCTGCGGATACTTTTCCACCCACGGACGCGCCTGCTTCAAAATGAAAGTTCGCGACGAGACGGTAATTCGCAGCGTGTAATTCATATTGCCTTCGCCAGCTTTTCGCGCGTCGGTCAAGTCTTCGCCGTCTCCAATCCAATCTTGCTGGCGCAAGTAGACGGTCAACTCGTCCAAACTGCCAGCGTCCAGAAAGAAGCTGTCAGGGTGTTGTTTCTGAAATTCTGTTTTGGTTGTCATCGTCGGCACTTTGCCTGAATGACGACTGACGATCAAGTTGACTGCCGCCGCCATAAATTCAAAACTGTAGCCGACCAAAACTTACGAATCAGGTGATGAATTATGCTGACAATCAACGAACAAGCTCCGGCGTTTTCACTGTCCGACCTTGATGGAAATTCGCGGCGATTCGATGGTGAAAAACCGGCTCTGCTGGTTTTCTTCGAAACCGATTGCCCGACTTGCCGGTTGAGCTTTCCTTATCTGAACAAACTGTCGCAAGCCATCGGCAAAGGTTCAGCCGAGATCATCGCCGTCTCTCAGGACAATGAAAGCGCGACGCGCGAATTCGTCAGACAGATGCAGGTCAGTTTTCCGGTTTTGATGGATCGAGATTTGTCAGTGTCGCGGTTGTACGATCCGTTGGCTGTGCCGACTTTGTTTTTGATTGATGCGGCGGGCAAAGTTGCGGCGACGCAAATCGCTTTCGATAAAAACGAATTGAACGCAATCGCCGCGAAGCTTTGCCGGATAAGCGGGCGCGAGGCAATCGTCATTGCCGAAGCTTACGACGGCGCTCCGCAGAGCAAGCCCGGTTGCACTTCGCGGCATTTGGAAGCTGAAGCAGCGGGCGCGGAAGCCGAAGCGGTTGATTTGTATTCCCAGCGCGGGCGTCGCGCTTCGCGAATCGAACTGGGCGACGAAGACGATCCTTTTGATTACTGCCTGCGCTTCGATTCGCTGCCGGTGGTTCCGCCAACCATTGAGCGAGTCGAACGAATGCTCAGCGCAACGAATCTGCCGCCGGATGCAATCATCGCTCGCGTGCCACCGAATTACGGCGAAGCGACTGTCGAAAAGATCGCCGCCAATGCTGTGATGGCCGGTTGCCAGCCGGAAATGATGCGCGTTCTGATTCCTCTGATTCGCGCCGCCTGCGATGAAAGATTCAACCTGCACGGAGTTCAGGCGACGACGCATTTCGCCGCGCCAATGATCATCGTCAATGGCCCGATCCGGCGCGAATTGGGATTCGCCAGCGGCAGTAACGTCCTGAGCAATGTGGCGCGCGCCAACAGCACGCTTGGCCGCGCTTTCCAACTGATCATCACCAACATCGGCGGAGCCAGGCCGGGCGAAATTGATATGTCAACGCTCGGCAATCCCGGCAAGTTTTCTTACTGCATCGCCGAAAACGAAGAAGCGAGCCGATGGACGCCGCTGCACGTTGAACAAGGATTCAAACCGGAACAAAGCGCTGTCAGCTTGTTTGCCGCCGAAGCTCCGCACGGCGTCAGCGAACATTACGCGCGCGATGGCCGGACGTTGCTAAAAACAATTTCGCGCTCGCTGGCCACGGTGTGGAGTTACAAAATGTGCGGAATGTTTGAAGCCGTTGTGCTGATTTGCCCCGAACACGTTCGGACGCTGGATCGCGACGGATTCACCAAAGAATCCGCGCGGCAGTTTCTGTTTGAAAACACAGGAGTCCCGATCAAGGAATTTGCCGCAGACGGCGGCGAAGGCTCGCAACTGACAAAACTTTATCAACAAGCAGTGATTGACGGAGAGCCGTGTTATCGCAAATTCGCTTCGCCTGAACAGATTCGTCTGGTTGTTACAGGCGGAACCGCCGGGAAGTTTTCAGCGATTGTCGGCAGTTGGGCGACAGGCGCGCGCGGCAGTCAGATGGTTACTTATCCGATTGATTGAACCTCTTCCACGAAGTCACGCGAAGGGTCACGAAGAACTTCCGGACAGGATTTTCAAGATTGGTTTCAGGATTTACAGGACGGATGCCTGGTTGAGTTGATTGTGATGATCCTGAAAAATTCTGTCTATCCTGTCAAAAACTTCGTGTCTACTTCGTGTGGTTTCGTGGGAGAAAAAGAGAGGATGAAATTTATGTCAATTACACTCGTCAACCCGATGGATGAAACAGTGCGAGATGAGCGCAAGGCTGCGGCCAAGCTGGACAAATTGTCGGGCAAGACCGTTGGTTTGCTAGACATCAGCAAACCGGGCGGCAGCGTTTTTCTCGATCGAATGGAATCGCTGCTGCGCGAACGTTTCGGCGTGGCTTCGGTCGTTCGAGCGATGAAACCGACCTTTGCCAAACCCGCGCCAGAAACGGTGATTGACCAATTGCTGCAAGCTCGATGCGACGCGGTCATCGAGGCTCTGGCCGATTGAGGGTCTTGCACGACGTGCAGTTTGCACGACACGACCAGGCTGGAAAATCTGGGCATCCCGTCTGTGGCAATCGCGACGACGGAATTTATGACAGCCGCTCGCGCTCAGGCCAGCGCGCTTGGCCGGGC
>CAYRQB010000292.1:3369-7654 GCA_964426025.1 uncultured Heliomicrobium sp.
CGACGACGGAATTTATGACAGCCGCTCGCGCTCAGGCCAGCGCGCTTGGCCGGGCGGATTTCGATGCCGTTTACGTTCAGCATCCGATTCAGGATCAGACCAGAGAAGAAATAGAAGCTCGCGCCGATGCCGTCATCGCCGAAATCGCCGCGCGCCTGACTGGATAAAAGCTGTTATGACAAATCCTGATAACAATTCGCTTGAGACGTTTTCGCGCGACGTTTTGTTGCGCGACGGAGCCGTGCTGCGTATGCGCGCGCTCAGACAAACCGACCGCCAGGGACTGATTGATTTGTTCAACCGCTGTTCGCCGGAAACCAGGCGTTATCGTTTTCTGCGAATGATCACTTCCCTGCCCGATTCGCTGCTGGATCAATTGGTGGCGGTTGACGGCGTCAATCACGTCGCGCTGGTTTTGACTCAAGGAACGGACGACCGCATCGTCGCCGTTGGCCGTTACTTCGCGCTGGATGATCGCCCGCACGTCGCCGAAGTTTCCTTTCTGGTCGAAGACGCCATGCAACGTCGAGGCATTGGCACGATCCTGCTGGACGCGCTGGCGGAATTCGCGCGCGACCACGGCATCACCAGGTTCAGCGCCGACGTGCTGGCAGACAATCGCGTCATGCTTTCGGTATTTCGCAAAGCCGGTTACGCGTTGACGGCGAACATCAGTTACGGCGTGACGCATCTGGAATTTCCCATCCTCCGCAGCGAAATGGCCGAAGCCCGGCGCGAAGCTCAGGAAGCCGAAGCCGAACGCGCGTCCTTGCGCTCGGTCTTCGAACCGAAAACCGTCGCCGTCATCGGGGCCAGTCGCGATCCTGCTTCGGTCGGCGGAGCGCTGTTCCGCAACCTGTTGCGATGGGGATTCACCGGCACGCTTTATCCGGTTAACCCGTCGGCAAATTCGATTGCAGGAGTCCGCGCTTACGCCAGCGTTGCCGAATTGCCGGAATCGCCCGAACTCGCATTCATCGCCGTTCCAGCCGAAAACGTTCTGGAAGTCGCGCGTCAATGCGGCGAAGCTGGCGTGCGCGCTTTGTGCGTGTTGACGGCGGGTTTTGCCGAAACCGGCGCGGAAGGCAAAGCCAATCAAATCGAACTGGTCAATGTTTGCCGCGCTTCGGGAATGCGATTGGTCGGGCCGAACTGCATGGGTCTGGTCAACACTTCTGCCAACGTCCGATTGCTGGGGACATTCGCGCCGGTCGAACCTCCGACAGGCAACGTGGCGATGAGTTCGCAATCCGGCGCTCTGGGTTTGGCGTTGATGGCTCAGGCGGGCGAACTCGGACTGGGTTTGTCATCATTCATCAGCGTCGGAAACAAAGCGGACGTTTCCGGCAACGACCTGCTGCAATTTTGGGAATCGGACGAAACGACCGACGTCATACTTCTTTACCTGGAAAGTTTCGGCAACCCGCGCCGCTTCGCGCGAATTGCGCGGCGGGTTTCGCGAGCCAAGCCGATTGTTTCGGTCAAATCAGGCCGCACGACGACGGGCGCTCGCGCCGCTTCCAGCCACACCGCAGCGCTGGCCAATTCAGACCGCGCGGTTGACGCCTTGTTTACTCAAACCGGAATCATCCGCGTTGACACGTTGGGACAGTTTTTCTCTGTCGCCCGATTGCTGGCGTCACAGCCAATCCCGAAAGGCAATCGCGTAGGCATTCTGACCAACGGCGGAGGCCCCGGCATAATCGCTGTTGATGCCGCAATCGCCGCCGGTTTGGAAGTACCGGCTTTGAGCACGGCCACACAGGAAAAATTGCGAGCCGTTTTGCCAGCCGCCGCAACCGTCACAAATCCGATTGACGTGATAGCCAGCGGAGGCCCGGCTCAATATCAGGCCTGTCTGGAAATTTTGTGCGACGATCCAGAGCTTGATGCTCTGCTGGTGATTTTCATTCCGCCGCTGGCGACGCCCACGCGCCAAGTGGCTCAGGTGATGAGCGACGTTCTGGCCGCTCGCCCGAATTTGCAGAAGACCGTCGCCGCAGTCTTTTTCGATCCTTATTCGTCAACCGTTTCAGTCCGCGTCAACGAACCGAAAGACAGCGCGCGTTCAAAACGGTCTGTACCGGTTTACGATTTTCCCGAAACGGCAGTGGTGGCAATGGCGGCTGCGGCGCGATACGGCAAATGGCGATCAACTCCGCTCGGCGCTTTCGTCGAAATCGAAGTTGATCGCGATGGAGCGCAAAGGATCGTCGAAAAATATCAGGAAGCCGTCGCCGGCAAATGGCTTTCGCAAACCGATGTGGCGGCGTTGCTGGACGCGGCTGGCATTCGCGTGATGCAGGCCAAAGCCGTTCGCTCAGCCGCCGAAGCGCTGGCCGCAGCCAAAGAGTTCAATGCTCCGGTGGCGTTGAAAATCCTTGAGCCGAACATTCTGCACAAATCCGATGTCGGCGGAGTGATGTTGAACGTTCAGCCATCCGACGCCGCAAAAGCCTTCGATCAATTGACCAGCCAGTTGGCCGCCCACGACATCAAGCTGGAAGCCGCCAGCTTGATGATGATGGCCAAAGCTGGCGTGGAAGTTTTGGCGGGCGTGACTCACGACACGGTTTTCGGACCTCTGGTCGCATTCGGTTCGGGGGGTTATCTGGTCGAACTGCTGGACGACCTTGTCTTCCGCGTGCTGCCGCTGACCGATCGCGACGCGGCGGAGATGATTCGATCAACTCGATCTTTCCGATTGCTGAAAGGTTATCGCGGAACGCCCGAAGCCGACATCGCCGCCGTCGAAGATTTGCTGCTGCGATTGGGCGCGCTGGCCGAAGCCGTTCCTCAAATCGCCGAAATAGACCTGAACCCGGTGATCGTTCATCCCAAAGGCGAAGGCATCACCATGATTGACGCACGAGTGCGACTGAGTTGAAGTTTTGCTTTTACCTACGCTTTTGTTGATTGGCAGCAGGCGTGGCTTGAGCTTGCGGCTGCGGAGGCTTCAGCAGGTCAAGGCTGTTGGCGCGCAGCGCCAGGTTACCCGCGATTGGCGCAGAGGTTTTTGAGCCGTAACCGCCTTCTTCGACGACGACTGCCCAGGCGATCATCGGATTTTCGACCGGCGCAAAGCCGATGAACCACGAATCAACGCGAGGTTTTTCGGCCATCTTGATACGGGTTTTGCCTTGGCGGTCAATGTAAGTTTTCGGTTTGCCGGTCTGCGGATCAATTTCGGGAACCGTGCGTTGCGCTGTGCCGGTTTTGCCTCCGGCATTGATGCGTCCGCGCAAACCGCTCAGCGCGCGAGCGGCTGTTCCGCGTTCGACAACCGAAGCCATCAAGGTACGCATCTTGGCGGCGGTTTGCGGCGACATGGCCTGACTTGCCGCGACTGGCGTTCGTCCCATTTCGATCATCGGTTTCATGACGTTGCCGTTTGAGTTGGCGACGGCTGCGGCAACCATCGCCATTTGCAAAGCGGTCAATTGCACATATCCCTGACCTATGGATTCCAAACCCAGATCGTATTTCGTCACGCTTCGACCGGCGACAAAGGTCGAAATGCGCGGAGCCATCACGCCGGAAAGAATCTCGTTTTCCGTGTTCCAGAACTTCGGCGCAAAACCCGCACGCAAGGATTCGCCGCCGGTATCGAAAACTTTCATTCCGAACCGCGTGGCAGCTTCGCCCATCCGCAGACGTTCGACTTCGACGCCGAGTTGCGCGAAGTATTGATTGCAGGAATGTGTGTAAGCTTCCAGCAATCCAATCGAACCGTGCTGCTCGCCGCTGTCATCACGAATCGGACGACCGGAACCGGGCGGCGTCCAGCCTTCGGCGCGACAGGTGAAAACCTTGTCGTCCAGACGCGATTCAATAGCGGCGGCGGCGGTGACGGTCTTGAAGGTCGAACCGGGCAGGTAATATTCGTTGATCGCTCGATTGAGCATCGGTTTGCGTGCGACATCTGTTTGCAGCTTGGCCCAGGTCGGATCGTTGGCGACGTCTTCAGGATCGAAACCCGGCGTGCTGACCATCGCCAGAATTTCGCCGGTTTGCGGATTGAGCATGACCACCGCGCCTTTCTGATCACCCAATTGTTCGGCGGCTGCTCGTTGCAGATCGAAATCAATCGTCAAAACCAAATCCTGGCCGACGGCGGGACGCGATTCTTCGCTGCCGAATTCGGTCAATTTCTGCCACCAGCTTTTTTCTACTTTCGGCGCGGGCGGAGCGGCGACTGCGCGTTCCAAACCGGAGTCGCTGCGAACCAGTGTGGCAAAACCGATGATGTGCGAAGCGGCTTCGCCGAGCGGATAATCGCGTTTGA
>CAYRQB010000293.1:0-7652 GCA_964426025.1 uncultured Heliomicrobium sp.
TATCTGCGTTAATTCGCGTCATCCGCGGGAAAAACATTTTCTTGAATTCCATAGCCGACCTTGCCAATTAGTAAGCGGGACTGTCACGCAAGAAGGTCAAAAGAACCGGCGGGAGAATTGCCGGGAAAATTGGCTTTTGCTGTCGGGCATCCACTAAAATCCTTTCAAACAGAAATTCAACCCGCAAATCAACATGGCAACTTTACCTGACTGTTAAAGGTGCAGGTAAAGTTGCCGAACGCACATCCATTTTGAAGGAAACAGATGAAACCGAATAAGCGCTCCGCGAAAGTTAGCAAACTTCTGGCAATCTTATTTCTCCTGATTGCCGCCAGCCTGCCGTTGTCTGCAAACCTGAGCGCCGCTCAGCGACAGCCGAACATCATATTCATTTATGCCGATGACCTGGGTTATGGCGATCTGGGTTGTTTCGGGTCGAAAGCGATCAAGACTCCGAATCTGGATCGGATGGCGGTTGAAGGTTTGCGGCTGACTAACTTCTATTCCGTTTCGCCGGTTTGCACGCCTTCGCGAGCGGCGCTGATGACCGGACGTTACGCCGCGCGAATGGGCATTCAGCAGATGCATCTGTCGAACGTGCTGACCTACCAGGATCAAACCGGAGTGCCATCGGATGAAACTCTGGTTTCCGAAGCCTTGAAAGCTCGCGGTTATGCGACGGCGGCAATCGGCAAATGGCACCTGGGCCACGTTGCGCCTTATCGTCCGACAGATCGCGGATTCGATTATTACTTCGGCATTCCTTACAGCAACGACATGCAGCCTTCGATTCTGATGCGCAACGCGGAAGTGATAGAACAACCGGTCAAACAGGAAACCCTGACGTTGCGTTACACACAGGAAGCAATCGCCTTCATCGAAAAGTCCAAAGGCAAACCGTTCTTCCTTTATCTGCCGCACAACATGCCGCACATCCCGCTTTACGCATCGGAAAAATTCAAAGGCAAATCCGCCGCCGGAGATTACGGCGACGCGGTTGAAGAAATTGATTGGAGCACGGGCGAAATTCTGGCTGCGCTGAAACGGTTGGGATTGGACAAAGACACGCTGGTTGTTTTTTCCAGCGACAACGGCCCGTGGTATCAGGGCAGTCCGGGCGAATTGCGCGGTCGCAAAGGATGGACGAACGACGGAGGCGTCAGAGTTCCATTTATCGCTCGCTGGCCGGGACGAATTAAACCGCGCAGTGTTTCAGACGAACCGTTGGCGACGATTGATTTCTTTCAAACGGCTTTGGCCATCGCCGGTGAAGCCAATCCGGCTTCGGCTTCAAAGCTGCCGATTGACGGCAAAAACGCTTTGCCGTTTCTGACAGGCCAGCAGAAAAAATCGCCTGACAATCTGTACCTGTTTTTCGACAAGGAATTTTTGCAAACAGCGCGCGCCGGGCGATGGAAGATTCAAGTGGCGCGATGGAACATACCGCGTTACACGGGCGCTTCGGGCCAGCAGAAAAACATCACGCTCAACAAACCTGAATTGTACGATGCGTCCATTGACCCCGGAGAAAGTTACAACGTCGCTTCGCGTCATCCCGAAATCGTCAAACAGTTGCAGGCGCGAATTGCCGCCGCGCTGAAAACCTTCCCCGAAGAGATTCAAAAAGCGAACCTGGATTTGCTGGCACAACAGTGAAGCTTTCAATCATCATTCCCACCTTGAATGAAGCGGCGATGATTCGGCAATTGGCCTCGTCGCTGAATCATTTGCGTGGCCAGGTGGAGTTGATCGTCGCAGACGGCGGCAGTCAGGATGAAACTGTCGTGCGCGCGCGTGAATGCGGTTTGCAAGTGATCGAAGCTCCGCACGGTCGCGGACGGCAGATGAACGCCGGAGCTAATCTGGCCAGCGGCGACGTGCTGCTGTTTCTTCACGCCGACACTCAATTGCCCGAAGGCGCTTTGACGATGATCGAAAGCCTGCTGGAAGACGAAAGAGTTTGCGGAGGCAATTTCAGTTTGATCTTTGATGGTAAATCGCGCGAAGCCAGATTGTTGACGCGGCTTTATCCGCTGTTGAGATTGGGCGGAATGTGTTACGGCGATTCGGCGATCTTTATCAGGCGAAGCGTGTTTGAACAGCTTGGCGGTTATCGCGATTATCCGATTTTTGAAGATTGCGATCTTTACAGGCGGATGCGAAAGATCGGTAAGTTCGTGCGGTTGCCGGCGGCGGCAGTGACTTCTTCGCGGCGTTTTGAGGGGCGATTCCTTCGCACCTTTGCGTTGTGGGCGACGATGCAGGTTTTGTACTGGCTGGGCGTTGATCCGAATCGGCTGAATCGCTGGTACAAACCTTTGCGCTGAATCACAACTTCCTCAGCTTCACCTGCTGAACCAGATGGTTCGGCCCTTTTTCCAGGGCCAGATGCGCGCGGGTTCGCGTAGGCAAAATGTTTTCGCGCAGGTTGACGCCGTTTATCTCTTCCCAGATTTTCAGCGCAGTGCTTCGCGCTTCATCGTCCGTCAAATCGGCGTAACGGCGAAAATACGAGGCCGGATCGCGGAAAGCGGTTCGTTTCAGGGTCAGGAAGCGTTCTACATACCAATGCTTGATATGTTCTTCGTCGGCGTCAACGTATATCGAAAAGTCGAAGTAATCCGAAACGAACACCGGCGAATCGCTGACGGCGCTGCCAACGCCGATCTGCAAAACATTCAAACCTTCGACAATCATGATGTCCGGCTGACGAATGGTCTGAACCTGGTCGGGGACGATGTCATAAATCAAATGCGAATAAATCGGCGCGACGACTTCGGCTTCGCCTGATTTAACGTCGGCGACGAACTTCACAAGACGGCGGCGGTCGTAACTTTCTGGAAAACCTTTGCGGCTCATCAATCCGCGAGCTTCCAACATCGCCGTCGGATACAGAAAACCGTCGGTCGTCACCAGATCAACTTTGGGATGATTGCTCCACCGCGACAACAGAGCCTGCAAAATTCGCGCGGTCGTGCTTTTGCCAACTGCGACGCTGCCCGCGACGCCGATGACGTATGGAACCTTGGCGGTTGAATTGCCCAGAAAGGTTTGAGTTGCCTGATGCAGATTCTGAGTGGCGGCAACGTACAGGTTCAGCAATCGCGACAGCGGCAGATAAATCTCTTCTACTTCGCCGAGCGAGACGCGTTCGTTGATGCCGCGCAATTTGGCCAGATCGTCTTCGGTCAAAGTCAGCGGCGTTGAGTTGCGCAACTGGCTCCACTCTTCGCGCGTGAAATTGATGTAAGGAGATAGGGGCATAAATCAGATTGTTTTGCCTGCACGAATTGTTCGCCGGTAAAGTCTGGCCAACAAAACCAGCGCCAACGCCGGAATCCAAACCCAGACGATTTCGCTGGCCAATACCTGCAAACCGTACGAGCTGAAAAAATCCGCGCCGATTGGCGAAACTCTTATCGGTCTGAAGGGCGCGAAATATCGCGCATTGTCAAACGGCGCGAAGGCCGCGACTCCCAAACCGCCGTTGGTCAATGAATCAAACATCAAATGCGAAGTTATCGCCAGACTGAAAAAAACAGCCAGCGAACGGCGGCTGCGGTTCATATCCGCCAGCTCTTCGCCGCGAAATCCCCAAAGCGCAATCAGGCATCCGGCCAGAACCGCGAACAGCAATGAATGAGTGAAACCGCGATGTCCCCACACGCTGCGATACGGAATGCCAAGCCAGAATGCAATCACATCCAGATCAGGCAGCACGGAACATAATCCGGCCAGCGTCCAAAATCGAGCAGGCATCGGGCGGTCAGCATAAGCCGCGCCCATCGCCGCAGATAAAATCGCGTGAGAGAAAATGGTCGGCATAATTTCAAAGCGGCGGAGCGAATCGCCCATCAATCGCCGTCCATCCTCCGTCAACAAACAGCGCTGTGCCGGTGACGTAACTGGCCGCGTCGGAAGCCAGAAAGATGACTGCTCCGGCCATTTCGTCAGAACTCGCCCAACGTTTGAGCGCGCTTTTTTCGGCGTAAGCCTTGTACCAATCAGGTTTGTCTTTGATCGGACGCGTCAGCGGAGTGTCAACCACGCCGGGCGCAACGGCGTTGACGCGAACGCCTTTTGCGCCAAGTTCCGCCGCCAGCGCCCTGACCATTTGAACCATGCCGGATTTCGTCGCGGCATAAACTCCCTGACCGGGTTCGACCACCAGCGAACGAATCGAAGAAAAGACTATGATGCTGCCGCGACCTTGTTTGGCCATGACCTGCCCGGATTCGCGCAACACGGCCAGCGTGCCTTTCAGATTGACGGCGATGACACGATCAAATTCTTCGTCGGTGTAATCCAGCAATTGTTTGCGAACGTTGATCGCAGGCGTTGCGACGGCGACGTCCACGCTGCCGCGCTCGGCGGCGACGGTTTGAAACAAGGCTTTGACGCTGGCGCTGTTTGTTACGTCAACCGCGCGAACTTCGGCTCGCTGGCCGATTTCGCGCGCGGTGATTTCAGCCAGTTCGGTTTTCACGTCGGCACAAACGACGAAAGCTCCGTGCGCGGCCAGGCCTTTGGCGACGGACTGCCCAATGCCCGAACCTGCGCCGATGACAACAGCGACACGGTCGTCCAGTCGAAAAAGTTTTTCGTAGTTCATTGAGTTTCAGTTTGCTCCAAGTAATCGAATCGCGCCAAGCGCCATTGCTTTGCACGATAAAATCAAATGCTCAATCTCGCAATGTTCGTCAGGCTGGTGAGCCAGATTCAGAATTCCCGGACCGTAAGCGATGCACTGTTCGATACCGGCTATGCGCGCAAAATGTTTTTGATCGTAAGTTCCGGGACTGGCAATCAGCGGAGGGCGTCTGCCAACCGATGACGTAATCGCCGATGCCATCGTCGTCACCAGTTCGGATTCCGGCGCGGTCATCGTCGGATGAACAATCATCAGGTCCTTCAACTCGCAACGAAAATCTTCGTCGTCGCGTTGCAGCCGGTCGAGCAGTTCCATCAATTCGCCGCGCACATCTTCAAATTTTTCTTCCAGCAAAAATCGGCGGTCGAAAATCGCCCGGCATAAATCGGCTACGCAAGGCGTTTGAATCCCGTCAATCGGTTGACCGCCGGAAATCGAATTGACGTTGATGGTCGCCGACCGTGCATCTTCCGGTTCGACAGGCATCAGAGTTCGACGAAGCTGAAGAGACGGCTTCAGTTCGTGTTCAACTGTGGCAATCAAACGCGCCATTCGATCAATCGCGCTGGCTCCCAGAAAAGGCATGCTGCCGTGCGCAATTCTTCCCCGCGTCAAAACTTCAAACCAGTAAACTCCGCGATGGCCCAGACAGATGCGGTCGTAATCCAGCGGTTCGGTGATGACGACGTAATCAATCGCTTCGCGGCGAAAGTGACCTTTGCGCGCCAAGTAAGCGACTCCGGCAAAACCGCCGCTTTCTTCGTCAACCGTCGCGCTTTGTTCAACCGAACCGACCAGCTTCACGCCCGCGCGACGAATGGCTTCGACGGCGAAGATCGAAGCGGCGATTCCGGCTTTTTGATCAGTCACGCCTCTGCCGTAAATTCGCCCGTCGCGCACGACTGCCGCAAAAGGATCAACAGTCCAGCCTTCGCCCGGCGGAACCACGTCCAGATGTCCGTTGAAATGCAGTGTAGGTTTCGAGCCTTCGCCGCGCATTCGACCGATGACGTTGACTCGCGGAAATTTCGCCGAACATTCCGGCAAACCTTCAGCGGTGACGAATTCCGTTTCGTAACCGAACTCCTTCAGCTTCGCTCCGATCAACTCGGCGCAATCGGCGTAATTTTCTCCGGGCGGATTGACGGTTGGAATGCGAACAAGCTGGCGCAGAAACTCGATCATCTCTTCAGCGAGTTGATCAACGCGATTGGTGATGAATATTTCCTTTTCGGTGAGCATGTACGGAACGCACGCACCCTGGCGTGCGAGGCTTGGTGAATGGTTTATTTCTCGCCGATCGCCCAATGATGAAAACAAGCACGCGAGGGCGCGTGCGTTCCCACGTCAGGCACACGAAGGCGCGTGCGTCCTCAGCTTAGTTGATGCCGGTGATACGAACTCCGGTGTGCGCCTTGTAACGAATGTTGAAGCCAATCAGCAGCGCGGTCATTGCTTCGACCGTGCGTGAATTTGCCAGCAATCCGCCGTCAACGAATCGGCAACCGGCAATGGCCGTGACCAGCGGGCGAACAATTTCTTTGGCTTCTTTTTTGTCGCCGCAAACGATCACGTCGCATTCGACATCGTCAGAAAGATCGGCCAGAGCTTCAGCGCCTACGTTGTGAAATGCCGAAACAACCGTGACCGTGTCGGGCAATTGCTCTTTGCATTGTTCAGCCGCCGAACCTGCCCACACGCCAAGCACGCGCGTAGGCTTTCCGCCGACCGCCGGTTCCAGCGGAACGGTTACGTCAATCACAACTGCGCCTGGTTGCAAATGCCCGCGGATTTCTTTCAGCGTGTTGATCTGCGCGGCGAAGGGAACGGTCAAAACGACTATCGAAGAATTGGCGGCGGCTTCGGTGTTGTGAGCGCCGCTGATGGCAATTCCTGAAGCGCCTGTTTTCGCCAACACAGCCTGCATTTCTTTGGCTGCGTCCGCCGCGCGTTCAGCCGCGCGCGACCCGATGATCACTTCAAAGCCTGCTTTTGCCCAGCGAAGCGCCAAGCCTTTGCCCTGATCACCTGTCCCGCCGATAATAGCAATTCGTTGATTCGATTGTTGATTGGACATGGCCGAATTGTAACAGCACCCCCAAACGCCACAAACTATTCAGACACGCTTGAGAAGGAAGAGCGCATAAAGGTAACCGAGAAAGTGAATGAAACAGCCCAAACCACCGAATACAAATCAGCCTTGATCAAAATGCTCAGCGACAGTTATCGGCAATTGCGAAAATGGATTGCCGAGCAATTTGTCCCGCAACCGGTTCAGGTCGAATGGCGCGCGTTGGCGCGAACTTTCCTGAAACTGGGCACAACCGGCTTCGGCGGCGGAGTCGCCGTGATTGCGCAGATACGGAATGTGGTGGTTCGCCAATACCGTTGGATGACCGAAGAAGAGTTTCTGGATGCGGTATCGCTGGCGCAAAGCCTGCCCGGCGCCAACGCAGCCAATGCCATTTCTTACGTCGGATTGAAACTGGGCGGCGTTCGCGGGGCGATTGTTTCGGTCGTCAGTTTCATCTTTCCATCGTTCCTGATCATGGTCGCACTGACCATTGCGCACTCTCACTTATATCAATTCGCCGACGCGCAAAGAATCTTTCAGGGCTTCAACGCCGCCGTGGTCGGACTGATCGCGGCAACCGTTGTGCGATTGGGACAAACCGCCGTTCAACAACAATGGCATTTGGAATTGGGCGTGGCCGCCGGATTCATGCTCATCTTCACCGCCACGACCGTCGCTGAAATGGTTTTGCTGGCCGGAATGATCGGCATCTTCGTACAGTTTTATAAAACCCGCGCTCGCCAACAGGTTCGCCAGCGTTTTCGCAAGCAGCGCAAGGAAAGCGCGCGCAATACGGCAGCCGAACAAAAAGCCCGTCAACACGCCGCCGAGTTGATCGAAAAACCGGACAAGCTGACGGACGATTACAAGCTGGAAGTTTCGCTGCCCAAAAAAAATGCAAGTGACGGCGAAAAGAAAGACGGCGAA
>CAYRQB010000294.1:0-7566 GCA_964426025.1 uncultured Heliomicrobium sp.
TTCGCTCCGCCTTTTCGCGATCCGTTCAATTACCTGTTCGATCCGATGGTCGTCACCGGAATTGATCTGGTCGGAGCGGCGATGCATCAACGCTTCGTCGCCGAAAACAAACCCGGCGCGACGACGCGAACCGGAACAGGTTATTCGACCTGGTGGAATGGCGGTTTGCGAACGACGGTTTACTTTCACAACATGATCGGCCTGTTGACTGAAACCATTGGCAGCCCAACGCCGATGGAAATTCCTTTTGTCGTCAACCGCCAATTGCCGCAGGGGAATTTGATCGCGCCGATAGCTCCGCAGAAATGGCATTTCCGCCAATCCATCGAATATTCGATCACCGCCAATCGAGCCGTTCTGGACGTGGCAGCGAAGAACCGCGAAGATTTTCTGTTCAACATTTATCAGATGGGCAGAAATTCGATTGAGCGGGGCAAACGCGACAATTGGACTGTTTATCCCGGACGCATTGCCGAAGTGCAGCAAGCCATCGAAAAAGACCGTCGGCAAAATGCCGCCAACAGAGCGCAAGGCCAAGCTGGCGATGGCGCTCAAGCCGGCGGCAGAGGCGGCGGCGGATTCGGACGCGGCGGAGTTCCGATGAAGTATTACGAGATGTTGCGCAAACCCGAACTTCGCGATCCGCGCGGTTACATCATCCCGACTGACCAACCGGATTTTCTGACGGCGACAAAATTCGTCAACACGCTGATCAAAACCGGCGTTGCGGTTCATCGCGCGACGCAGGATTTCCAGATCAACGGCAAATCTTATCCGGCAGGTTCATACGTCATCAAAACCGCGCAGGCTTTCCGCCCGCACGTGCTGGATATGTTCGAACCGCAGGATCATCCGAACGATTTTCAATTTCCGGGCGGACCGCCGATTCCGCCATACGACAGCGCCGGTTGGACGCTGGCTTATCAGATGGGCGTCAAATTCGCCCGCATACTTGACGGTTTCGACGGGCCGTTTGAGAAGATCAACGGCTTTGCCAAATTGGAAGTCGGAACGCCTCGCCCGCTGGCGAATGCCGCCGGTTATTTGATCAGCCATCAGGTCAACGATTCGTTTCTGGTCACCAACCGATTGCTGAAAACCGGCGAAGAAGTTTTCTGGGTCAAACAGATGTTTTCTATCGGCGGAAAAAACTATCCGGCGGGAACGATCTTCGTGCCCGCAAAGGCTTCGACCGGCGCGAAGATTCGCAGTATAGAAACTGAAACAGGAGTGCGCTGTGAACCTGTGACCGGCAAACCTTCGGGCGAGATGTTCAAACTGCGCCAACCGCGCATCGCTTTGTGGGATCGTTACGGTGGCTCAATGCCGTCGGGATGGACGCGCTGGATTCTGGAACAGTTCGAGTTTCCGTTTACGGTCGTTTATCCGCAAACGCTGGACGCCGGAAATCTGGCGGACAAATTCGACGTGATCATCTTCGTCACCGGAGCGATTCCGGCGGCGTCAACCCGCAACGTTGAAGGTGGCGGTAACCCTGCGGCGGCTGGCGGCGATGAAGTTCCACAGTTCGGTCGCGGCCCAAGAGCGGAAGACGTTCCAGCGGAATTTCGCGACTGGCTCGGCAACATCAGCGCAACCAGAACGATTCCGCAACTGAAGACTTTTATCGAATCGGGCGGAACGGTTCTGACCATAGGCAGTTCGACCAATCTCGGTTATCACCTGGGATTGCCGATGGCCAACGCACTGACCGAAATGACTGCCAGCGGTGATGATCGTCCGCTTGGCCGCGACAAATACTACATTCCAGGTTCGGTGTTGCAGGTGGCTGTGGATAACTCGAATCCGCTGGCTTATGGCATGCCTGATCGCACCGATGTCTTTTTCGACAACAGTCCTGTCTTTCACCTGAAACCGGAAGCTAGTTTGAAAGGTTTGAAACCTGTCGCCTGGTTCGACAGCGCCGAACCATTGCGCAGCGGATGGGCCTGGGGGCAGCGATATTTACAGGACGGCGTAGCAGTGATTGACGCCAGCATCGGCAAAGGCCGCCTGTTTATGTACGGCCCGGAAATAGCCTTCCGCGCTCAACCGCACGGCACATTCAAACTGCTCTTCAACGGCATATACCTTGGTGGATCCCAAACCGTGAAGTGAAGTTTGGACTTTCAACTTCTGTCCCGACGATTATTAAATGGCCAGGCAGAAACTCCGGGCGGATTCTGCCTGGCCAACCTCTTATTTGGCACTTCAATGATTGTGTGTCCCGGAGGTGATTGCCTGCCGGAATCGAATACTTCTTTCAGCAATTGCAAGCTGAAGGTTTGCGGCAAACTGTCGGAAGCCGGAAAACCAACCATATCCATCCACCACCTTGCGCTTCCTTGCTCGCGCATGCGTTGCATGTCCCTCACCAGACGATTGAAAGCAAACAAATTACCCTCAATCTCATTCATCTTGTCTTCGTCATCGTGCCAAATGCTGGATAACTCATGCGCGATTTCTCCTTGATTGGACATCGTTTGAACCAGAACAATTTGCTGTTGACGCATTCCGTCTTCCATCAACGCACGGCTGATCATTTCCGTCCGCTGCAATGGTTTTTCGGACAGGGCAATCAATCCTAATGTATCGTCTATCAATTCCAACAAATCCTCCAGCTTCTCTTCGAAGTAGTTGTGATATTCAGGCAAGATAAAGCTGGCAAGCCACTTTCTATGCAGCCTACGCTGCACTGTTTCGCAAGTAAGCCGTGCTTCTTCGAGTTTTTGTTCAATCGTAGTAATCATAAACCACTCCCTCCTTCTCTGATTATCTTTTGAGAAAGCTATGTCGTTGGATTGTGTACATTGCTGTCAGAAATACGATTGGCTCAATCTGTCACCGTCAGGCAATACCCGCGCCCGCGAACAGTCTGCAAGAAGCGCGGATTCTGCGGATCGGCTTCAAGCTCTGTTCGCAACCGGCTGATGTTGGTGTTAATCAGCGTGTCCTGAGTGTCATCCAGCTTGTCGTAACGGTATTCAAAAAAGCCTTCAATGATTTCATTGCGTGTGCATAGCTGATTACGCCGCTCATACAGAAAGTTGAGCAGTCTGAATTCCTGTGCCGTCAGTTTCAGTAACCTGCCGTCTACCCAGGCGCGCTGATTGTCCAGGTCAATGGACAGTCCGACAGTAGTTTGCGTCAGCCCGGCTTGATAAAGCTCCTGTAACGAATTAACGCTACCCTCTTGAGCGCTGCTGAGTTTGTAACAGACGGCGGCATAATGAATCGTTTCCGCCATTTCAGTTTGGTCTGATTGCAGGCTGATTTGCTTTGATTGCAAGGCTTGCTGGCGATGATTGGTGGCTTCGCGTTGAACCAAATCGCGCTGTCCGCAGATAACCAACAAAGGTTCTGAAGTCTTGCCGCTGGCAGAGGCGAATACCTGTAATGCCAGCAAACCGGATTGTTGCCATAACACACGGTCAAAATTGATTTGGGTAGTGTTAAGGAATAGGCGACACAGTAAATCTTCCAATTCCTCAGCGCGCTGAGCCAACTGGTTTTCTTCAAGCTGCGACTCTATTGAATGGACGAGGGAAATTGCCCTTTCGCCACTCCAATCAATCTGTAAATCCCAGTTAAGTCGGATGTGTTCGGTAAACGCACGCTCAACGTAACGCTCCAAAACCTCCAATCCTTCTAGTTTCGAGACGAAAAATGCAGCAGGCGGCGGGCCTTGTTCGGGTATCTGAAGCGCTTTGCGCGCATCTTCCCAGGTCGGGAATGCAGTTAGTATCATTTTTGTCAGGTGCGAAGGTAACTGCTCAGCTAGCATCAGGCCGCTACGATCATCCTCATCCTCGTCATTGCGCATTCGCAGGTCGAGAATCACTAGATGCGGCAAATCTGATTTGATAACACGTAGGCACTCTTCCGGCGATGTTACACAAGCAACCTGATACCCACGTAATTGCAAAAATTCCGAGCAGGTATCGCAAAAGGTTGTTCTGTTGTCAGCCAGCAGTATTTTTCTAGGTTTGGACATAGATCAATCCTTTCTTCAGTCTGGCAGTGGATTATGCAAAGCCTGTTGAAATGCTTCGCGTAACTCTTCGACAGAGAGCGTCTTTGGCAAGTAATCCATTGCCCCTGCCTCAAAGACTGCTCGTGCACGCTGCCATGTTGGCGAAGCTGTAAGCACAACGATTCGTCGTTCAGGCCGTTCCATCCGTAACCGCGCAACCAGTTGTTCCGCCCACTCGACCACTGTCGCATCAATGATGATCAGCCCATCCGGTTCTTCAGCGTCTGGCGGTATGCCATCTTCGGCGCTCGCCACACCCAAGCTTCCAAACGGCTTCAATACCTTTGTCAGGAAGTCCTTCAGAAAACTGTCATCTAACCCATTTAAGAGTAGAAAACGCATAACCTAATTCGCCGCCACCATGACCAAAAAAGCAAGAACGAACATCTGTAGGCACCAGATGGTCAAGTACCGGTCTATCTCCTTTCAGAAAAATACGGCAACCGAATGAGCATTTCGGTTCCTTCAGTATCTGTTCTTGCTACTTCGATTTTCCCGCCATAAGTTTCGGCGATAGCTTGGGCAATTAACAGTCCAACACCATGGCCCTTCGCCGATTCAATCTTGCCAATAAACAGTTTGTCCAGAACCTCGGTGGGGATGCCTGTTCCACAATCCATCACACGGAGATCCACCATGTTTCCGTTTAGCATCGTGCTAACGGTTACTTTGCAACGAGCAGGGTCAGCAGATGACATCAATCGTACTGCTCGCGCACCATTATCAATCAGAATATCCAGCGCCCGACGTAACCATTCCGAGCTTACGCTTACCAGCAGAGACTCTGTTTGCGTAGCATCTACTATTGCAATGCCTTCATAGCGATTGTTTTGTCGCAATTGATTAAGCCGTTCCGTTACCAGCTCGTTTATATTAATAAGTGAGACACCTTCTTCTGAAGACAGTGGTGGTGTCACAGGACGTTCTTGAATGCTTTTCGCAAGCAATTCCATTTGAGCCAGGTGTCGGTAAAGACGTTCATCGGCGATCTCATGCTCCTTGAGGTACTCACGCATCAAAGTTACTCGGTTGGCTAACTCTGCCGCATCACCGGCAATCGTATGTCGCCAGGCGTTGTTGGCCAGTCCCATCCAGGCCATCGCTGTCCTAGTGCCGACCAAGCCTTTGGTTTCGCGCAACTCCTTATGTGTTTGTGCGATCTGCATTGCTATTACAGCGTGATCAGCCAGGGCCTCAATGGCGATTTTGTCATTTTCGTCAAATCCATTGAGTTGATCGCTTTCAACATTGATTGCGCCGATAACTTTACCACTAGCTATTAATGGCACGCTCAATTCCGACTTAGAGCTTTTGTTGTATTCAATGTAATCGGGATCCTTACTCAAATCACCAACCAGTTGAGATTTGCCTTCTTTTACAGTGCGCCCTGTCACGCCAATTTTGCCAAATAGGGCAGCAGACTCGTTGAGAGGCCAGCGGCCATTGTCAACACGCGCCATCAACAGAGGAAGGGTTTCTGGTGGATAAATGCTGCGCATCACCAGTTCATTTCGCTCAGCATCGTAAAGCTGTAAAGTACCCATCAATGCTTTCGGCTCATTAATTACAGTGATGCCTTCCACTGCTTCTTTCACAATTTCATCCAGTACCTTTTGCTCATCCCCAAAGCTGGCAAGGATAGCCCGACTTGAATTATGTGCGGCGCGAAGGTGCTTCTCCCATCGTTGCAAATCTTCGTAACGTTCCATGCTACGCATAGCCATAGCAGCATGATTGGCAATCAACTCAAAGAAACGTACTTCTTCTTCAGTGAAGCGTCGCTGATTCGTGGTGAAGGTAATTAATGCGCCTACAATCTTTTTATCCCGGAACATAGGCACGCTCAAACTGGATTTGACCCTGTAGACCGGCAAATGATCAATGACTTTAAATGGAGGCTCGACTGCATAATCGTACACTGCGAAAGGTTTACCTGTCAGAATGGTATATCCGACTTGCGATCCTGTTCCTGTTTCCAAAACAAAAGTATCTAATGGTGGGTTCCAACCATATTGTGCCCGCAAATGTAACTTCTCATCGCGCTCAGGCAGAATCAGATTGCAAAATTCCGTTCCCAGTTCTTCAGCCGCCAGAGCGACTGTGATGTCCATCATCTCTTGCAAACTTTGCGCTTGTCGCAATTGGTCAGAGAGTTTTTCAAGGGCTTTTAATTCCTTGAGCTTTCGCTCATCAGCTTCTGTGGCCTGCGCATAATGAATTGCGACCGCTGCCTGATGGGCGAAAAGTTGCATTGTCTCCAGCTCTTCAGCGGTAAACTGCCGCTGAGTGCGAAAGTTGACGAACAAAACTCCAACTTTTCTGCCTGCCGTTTGTAATGGGAAGGCCACAAAGCTGGCAATATTTTCATCCCTTGCAAAACGCCGAGAACTGTAATCAGGGTGTTCGGCTATCTGGACTACCTGGAAAGGTTCTTTTGAATTGAGTAGTTCGCGGACCACTGAGTGGTCTTTTTCTTCATCGTCGCTGAGTGTACGTTCAGGATAAATAAGCCCAGCCACAGATGGCTTAAGTAACTTGTCCTTGTCAGAATCATACTCAAACAAGACCACAGCATCGCATTCTGTTACCTTGCTTATCTCTGCAATGACTGCATCCAGGGTTTTCTGACGATGACCTAATACAGTGATCTTGGCTACTGCAGTAGCAGCTTCCTTCGTTTTCTTTACCTGTTGAAACAACCTGGAATTTTTCAGACCTAGAGAGGCATAACGGGCAAAGCTTATTGCTGTTCGCTGCTCTTTTTCAGTGAAGCTACGCGACTGTTGGTAAAGCGCACAAACCAGCCCCAGTTGTTCATCGCCAACCTTCAATGGCACAGCCAGGAAACTCTTCACATTGGTTTGTTCCAGCGATTTAAGAGTGATTGGATCAAGAATTTCATTTTCCTGTGGGTCTGTAACATCCTTGATAAAAACCGGCCCATGCTCCATTAGCTTTTTCGCAGTGGTGTGTTCGTCCGGGCTGCGGTCACGGTATTGCTGCCATATCCGCTTATCCACGCCTTCAGCATCGGCGAGTTGGTTGACAAAAGTTTTGCTGCGATCATCGAAAAAACCGAAGACGACCCCGTCAGCCTTTAACAGATTGAGTCCCCCTGCCAGAATTTGCCGTCGGACTTCGGCAAAATCAGTTTCACTGGTTATTGCAGCAGCAGTATCGCGCAGGCTTTTCTGGCGGTCTCTTTCCTGTGCATTTTCAATCGCCATTGCAGCTTGATTTACATATAGCTGAAGTGCAAAAACCTCTTGTTCGGAAAAATAGCGAGGCTTTTCGTAATGTAACCACATCACGCCAATGCGTCTGTATGGTAAAGACATAGGCAAGCAGATTGCAGCTTTGGCAAAAGAGACCAGTTCCGGATTCAGACGATCACGCGCGTTATCAGTATTGGGAAACTGAGCAGCAACGCCACTTCGGAAAACACGCATCGAAACACCCTTGGAGCGGACTTCCATTTTTCGATTGGCATGATGGGTTGGGAAGGTAATCGCCGTTTCAGGCCTGCCTTGCTC
>CAYRQB010000295.1:0-7537 GCA_964426025.1 uncultured Heliomicrobium sp.
CATAAAAAGTCTGGCCGTTGGCTTCGTACTTCAGGTTTTTGTTGACGGGTTCGCCTGTGACGGGACAGGTTTCTATGCCGTCGCCTTTGCCCAGAAAAGCCACTTTCGTTTCGACGTTTTTCAGATAAGCGCCGGGATTCTTTTTGACCGTGTCGGCGCAACCTTCACAGCAAACATAAAAAGTCTGGCCGTTGGCTTCGTACTTCAGGTTTTTGTTGACGGGTTCGCCGGTGACGGGACAGGTTTCTATGCCGTCGCCTTTGCCCAGAAACTTCGAGTCGGCTGCGGCTTTGTCCTGAGCCATGGCGTGATGATCATGCTCTGCCGGTTTGGCGTTCTTGATGGCCAGCAATTGCGCTTTGTGAGTCGGTTTCAGATAAGCCGCCGGGGTCTTTTTGGCTTCGCTCAAACAACCGGCGCAGCAGAAATAAACCGTGCGTCCGAACATCTGAGCTTTGTTGTCTTTGTTGTTGATGGCTTCGCCGGTAACGGGGCAGGTTTCTACGCCGTCGCCTTTGCCCATGAATTCGACTTTGCCTTTTTGAGTTTTGGCGGCGGTCGGTTTCTTGTCGTGTTTCTTGCCGTCGTGTTCGTCGTGAGCTGCGGCTGAAATCGTCAGCGCGCAAGCGATGGTCAATGCAAAAAATATCTTTTTCATAGCTTGGTTTTCTCCTTCGATAGTAGAACAGACTTTATTCTGTTCACGCTCAGAACAGAATAAAGTCTGTTCTGCTTTACCTGATTATTGCCCGAATAATTTGCCGAAGTAATACGGCATAGCCTGCCGCCACCACGGCCAATCGTGATTCACGTCGTGTCCCCAAACGTCCAGCCAGTGCGGAATGCCTTTGCTGTGCAGTATGTTCGACAATGCGCGCGAACGATCCGGCGCTTCGTAAGCTCCCTGTCCTGTGAACAGTATGATCTGCCGTCCGCCGTGTCGCAAAATCGGCAGATGATAATCGTCGTTCAAATGCGACAGGTAATCAACCGGGTTATGGAAAAAGACGCTTTCGTTGTAATAACCGTCCATGTAACTGCGAATGTCGTAACTGCCGCTCAATGCTATCACACCGCCGAACAGGTCAGGATGACGGAAGAAAGTATTGGCGGCCAGATAAGCTCCCAGGCTGATTCCGGTGAGAATCGGTTTGACGTCTCCGCGGCAATCGTTGCGGATCAGCGGCAGAACTTCGTTGACGATGTAACTGTCGTAACGGTTCAGCCATTCGATCTTTTCCCACGGAGCGGCCCGGTTGTTGAGCAGCGCCAGTCGGTTGACGCTGTTGATCGAATAAGCTTTTGCCTTTCCGTTTTCCAGCCAGTGACTGATTGAATCAATCAGATGAAAGCGTTCGTATTCCAAAAAATCCGCCGCCGCCGTCGGCAACATCAAAATCGGCGGTCCGTAATGTCCGTAAGCCACCAAAGGCATATCCTGAAACAGACGTTCGCTATACCAACCGGTAATATCGCGTCGCATTGATGAAGTCTCCTGATAATGATGATGAAGAAATGAGGCGTGGCTTCGGGTGTTGCATTCGCCAGCCGACAATCAGGCGAGGATTCTACGATGCGGGATATGCGCTGACAAGTGAGTGATTTTCCGGGTAGTGTCCTAAAGTTGTGTTGCTGGCAATCTGAAAATTTTCTCCCACAAAGCCACACGAAGAGAACACGAAGTTTATCGCCTCTTCGTGTCTGCTTCGTGTGACTTCGTGGGCGGAAGTCCCTGTTTTCAGATAGCAACACAAAAATAGGACACCACTATTTTCCGCGTTGTCGGCGGACTCAATTGCTGTTGAAAATTTGTGCGTTGGGTTTCGCTCGGCGCAATTCGGCGATTCCGTTGGCTGTCAGCGAAGTTCCCGTCAAATCAACCACGCGCAAGGATTGCCATGAAGCCAGCAACGGCGCCGCTTCGTCGCCCAGTCGTTTGCAGCCTTGCAGATTCAGACGTTCCAGTTTGTTCAGGGCTTTCAGTTTTTCCAGCCATCTGGGCGTGACAGGCATTCCGTCCAGACGCAGTTCGCGCAATTCCTTCAACGTCGTGATTGATTCCAATCCCTGTTCGGTCAGGCTGATCGTCCACAAGCCGGAATCTGTTCGTTGCGATCCGCCAAGAGTCAAATGCGTCAGGCCGGGGAATTGACGCAGAGCCTGCAATCCGGCGTCAGTCAGTTTGTTTCCGCTGACGACCAGTTCTTTCAGATTCGCGAGCGGCGACAGGCGATCCAGGCCGACATCGGTGATTTGCGCGTGGCCAACGTCAATCGCTTCCAGCGTCGTCACGTTGGCCAGATGTTCAAGCGTCGTGTCCGTGACTTTGGTTCCGCGCAGATTGACGCGTTTCAGTTTCTTCCAGCCTTTGACCGCCGCCAGGCCTTCGTCTGTGATTTGTTCGGCGTAATACAGATTCAATTCAACGATGCCGGGAGCGTTTTTCAATTGCTGCAAGCCGAGGTCAGTGATGCGCGTTTGCGATAGATCAAGGTTAGCCAGATGCGGAAGCTCCGCCAATTGCGGCAGGTCGGAATCCGTCACCCAACTTGCGCGCAGATCAACGCCGGTAACGCGTCCGGCGCGGTCGCGAGTGATTGTCCCGCCAACTTCGGTGATCCAGTCAGTGGCATCCGTCGGTATCAACAAGGTCAATAGCAGAATCAGGAGTAAGCGCTTCATGGTTTCTCAAATGTTCAACTCTTCCTTCTGGTCGGCAACGAAGAATCGCGATCAAAAGTAACCTGGCAATCGGGCAGAGCCGCTTTCAATTGCTCGAAGCCTTTTTCGGTGACCAGCGTGTGATACAGGTTCAACCGTTTCAGGCTTTTCATGGTTTGAAGCGCGGCAATGCCCGCATCGGTGATGTCCGTCGTATCCAATCGCAATTCGCCCAGATTCGGCAAGGCCTTCAGCAGTTCCAACGCCTTGTCGTCAACCGAAGTGTAATCAAGATTCAAGACGGTCAGGTTTTTGAAAGTAGCGATGACGTCAACTCCAGCATTGCCGGTGCGAGTGCGGAAGAGTTCCAGCCTTTCCAGATTGGCAAGCGGGCGCAGATGCTCCAGCCCTTTGTTGGTGAATCGAGCGTGATTGAGCGAAAGTTCGCGCAAGCCTGTGATTGTTCCGACGTGACGCAATCCTTCATCGCCAGTGTCAGTGCTTGCCAGATCGAGCAGGCGCAAACGGCTGAGCTTCGTCAGATGCTTCAATCCGTCGTTGGTCAAATCGGTCGAAGTCAGCAGCAGTTGTTCCAGGCTCTGAAGCTCAGCCAAATGTTCAAGCCCTTCGTTGCCGACAGATGCACCGGTCAAATCCAGTTTGACCAGCGATGACAGATTTTTCAGATGAACGAGTCCGTGTCCGCGCACCAAAGCGCCAGCCAGCCGCAATTCCTGAAGCTGATTGAAATTCGCCAGATGAGCCAGTCCGTTGTCGGAAATCGTCGTGTGGCTGAGATTCAAAGTTTTCAAAGCGGTCAGCGTTTTCAGCGCGGCCAAACCCAGATCGCCGATTTCAGTGGCTTCCAGATCAAGGCTTTCAAGTCTGGTCAACGAGGCCAGATGCGCGAGTTGAGCGTCGCTGATGCCGGTCGCCGTCAGAGAGATTGATTGCAAATGATCGTCGTGGGTTACAGCCTTGCCGCCGATGGCTTTCACCCAATCGGCGATTTCCTTTTCGCTTTTTCCTGCCGGTCGTTCAGTTGCGACGGTTTTCGTCGTCGCGGCGCGAAGGTTGACGAAATTGACTTTGCAATTTGGCAGTGAGGCTTGCAACGCATCCACGCCTGTTGCGGTTACGCGACTGTATCGAAGATCGAGACTGGACAATTCCTTCAACGTCGCCAGCTTTGCCAATCCGGCGTTGGTGATGCGGCTGCGGTAAAGATTCAACTCGCCAAGTTGTGTGAGTTTTGCCAGCACGTCTGCCGAAGCGTCTGTTATCTGCGCGCCCAGCAGATTCAGTTTGCGCAGCGATTTCAAATTGCGCAGATACTCCAATCCGGCGTCGGTTGGTTTGATGCCGCTCAGGTCCAGTTCCTGAAGCGCTGTGAGTTCGCTCAGATGCTTCAATCCTTCATCTGTCACCAGCGTGTCGCGCAGATTCAATCGCCGCAGCTTTTTCAATTCAGCCAGCCCCTTCATCCCTTCGTTGGTAAAAGGCGTCAGGCTCAGATCAAGCGATTCGAGATTCGCCAGCGGAGCCAGACTGAGTTTGGCTATTCTGCACTGAGCGCATCGAAGCTCTTTCAATTGCGTCAATCCGAGCAGATGAGCGATTCCTTTGTCCTGCACGTTGATGTTGGTCAGGAAGTGAAGACTGATGTGAAGCCTTTCCAGATTTTTCAACCTGGCCAAAAATTTCAACTGCTCGTTGGCGTCAAGTCGGCTGCCCGCTCCTGGGTTCCAGATTGGGCCGGGCAGATAAAGTTCTTTCAGCGCGGTCAATCCGCTGAGTTTTTCCAGGTCTTTGGGATCAATCAGAGTTCCGGTCAGATCAATGCCTGTGATGCGAATTTCAGTTGAGGGCAATTGCAACAGGTCATGGATTGGATTGCGACGGCCTTCCAGCATGACGCGTCCACCCTGCCGTATAACCCATTCGGCGATTTCGCGTTCGGATGTCGTCGCCCATGCCGACACCGAAACGCCAAGCGTCAGGATTGCAACCATCAAAAGCTTTTTGATCGTCCAGGCATCTTTCATTTTGCCGACCTGATTGAAAACGTTTATGCCCGGCAGCTTATCAAAGGACAACTCTGCCGGGCATTTGAAAAGAAAACTGCCGAAATGAAAACCGTTAATTCAAGCCAGCCAAAACCCCTTTGACGTAACCGACAGATTCGGCCAAGCCAGGAACCGGGTCTTTGCCGTCTTTTTCGTATTCGAATCCGACCAGGCTTTGGTAATTGATTTTCAGCAGAGCGGCCAGAATTGATTTGGTGTTCAGAATTCCGCGACCGCCTTCGATCGGAGTGTTGCGATTGCCCAACGCCGAAATGTCTTTCATGTGCACATCGTAAAGCCTGTCTTTGCATTTGATGATTGATTCCGCCGGATCAACACCGGCGCGCGCGGTGTGACCGACGTCAATGCACAGACCGATACGCTTGTCGTATTTCTCGGCGATTTTCATGATGTCGTACGGCGAAGGGAAGTTTTTATCTTCCGGCCCGTGGTTGTGAATAGCCAGCTTGATGTTGAATTCTTTGACCAGCGGATCCAGGCGTTGAACCCATTGGTTCAGATCATCAATTTGCCCGTTGGGAGAACACACCATGGTTGGAACGCCCACATCGCGCGCATATTCAAAAGCGCGGCGCATGTCTGCTTCGTCGTTTTTCATGCCGACATTGCCGACGCTCAATGGAATCAATCCGGCGTCGCGGAACATTTGCGTGCGAGCTTTGCGCTCTTCAGTCGTGTGGCTCAGATCAACATGGTTTTTGACATTCTTGATCGAAACGTATTTCAACCCGACTCGCTGAATGCCCTTGATCGCTTCTTCGATTGGCAATTCGCGCACGGTGTAAGTCGCTACGCCGATTTTCAAACCGCGCCAGGGATCGGCTGCGGCAGTTTGAACCGATGCGAAACTCGGCAATTCGGCAAACGGCAAAGCCGCCGCAGTCATCGCGCTCATTTTCAGCAAATCACGTCTGGAAAAGCTATTCATTATTGGTCTCCTTATGAAAATGGGAGCGCGAGCATCCTGCTCGCACAGTGTCGCGGGCATCTTGCCCGCCTACAAAAAGTGTCATCGAGATTGAATCAATTTTCTGTGCGCGGTGAATGCCTGTCTCAGATCGCGCACAATTTGATCGTGAAGTTTCTGCATCTGAGAGTAAAGACTCGCGCGCGCAGCATCGGGTTTCACTCTTGTCGTTTCGTCAAGCGCGATGTAACGGTCACAAAGCGATTCAATGCTTGCCGCCTGTCCCTGTTGTTTACGGAAAGCCCACACCGCCTGAACCGCCGCGCCTATGGCCGCGCCTTCTTCACCGGCGACGCAAACGACTTCGGCGTTGAAAACATCGGCCAGAATCTGTCGCCAGACGGAGCTTTTCGATCCGCCGCCCGTCGCTCGAATTTCCGTAGGGTTAATTCCGAGTTCGCGCAGACGATTCAATCCGTAATTCAAACCCAGCGTCGTGCCTTCCATCGCCGCGCGCGCGAAATGCGCGACTGAAAAAGTTGCGTCGCGCAAGCCGAAGTAAATTCCAGTCCCATCCGGCGCATTCGGCGTTCGTTCGCCTTCGAAGAAGGGAATCAGCATCAAACCATCATTGCCGGCAGAAACCGAAGCGGCGGCGTTTGAGAGTTCGTCGTGCGACAGGTTGAATCGTTCGCGAACCATCTCCGTCGCCACTGTCACGTTCATTGTGCAAACCAGCGGCAACCATTTGCCAGTCGAGTCGCAGAAAGCCGCGACTTCGCCTTGCGGGTCAACGACAGGTTTTTCAGCGCAGGCGTAAATCGTTCCCGAAGTTCCCAAACTGACAGTGACGACTCCGGGAGCGACGTTGCCCGTGCCGATGGCTCCCATCATGTTGTCTCCGCCGCCGCTGCTGACAATCACGTCTTTGCTCAATCCGAATTCGGCAGCCAACTCTTCGCGTAAGGTTCCGGCAATGTCATCCGAAGCGATCAACTCCGGCAGCATCTTCGCAACCAAAGGATCAATCGCGTTAATCGCCTTGCTAGACCACGCGCGATTGCGAACGTCCAGCATCGCCGTCCCCGAAGCATCGCCGCATTCCATCGTCTTTCGGCCAGTCAGCCAGAAGTTGATGAAATCGTGTGGCAGCAACACCGAACGCAATCGAGCGAAATTTTCCGGCTCGTGATTTTTCAACCACAGAATCTTCGACGCAGTGAACCCAGCCGGGACGCCGTTGCCAACGGTTTCGATGGTCTTTTCCAAACCGCCGAGCGCGCCGATGATCGCTTCGCATTCCGCGCTGGTCGCTGTGTCGCACCACAGCTTGGCCGGACGAATGACCTGATCGTTTTCGTCCAGAGCCACGAAGCCATGTTGCTGGCCGGAAACGCCAATGCCTTTGACCGACGAACGATCAACGCCCGAAGTTTCAAGCACGGTTTTGATGCCGAAGCGCACGGCGTCAATCCAATCCGCCGTATGCTGTTCCTTGTGACCGGCGGGCAAACCTTCGATCAATTCGTATGACTGGCTCACCGCTGCGACGACTTCGCCCGTTTCGGCGTTGAGCAAAATGGTTTTGGTGCTTTGCGTGCCGCTGTCTATGCCGATGAAGTATTCGCTCATCTTCGCAAGAGTCTTTCGAGTTTTGAATTTCGTGATGGATGCCAGATTTGGCTTAACCATTAAACGCAATTGCCGCGCGCGAGGCAAGCAGAGTGGACCTAATGCCAAAAATTAGTTGATCGGGCAAAAGCTGCGAACTATACTCTGCACCGTCTTGCAGTAAAGCCGCTCGGCATTATCAACCATCAAAACAAATCTGGAGCTTCAACGATGCAGGCACGCTCGAAGCTAAAACCAGGGCAAAAAGGAA
>CAYRQB010000296.1:0-7533 GCA_964426025.1 uncultured Heliomicrobium sp.
GGGTAGCTGATCCACTGCGCGACCCGCGCCGCGATCATCCAACGGCAGCACGTTGAATTTGCCCGCTTCGGCAAACCAGCGTTCGATCATCTCGCGCAGCTTGTCGGGATGTTTTGCCGACAGATCGTTCAACTCGTTGAAATCTTCGTCAACGTTGAACAATTCCCATTTGTCTTTTTCCCAATCGGCTCCGCGTTCGTGCCAGGCGACGGCTTTCCATCCGTTGTGGTAAATCGCGCGATGGCCGAGCATTTCGTAATACTGGGTTTCACGTCGGCTTTTGGCTTCGGCGTCATTCAAGCTGTAAAGCATGCTGCCGCCGTCAAACGGACGTTGGTCTACGCCGTTAATCGTCTTCGGCTGTTTCAATCCAATCGCTTCCAGAATCGTAGGCGTGACATCAATGACGTGATGATACTGAGTTCGCAGCGCGCCTTTGTCTTTGATGCCTTTCGGCCAATGAAGAATGAACGGATCGGTATTGCCTCCGGCGTGCGTGTTCTGTTTGTACATTCTGAAAGGCGTGTTGCCGGCCATCGCCCAACCCATCGGGTAATGCGGATAAGTCGTCGGCCCGCCCATTTCGTCAATCAGCTTCAGGTTCAAAGCTTCGTCGTCGGGAATCTGATTGAAGTACAGAGCTTCGTTGAATGAACCGGTCAACCGTCCTTCCTGACTGGCTCCGTTGTCTGATACTACTATGAAGACGGTGTTTTCCATCAAACCGGCTTCCTGCAAAAATCCCATCAGCCGTCCGATGTGTTCGTCGGTGTGAGTCAGAAATCCGGCGAAGAGTTCCTGAAAGCGCGCGTACAAACGGCGCTGATCCGGCGTCAATTCATCCCAGGCTTTGATGTTCGGATTGCGCGGAGGCAATTGCGTATTGGCCGGAACAATGCCCATTTGTTTTTGTCTGGCCAAAGTTTCCTCGCGGACTTTGTCCCAGCCTTTGTCGAATTTTCCTTTGTACCGTTCGATGTAACTTTTCGGCACGTGCAGCGGAGCGTGAGCCGCGCCGTAAGCCAGATTCATGAAAAACGGTTTGTCGGGATTGACCTGTTTTTGTTCGGTGATGAAACGAATGGCTTGATCGGTCAGGTCTTCGGTCAAATGATAACCGGGTTTCAGCGGAGGTTCGATGTTGTGATTGTCCGAAGCCAGATGCGGAAACCATTGATTGGTTTCTCCGCCGACGAAGCCGTAAAAGCGTTCGAAGCCCATGCCCAACGGCCATCGCTCGAACGGCCCGGCGTTGCTGTATTCGTCGTAATTCGTCAGATGCCATTTGCCGACGTAAAAGGTGCTGTAACCGCTCTGCTTCAGAGTTTCGGCAATCGTCACCTGACTTTTCGGCATGCGCCCGTCGTAACCCGGATAGCCCGTTGCGTATTCGGCTATCACTCCCAGATGGTTTCTGTGATGATTGTGGCCGGTCAGCAGCGCCGCGCGCGAAGGCGAACACAGCGCCGTCGTGTGAAAATTCGTGTAGCGCAATCCGCCTGCCGCCAGCCGGTCAATGTTCGGCGTGGCGATTTCCGATCCGTAACAACCAAGTTGCGCGTAGCCAACATCGTCCAGCACCAGATAAATCACGTTCGGCGCGCCTTTCGGAGCCGTCGCCTGCGGTTCCCAGGCGGGTTTGGATTCTTTGTAGGTTCGCCCGATGACAGGTTTGTCTTGGGCGGATGCGGGCTTGAAATTGTCGCCAGAAATCAATGCCAGTAAAACTACGGCTGTCAGCAGAATCAGTTTGCGCATGGTTGCTCCTTGGGGAAAGTAGCGCGACTTGCCGAAGTTGCGCTGACCTCTTCAAAGACGTCTTTCGAGAACGCCGGGCAACCTAGGCAGGTTGCCGCACATTGTCATTGGGTTTTGTCTTTCACGAATTCGCCGATGCGGGCGATGGCCTGTCGGCCTTCGGTCAGCATCGGATGAAAGTAATGCCAGACGTGAATCATCTCAGGCCATATTTCCAGTTCGATTTCAACGCCGCAGGCTTTGGCCGTCGCTTCCAGATTGATTGAATCATCGTAAAACGGTTCGGCTTCACCGACTTGAATCAACAGCGGAGGCAGCCCGTTCAATTCGGCGAAGACGGGCGAAGCCAGCGGATGTTTAGGGTCGGTTTCATCCAGATAAAGTTTGGCGTAACCGATCAATCGTTCGCGCGTTGCCTGCGCTTCGTCGTTGACGGTGTAACTTGACGCCGCCATTGTCAGATCAGCCCACGGAGAAAGACAGACGCCAGCCGCCGGCAAAGGCAAATCCTGGTCCCGCAACGAAAGCATGGTGGCGATGGTCAATCCGCCGCCAGCCGAATCGCCAGCGATGACGATGCGCTTCGGATCAATGTCCTGTTCCATCAGAAAGCGGAAAGCGGTTGTCGAATCTTCGACGGCGGCAGGGAAGGGGTGTTCCGGCGCAAGTCTGTAATCGAGAGATAAAATCGGAATGTTGGCAGCCTGACTCAACGCCGCCGTCAGATGCCGATGTGAACGCGGCGAACAGAAGACATAAGCTCCGCCGTGCAGGTAAATCAAGGCGGCGTCTTTCGTCGCTCCGCGCGATGTGACCCATTCGCCTTTCAGATCGTTCATTGCAATCGGTTCGACTGTCACGTCGTCTGGCAATGGAAAGTTGTCGGCGTTTTTATCGTCAATGCGGCGTCTTTCCGCAATTGGCAGAGTTTTGATTTCGGCCTGACTGGCCAAAAGATCAAGGACTTTTTGAAGTTCGCTGCTCATCGTTTCTGGGGTCTCGGAGAAAGAAAGATAGGGTGTGGTGTAAAAACCGAAGCGGCGGATGCGGGAGAGTTGACCGCACATCCGCCGCCGGAATTTACAGCACTTCGTTTTACTGCGTCAGAAAACCAGCTTTAAGCCGAACTGGAATCGGCGCGGATCGAACGCCGATTGGAAGCTCAAGGGGTCTCCCGCTTCCCAATTGCGATCTCGGCGACCTCTTAAACGTACGGTTCCGGCATTGTAGTCGGGATGGCCGACCGGAACGATGTCGCGCACGGCGGAAAAATTCGTGCGATTGAACAGGTTGACTGCTTCAACCAGAAATTCCAATCGAGCAGCGCTGTCGGCTTTGAATTGGAAGCCTTTGGTTAATCGCATATCGAAACTGCGATAGTTCGGCCCGATGCCTGTATTACGCCCGACGAAAAACAGCCGGTCATTGAAATTGCGCGTGTCGCCATTGATGTCCGTGCCGGTGACGATGTTGAACGGAATGCCGCTGCGAATGAACACGATCGGGCTGAGCGTGATGTCGCGCGTGACCGGGTTTTTCCAGGGAGTGCGGAAGACTCCGCTGAAGATGAAGTTGTGGCGGATGTCGAAGGTCGAAAGCGCGCGATCCAGATGCAGCCGCGTCGGGAACGGCGCATAAAATTGCGACCCGAAATCCGTTACGTCGTCAATCGTCTTGCTCCAGGTATAACTGCCCTGGAACGAGAAATTGTCGCTGAATCGTTTGGTCGTCGAAACGGTCATTCCGTGATAAATCGAATTGCCGCGCGACGTGTACGAAGTCAACTGGGTTATGGTCGGGTCAATTGCCTGATACAACGGCCCTAACAATGCCTGATTGCGAGTGAGCAGTGCCGCCGCGTTGGCAGCCGTCGGCGTGCAACCCGGCGTTCCTGCCTCGCAGACATTTTTCGGCACAGGTTGCTGTATGTTGACGCCGCGATACATTTGATAAGCGACTTCAACGCTCAGGTCGCTGTAAATCTGGCGTTGAAGCCCCAGATTCGCCTGCACCGAATAATTGGCTTTGTAATCGTTGCCGAGTTCAAAAACCACGCGACCGACGGATTTCGGTCCGGTTGAAATACCCAGCGCGTTCAAATCGGCTGCGGTCAAATCGCCGAAAGGCAATTTACCCGCGCGAACACCCGCTGCCCAAATCGCCGCCGGAGTTTGCGCCGCCGGGAATGCAGGCGAGCGGAAAACCTGGTTGATGTATTGACCGCTGTCGTTGAGGATGTTGGTCAAATATCCGATCTGGTAATAAATCGGCGAATAAAAAAGTCCTCCGCCTCCGCGCAAAACGGTTTTTTTGTCGCCAGTCACGTCGAAGGCGAAACCGAATCGTGGCGAAACGTAATTGCCGTTAGGGATTGGTGTCGGTTCACCGTCGTAATCGTAACGAACGCCATAATCCAACGACAGGCGCTGATTGACCTTCCACGAATCCTGAATGAAGATTCCGGCAAAATGCACCCGATCGGTCCAGGTCGGATTGTTGAATCCCTGACGGTACAGGAACGGCAGGTTGAAATTGAAGCTTTGCAAAGCGTTGAGCGGGGTGTTGGCCGCAGCGCCCGCCGCGGCGACAAAGGCTGGTTGATCCGCCGCCGGCACAGCCAGCACTGTCGGATAAACACCGCTGGAGAAAGTCCATTCGCCGTTGAACCACAACGCGTTGGTCACACGGTAATTCACAGGACGATACGATCCGCCGAACTTGATCGAGTGATTACCCTTAAGCCAGGTCATCACGTCTTCCCACTGAAAACGATCCTGGTAAGTTTCAAACGGCGTAGTGAACGGACGGTTGAAATCGCCAACGCCGGCGATGCGCAGAGCCGACGTGTTCGGCGTGATCGGAGCCGTAACGGCGGAATTATTCGGCGAAAACTGAACTCGGAATTGATTGACCAGCGACCCGCCGAAATTGTGCGTGTAAGCGAACAAACCCGTGTAATCTCGTACGGTCAGATTGGTCGTGTAACTCTGCGATTCAAATGTGTCGGTGGTCAACTGACTGTTGAAATTGCGCGCCGTCGAAAAACGAAAGCTCAATTGATCGTTTGGTCCCAGATTGAAATCCAGGCGCGAAATCCAGTTGTTCAGCCGGTACGGCGCGTTGAAGATGCCGCTGTTTGCATTCAACAGATTGAATGCGTTCGGGAAGTTCTGCGCGGAAGTAGTTAAAGCGGCGCGCAGGTTCGTGGCAATTCTCCTGACATTGGCGTCGGCGGAACTGTCCAGACGGCTTAGCAGCACGCTCTGGCAGGGCGCGGGACTGCTGGGGCCCGGATCGGCGCAAGTGGTCGGTCGTTGTTGCGCCGTGCTGCTGAAACTGCGGAAACGTGGCAAATCAAGCTTCTGCCGTTCGTAATTGGTGAAGAAGAACACTTTGTTTTTGGCAATCGGCCCGCCCAACGTGAAGCCCGGATAAGCCTGTTGCTGGTACGCTCTGCGGTTTTGGAAAGCCGTCGGTATGAACCGCTCCTTGGCCGCAGTCTTGTCGGAGCGGTAGAAGAAATAAGCGCTGCCGTGAAAATCGTTCGTTCCCGATTTGGTCACCACGTTGACCGCCGTGCCCGCAGTGAAACCGAATTCGGCGTTGAAGGAATTGCGATTGACCTGGAATTCCTGAACGGCTTCGGGGCTGATGCCGAAACGCAATTGGCCTGATCCGTATTCGTTTTCGCCGCCGTCAACAGTGATCAGATTGTTTCGCCCGTTGCTGCCGCCGATGGAAAAGCCGGACGTGCCGAACGTAAACCGCGTGCCGCCCTGAACGCGAGGCGCATTGGAACTGGCGACGCCCGGCAGGGTGAAAACATAAGAAGTGAAGTCGCGACCTATGTTCGGCAGGTTTTGAATCTGACGGCTCTCAATGGTGTTCGATTGCTGTGTGCGCTCGACTTCAATCAGCGGCGTCGAAGTCGTCACCGTCACTTCGTTCGTCACACCGGCAATTTCAAGTTTGATTGAGTAACTGGCTGTCTGCCCGACGGTCAGTTGCACGTCCTTGATCAGATATTGGGCGAAGCCTTTGGCTTGTATGCCAATCTCGTATAAGCCGGGCCGCAATGCCACAATCTGAAACTCGCCGCTCGAATTTGTTGTGTCGGTGCGGGTCGTGCCCTGATCAACATTTTTAACTGTAACTACTGCGTTGGCGATGGTGGCGCCCTGTTGATCGGTGACAGTTCCTTTGACTGTGGCGGACGAAACATCTGCTTGAGCAAAGGCTGCAATCGCAAACAGACTGGCAATAGCGATGACGGAAAAGCTACTTGATATAAGCTGGCGCATATCTTCCTCCGAAAGGTGATTCCGATTGTTGTACTGACGGATGGTTAAAGACTCCCCGGCAAAGCCTGGCAAAACTTGAAGAAAGTTTTGATTCGCGATCAATCTTTGAATAGTTCAGAGAAGAAGTAGATAAGAACGCTGCCACACAAAATCAAGTAAGCGAATTAGCGGGTGCAACATAGACCTGCCCGCAGTGAAAATCAAGCAAGCTTGCGGCATCAATTCAAACTCAAACGAAATTTCAATTCGCGCGCTTCAGGCTTTGGTTTTGCGCGCTTCAAGCCTGTAGATTGCAACTCCGACAAGCAGCATCAGACTTACCGAGCCGATGATTTTCAACTCGAATCCGGTTATGCCTGCGACGATCGGCGGGGGTATGAAACAAGCGACAGTTGCCAGAATCGTGGAGGCGAATCCGATCAGGCTGAGTGCTTTTACGCGAAACGAGATCGCCTGACCGCTTTGACGATTGAGTCTGACCCACGAAGCGAAAAGATAAACATAAGTCACCATCACCAGCACAATCGAACCGCCCAGCAATGCCAGATAGGCTTCCTGCAGGCTTGCGCCCAATGTGTTGATGAAAATCAGCAGAGTGGCGACCAGGGCTTGCACGATCAATGCGACGTAAGGCGTGCCGTATCGCGGATGTACGCGGGCGAAGGCTTTCGGCAAATAACGATCAATCCCTATGGCGAAAGGAACTCGCGCCGGAGCCGCCAGCCAGGCTGCGCCGCTGCCAAGCAAACCGATCAATTCGGTCAGAATCACTAACGAAGCGACAGCCAGCAAAACTCCATCGCCTGATTTGGCGACGACCGAATTGATCGCCAGCACGTGACCGTAAATCACATTCGTTTCGTTGAAGCCGGTCACCATCACCGCCGCGTACGTCAGCAGGTAGCAAACCGCAATCGCCAATCCGCCGATCAACAGCGAGCGGGGAATGTCGCGGCTGGGCGCGTCGGCTTCATCGCTCATCGCCGAACCCAGGTCGAGTCCGACCAGCGCGTTCAGGGTGAACGGCCACAACGCGACTTTGCGCCAGAAATCCAGATCGGTTGAAGCTGCCGCAGTTGCCGTTGCCGCTTCCGCCGGAGTCGCCAGTTTCCAGATGGCCGCAACGATCAATGCCACGGCAATCGCCAAGCGTCCGAGAGCGCCCAGGTTCTGAAGCCATTTCCCCTGACTCAAACCGACGATGTGAAGCGAAGCCGAAAGCCACAGCATTATGCTGGCAATGATTGCCGCTGCGAATTGGCTGTTGTTCAGCCAACTCAATCGTTCGCCGCCCAGCAAACCAATCACCGCCGCTATGCCAAGAAAGACGCTAGGCACGTAAAGAAAAGTATTGACCCAATAACACCATCCGCAGATGAAGCCGTGAAAATCGCCCAACGCCATTCGCGTCCAGGCGTAAACGCCGCCTTCGCGCGGATGCTTCATCGAAAGGTCAGCAATCGCCGCCGCATAC
>CAYRQB010000297.1:0-7529 GCA_964426025.1 uncultured Heliomicrobium sp.
ATTATCTGGAAGGTTTGACGCCCAGTCCCTGCGTCGCCTGCAACAGCTTTCTGAAATTCGACAAGCTGGTGGAATTGGCCAAAACCGCCGACGCCACCAAAGTCGCCACCGGTCATTACGCACGCGTCAAATTTGACGAATCAAGCGGACGCTGGCTGCTGCTTCGCGCAGTCAATCGCGCCAAGGATCAATCGTATTTTCTGTTTGAACTGACGCAGGAACAGTTGTCTTACGCCATGTTTCCGCTGGGCGAAATGACCAAACAGGAAGTCCGCGATATTGCCGAAGCCGCCGGATTGCCGACCGCTCACAAACCCGAAAGCCAGGAAATCTGCTTTATCCCCGACGGCAATTATTCGCGGTTCATTGACCGTTATCTGGAAGAAGATCGAGAACGTCGTTTGAGCGAGAACGATGTTCCGAGCTTTCAGCCGTTGGTTCAGATCAAAGGCAAAAACGGTTCGGACAAATTGAAACAGCCCGAATCCGGCCAGATAGTCACGACCGCAGGCGAAGTCATCGGCGCTCATCAAGGCATTCATCGTTACACGGTCGGCCAGCGCAAAGGTCTGGGCATCTCGGCTCCTGATCCGCTGTACGTCGTTCAGGTTGACGCCAAAAACAACCGCGTCGTCGTCGGATCGAGCGATGATCTGTTGAAGCATGAAATGATCGTCACGCGCGTCAATTGGATCGCCATCGAAGATTTGACCGAACCGATTCGAGTCCAGGTCAAGATTCGTTCGCGCGCAGAAGAAGCTCCGGCTACGTTGACGAGAAACCATGATGGAAACGTGCTGGTGACTTTCGACGAAGCTCAGCGCGCCGTCACGCCCGGACAAGCTGCGGTGTTTTACGACGGAGATGTCGTTGTCGGCGGCGGATGGATCGCCTAAAATCCGCCGCGTGGCCACCCCTTGATTCAACGATTACTCATGAGGAAAAACCATGCCTGACAACATTTCAAATCAATCTACCGATCCATTGCCACATCCTTCGATTGATGAGCGGCTGGCCAGAATCGAAAGCTCTCTTGCCGAATTACTCGCGGGTCAAAAAACTCTCAGCCGAGAGATGAAAGAGCGTTACGTTGATTTGCGAGAGCGAATCGAAATCAACAACGACAAACTCAGCGTCGTTCAACGCGAGTTGAACCAGATAGCCAAGGACATTCGCAATCCTGCGTTCGGTTGAAGAACCCACACAAATGTCTGACAAACAAAACCTTCAACTCGCTCCCGACGAAATGCGCCGACTCGGTTATCGCGTCATTGATCAGATTGTCCAGTATTACCAATCGGTCGCAGACAAAACCGTCATGAATCTATCGCCTCGCGCGGAGCTTGAAGCAAGATTGCGCGAACCGATGCCGGAGCAACCGGCAGACGTTAATTCCCTGCTCGACCAATTGCAGAGCGATGTCTGGTCGAATATGGGCAACGTCATCCATCCGCGCTTTTTCGCTTTCATCCCCAGCCCGTCGAATTTCGTCAGCGTCATGGCCGATGCTCTGGCCGCAGGCTTCAATCCATTCGCCGGAAACTGGCTGGAAGGTTCGGGTCCGGCGCAGATCGAATTGGTGACGATTGACTGGTTGCGGCAGATGTGCGGAATGCCGGAATCGGCTGGCGGGCTGTTTGTTTCCGGAGGTTCGATGGCCAATCAGACTGCGCTGGTCGCGGCTCGTTACAACCGGCTGGACAATCGAACGGAAAACGCCGTCGTTTATTTTTCCGATCAGACGCATTCTTCGATTGAAAAGGCGCTGCGCATTTTGGCCTTCGCGCCCGAACAGGTTCGCAAGCTTCCGACCGACGATCAGTTTCGATTGCTGATGCCGGAGCTTCGCAGAGCCGTTGCAGCAGACCGCGCCGCCGGTCGTCAACCTTTCTGCGTCATAGCCAACGCCGGAACCACCAACACCGGAGCGATTGATCCGCTGAATGAAATTGCTGATTTCTGCGCCGAAGAAAATCTGTGGATGCACGTTGACGGGGCTTACGGAGCGGCGGCGGCATTGACCGAACGCGGCAAAAAGCTTCTGGCCGGAATGGAACGCGCCGATTCGCTTTCGCTCGATCCGCACAAATGGTTGTTTCAACCGTTCGAGATCGGCTGTGTGCTTTTGCGCGATGCGCGAATGCTGAAGATGACTTTTCACACGATGGCCGAATATCTGGAAGACACCAAACGCGTCGAAGAACAGGAAATCAACTTTTACGATTACGGCATTCAACTGACGCGAGGCTTTCGCGCCCTGAAACTGTGGCTGTCGTTGAAAACTTTCGGAGCGGCGGCTTTTCGCCAAGCCATCGAACACGGTTTCGAGCTGGCCGAATTCGCCGAAAGCGTCATTCGCCAATCGCCGCGCTGGCAGATTGTCAGTCCTGCCGCGATGGGCATCGTCACTTTTCGATTCGTGTCGCCGGGCGATTCGTCCGAAGAAGAAATCAACTACATCAACCGCCGCATTGTCGAAGCGCAGATGACGGACGGCTTCACCTTCGCCAACTCGACTTCGCTGCGAGGGCAGGTTGTGCAACGACTTTGCACGATCAATTACCGTTCGACGAAGGATGACGTCCGAGCGTCAATTGAAAAGATCGAACAACTTGGATTGCGATTGGTTCAGTACCGGGAGCGGTAGCGACCGGGTGTTGCGATTGGTTCAGTACCGGGAGCGGTAGCGACCGGGTGTTTTCTGGAGATCAACGATGAATGAAGTTCGCGCAAAATTGAATCTGGCTGAAGGTTTTCGCACTCGCATCACTGCGGGCAAACACATGCTGATTGCCGACGAACCGAAATCGGCGGGCGGCAAAGATGAAGGCGTGTCGCCTTACGATCTGTTGCTTGCGGCTCTGGGAGCCTGCACCGCGATGACCTTGAAGCTTTATATCGAACGCAAGAAATGGCCGATCACCGACGTTGAAGTTCTGCTGACTTTCGACCGCATTCACATTGACGATTGCGAATCCTGCACCGACGAAGAGAAGGATGGCAAAAAAGAAATTCAGCACATCAGCCGGTTGATTTACGTCACAGGCGATGTCACCGAAGAGCAGAAGGAGCGGTTGTTGTACATTGCCGGACGCTGCCCGGTTCACGTCACGCTGCACAACAACCCACACGTCGAAGACGCTGTAATTGTCAGGAAAGCCTGAACAGCCCGTTTATTATTCGTAACGAAGGGCTTTGATCGGATCAACTTTGGCCGCGCTTCTGGCCGGATAAATTGCGGCCAGCAGGCTGATGGCGACGGCAAAGAGAATCGCTCCGGCCCACAAATACCAGGGAATGGAAAAGAATTCGACGTAACGCAATGTCTGTCCGGTTTGTCGCACGATCCATTGATTGGCCAGAGCATTGGCGATTCGATCAACAGCCCAACCGGCAATGACGCCCAAGGTCCCGCCGAACAATCCGATCAAACTGGCTTCGACAAAAAAGATTCGCATGATTTCGCCGTCCGAACCGCCGATGGCTTTCATGATTCCGATTTCGCGCGTGCGTTCGCGGATGGACATAATCATGGTGTTCGATATGCCGAACGAAGCCACCAGCAAGGCTATGCCGCCGAGCAAGGCCAGGCTGCTGTTGATGATCAGAAAGATGCGTTCGATTTCTTCCAGTTGGTTGGTGACGGAAAAAGCGCGAAAACCCATTTGCGAAATTTTTTCGGTGACGGGTTTGATTCGGCTTGGGTCGGCAACGCGAAGCTCTATGGCGCGATAATTTTCTTCGCTGGCCTGTCCCATCAGAGCCTCGCCCATTCGTTCCATCGGCGTTTGATTGGCGGCGCGAAATCGCTTGGCTTGCTCCATTGGCAAATAAAAGTTGGCGTTGCCGAAAGGACCGAAATTGATGCCGCCTTCATTTTTCAGCACGCCGACAATACGGAAAACGTATCGTTCAAATCGGCTGCTGTCAGGTTCGTCATCACGGCTGGAAAGTTCGCCGGGATTGATCAGCGGAATGCCGAAGATACTGACGGTCGCCGAATTTTCGCCGGTCGGCGCAGACAACAACACCAATTCTTTGCCAATAACTGCCTGAGCTTCGCGCTGGCGCTCTTCGTCGCTTTTGTCGGGCATGGTTTGAAAAGGCCCGGTGGGATTACCGCGAATGTTGCGACGGTTGCGAAAGGCTTCGGCGGTGAATGCTCCAAGGAAGTTTTCTGTGACGACGGCTTCGTCGCTGTTTTCGCCAGTGAAGCCACGTCCGGCCAGAAAAGTTTTGAATCGCGGATCGTTACCAGCCGTCGCCCCACCGATCATCTGAAAGCGCGTGCGTTCGTTGAATCGAGTGTAGCCGTTGAAGGTTATGATCGGCGCGACGAATCGCACGCCTTCCAGCCTTTGGATTTCGGCAATCGCTTCGTTGTCCAGCATTCGCCGCGCGCGGTTCAATCGCCTGCTGTTTTCTTCCAAAGCAGGCGTTGGGCTGGGCATTGCTTCATCGCCCGATTTGTCGTCGGCGTCGTTTTCATCTTCATCAATCGCCGTGCGTCCTTCGTTCAGCACCAGCAAATCGTTGGCGTCCGCTCCGATGACTGTGATGGCCGTGAAAGCGTCGAGCCGCGCAAACGCCTGGCCGATGATGTTTTTCTGCAAACCGATTCCGAAACTGACCATCGTGATGATCGCGCCAACGCCGACCACTACGCCGATGACTGTCAGCGCGGTTCGCAATTTGGCCTGACGAAGATTTCTCAGCGCCAGCGCAATGATGTCGGCAAAGTTCATAAACCGCCCTCCATCACTTTGCCGTCTTTCAGGCGGACAATTTTCGAAGCATATCGGCTGGCCAGTTCCTGATCGTGAGTCACCAGCACTATGGTTTTGCCGTCACGCTGGCGCATTTCATCCAGCAGACCGATGACTTCAGTTGCGCGATTGCTGTCCAGATTGCCCGTCGGTTCGTCGGCCAGCAGCACCTGAGGTTCGTTGGCAATGGCGCGAGCGATGCTGACTCGCTGCTGTTCGCCTCCGGAAAGTTCAGAAGGCAAGTGGTCGGCGCGCGGAGCCAATCCAACGCGGTCGAGCAATTCCAATGAGCGTTTGCGCCGTTCGCTTTTGCCGAGTCCGGCGAAGGCCAGAGCCAGCGAAACGTTTTCGCGCGCGGTCATGGTCGGAATCAGATTGAAGCTTTGAAAGATCATTCCGACGCTGTGCAAACGATAACGAGACATTTCCCACGAACTGAGCGGCGCCAGGCTTTTGCCGTCAAACATGATTTCGCCGCCGGTCGGGCGATCCAATCCGCCGAACAAATTCAGCAAAGTGGATTTGCCGGAGCCGCTGGTTCCAAGTATGGCTGCGAATTCTCCGCTTTCGATCGTCACCGAAACTTCGGACAAAGCGCGGACGGTTTCCGCCTTCATTTTGTATTCGCGCGTCACGTTGCGGGCTTCCAGAATTGTCATGATTCAAAAGCAAACCACAGATAAGCACCGATGAACATGGATGAACACAGATCATAATTTCATCCGTGTTTATCGGCGTTTATCCGTGTTTATCTGTGGGATTTCAAACTTGACGGTTTTAACAGAATTCAGTCGCGTTGAAGAAATAGCTCAATTCGATCTTCGCGTTTTCCGGCGAATCCGAACCGTGCGAAGCGTTTTCTCCCATGCTGGTTCCGAAATCGCCGCGAATGGTTCCTTTCGGAGCTTTGGTGGCGTCGGTCGGCCCCATCAAATCGCGCCAGGCCTGAACGGCATTCTCCTTTTCCAACGCCAGGACCACAGTCGGGCCACTGGTCATAAATTCAACCAGTTCGCCGAAGAAAGGTCGTTCGCTGTGAACCGCATAAAAGCCTTCGGCCACGGGTTTGGACATGTGAACCAGTTTCATCGCGCGAATCTTGAAGCCGTTGTCGGTGATGCGCTGGATGATGTTTCCGATGTTGCCCGCGCGAACGGCATCGGGTTTGATCATTGCAAAAGTCATTTTGGGTGTGTCTGACATGATTCTCCTTGAATGATTGAAATAATGATGAATGGACTGCGGGAATTGAGCGCGGATGATAGCAACCGGGTTTTCTTGGCGTCAAACCGACGCAATATGTTGGAAGTCTTCCGCACAAAAATCGAGGGCTGAGCCGAACTCGATGTTCGACTCAGCCCTCTACCTTTTGCCTCTGAGTTTTAGCTCTCAGACCGGCAATGCTTTGGAGGCCACTAACGACATTAAGGCCTGGTCGGCGCGCCTGCGCGGCCACCGCTGCTTTCTGTGCGTGCAGGAGCAGGAGCGGAGATCGTAGCCGCCGGAGCCGCTACGGTTGATGACGAAGAAGTGGAGATTGATCTTGACGATCCAAAACCCGTATCGCCGCGGTCGTTGAACGACGGGCTGTTGTCTATGCGACGGCCTTGAATCTCCCGCATAATCGGCGCGCGATCATTTCCGGCTACGACACGAGACGGAATACTCGGGACTGCTGCGCCACCTGAAGACCCTCCGCCGTAATAACCTCCACCGTTATATGGATAGGGATAGCCAAATCCAAACGGATAGTAGTACAGGCAATCGGCATACGAACGGAAGAAGCCGAAACCATATGGCGAAAAATAAAGACTGCGTCCGGGGATAAACGTGTAGCAATTGTAGAGGGAATTGTAGAACCACCCGTAATTGAACGCGCTCATCGTTCTGGAACGCTGCAGGGCTGAAACGTTCGCCGCCATCAAAGTCTGGGCACGGCCAAAACACCAGGCATCGAACTGATCGGCAAAATCCTTATTGATCTTGGCGACTTCCGATTTGGTGACTGGCGAATTGTTCAGCTTGACCGCATTGCCGCGTTTGATCTTGAAAGCCTTCTTCGCCAAAAACTGCGCTCGGTCGCCGATGTACAGTTCTCCCTGTCTGACCTGAACCAGTGTGTTGCTATCAAAGGCGTCAAAACGATAAAGGCCGTCCTTGCCGATTGAAACCGCTCCGTGCGGCGTGATGATTTCCAGCGGAGAGTTTTTGCCGATTGCTGCGTTTTGTTCCGTCGCGGTTGAAACTTCGACGTTGGCCGAGCCTTTCAACAATTCAAACCGAATCTGATCCAGTGAAGTACTGACAGCCAGAACTTCGCTGTTCTCATTCAGTCGCAAATACGATCCGGGACTGAGCAGCAATTCGACGCGGCTGTCGGCTTCGGTGATTATTCGATCACCGTTATTCATTTGCGTTGCCTGCGAAGCGCGGCCACGTTTGCCGTCTTCACTGTCCTGACGCTGGATGAATACCTTGCCCTCGGCGCGATTGACGAAACCGGCTTTGGTGGAAATCAAATATTGTGCATTAGCCGCGATTGACGCCAGTGCAAGCAGCGCAAACGCGGCGACGAAAATTTTGGCGAATCTTGTCATAGCGGCCTCCTCGGACGACTTAGTTCAAAAGTGACTGGGGTATCTGTCATTTCAATCATACCCCTTCGATGGGCTAAAGGCCAACGAGGAGAGTATTTTCAGGAAAATTCTGCATCGCGGGCTTTGAATCCCAACTATCCATCACATTATTCCAGTGCGTAGACAT
>CAYRQB010000298.1:0-7463 GCA_964426025.1 uncultured Heliomicrobium sp.
CGCTCGAAAACGCCATTGAATGGAGCGACAGCCTGACGGGTCACGCGCGCGAGTTGTGGCGGCATCGCGAATTGCTGTGGCTGCTGACTCAGCGCGAAATCAAAGTGCGATACAAACAAAGCGCGCTTGGCGTGGCGTGGGCTGTTTTGCAACCGTTTTCGTTGATGGCGGTGTTCACTGTTTTCTTTTCGTGGTTTGCTCGAATGCAGAGCGACGGCATTCCCTATCCGTTGTTTTCTTACGCCGCATTGTTGCCGTGGACTTTCTTTTCGACTTCGCTGAGTTTCGCCATTCCCAGCCTGATCGCCAATTCGCACATCATCACGAAGATTTACTTTCCGCGCGAAGTCATTCCGTTGTCGTCCGTGCTGGCGGCCTTTCTGGATTTTCTGATCGCTTCGGCTGTCTTCGTTGCGTTGCTGGCATTTTATCGAGTGCCGCCGACCTGGAATCTGCTGTACGTCGCGCCGATTGTGGCGATTCAAATTCTGTTTACGGTCGGAGTCAGTTTGCTGCTTTCGGCCTTCACGGTTTTGTACCGCGACGTTCGGCACACGTTGCCACTGGTGATTCAAATCTGGATGTTCGTCACGCCGATTCTGTATCCGGCTTCGGTCGTGCCGGAGCGATGGCGCGGATGGTATTTTTCATTGAATCCGATGGCCGCGATCATTGACGGATACCGCCGGGCGGTGATTCAGGGCGTTGCGCCGCAATTGAATTATCTGCTGCTGGCGGCGGCGGTTTCATGTTTGCTGGTTCTGGCGGGCTACAAATACTTCAAACATCTGGAGCGCGAATTCGCCGATATTGTGTAAAAGCCGTGCAACAAATTAACCATCAACCATTGACCATCAACCATTACCAGGCAGGGGAAACTGATTATCTGCCTGGTAATGGTTAATGTTTGATGGCTAATGGCTAATTTCCATCTATGAAATGTGACCGTTGCAATAATGAAGATCATCTCGCTCGACAAAGTTTCAAAGCGTTACCGCATCAGCCAGCTCGGCTCCAGATCAATTCGCGAAGACCTGGCGCGGATGTTTTCTCGCGACGGTTCCGGCGACAAGGAAGATTTTTACGCTCTGCGCGAAGTCAGTTTCGAGATCGAACAGGGCGAAGCCGTAGGTTTCATCGGCCCAAACGGTTCGGGCAAAAGCACGATTCTGAAATTGCTGGCGCGGATCGTTTACCCCACGCACGGCAAAATCGCCGTGCGCGGATCGGTCGCTTCGCTGATCGAAGTCGGCGCAGGATTTCATCCCGAACTGACCGGACGCGAAAACATCTTTCTGTACGGTTCGATCATGGGAATGCGACAGGCGGACGTTCGCGCCAAGTTCGACCGCATAATCGAATTCGCCGAAATCGAACGTTTCATTGACACGCCGGTCAAACGCTATTCGTCGGGAATGTATGTGCGGTTGGGATTCGCCGTCGCCGCTCACATCAACCCGCAGGTTCTGTTGGTGGACGAAGTTCTAGCCGTCGGCGACGCTTCGTTTCAGAACAAATGCCAGCAACGCATTGCCGAATTGCAGCGCGACGGCATGACCATAATCTTCGTTTCGCACGATATGACAGCGGTCAAACGATTGTGCGACCGCGTTTACTGTTTGCAGCAAGGCCGCATCGCCGCCGAAGGCAAACCGCGCGAAATTATTCGGCAATATTACGAAGCCATGGGTCTGGAGCCGGAGGCGATGCGATGAAGCTGAGCGTCATCGTCTGCACTCGCAACCGCGACCGGCAACTGGCCGCGATGCTTGAAAGATTCTTCGCGCAAAATTTTTCCGGCGATTATGATTACGAAGTATTGATCGTTGACAACGCTTCCGACCCGAAAACGAAACAAACTTACGACGGCTTCCTCATTCGCAATCCCGATTTATGCGACCGCCTGCTTTACTTCAGAGAAAACAAGCCGGGACTTTCGCGCGCACGTAACGCCGGTTTGAAAACCGTCAACGGCCAGATCATCGTCTTCACCGATGACGATGTGCTGGTGACGGAAAACTGGCTGGATGAAATTCATCGCGAATTTGCCAGCGATCCGAACCTGTTCGTGTTGGGGGGACGCGTGCTGCTGGCCAACGAAGCATTGCAGAACGTTGCCATTTACGCCGACCAAGAGCGTCGCGAATACAGATTCCCGAACGGCGGCGGCGTGGCGATGGGCGCGAACATGGCTTTCCGCCGCGAAGTCTTTGACCGAATCGGAATGTTCGACGTGCGATTGGGCGCTGGAACTTTTTTCGCCGGGGGCGAAGACATAGAGCTTTTCTACCGCACGATGAAAGCAGGTTACAAAATGGTTTACGCGCCGAACGTGCTGGTTCATCACGATCACGACCGGGCAACGCCGCAACAGGCCTGCAAATTGGTTTACGGTTACGGCAAAGCCTATGCCGCCTACATCATCAAACACGCGATCAGCGGCGACGTTTACGCGATGCGCATGGTTTACTGGTTGATTTGCACATTGCCTTCGCGATGGCAGCGAAAAGCGGACGACACGAATGAAAAGCTGGAAAGGCGGCGCGCGCAGATTCGCGGAATAATCGCGGGGCTGTTACTGGCTCCGCCAGCGATGATTTTCAGAAGAGGGGAAACGAAGTGAGCTTTTCGTCGCTGATGATTGAAATGGCTTCTGATTGGCTCAAGGCATTGCTGCTGCCGGGCGAATCCGATCCGGTCGAAAGCGCTTTGCGCGAACTGTCGGAATATTTCTGCATCAGCCGCAAAGAAGCTCTGAGCCGATGCGAAAACGCCGTCGCCGAATCGAAGCGCGAATGGGAAGCCGTAGCGCGTCAAACGCCTGAACAGATCAAGGACTTTTACCGAACCACGCGCAGCTATGTTTTCGAACACGTCTGGTGGCACGCGACCGACCCTGCAATCGGCATCGCCAACTCTGAGATTTTGAATTTCGCGATGAAGCGAGGCGCGAAAAGTTATCTGGATTTCGGAGCCGGTGTCGGAGCGAACGCCCTGCTGTTTGCTCGTCACGGCTTCGCTGTCACGCTGGCTGACATTTCAACTTCGATGTTGAAATTCGCCCAATGGCGATTGCAGCGTCGCGGCATCAAGGCTGAACTGATTGATCTGAACCGGCAGCAATTGCCAGATAACGAATTTGATTTTGTGACCGCGATTGACGTTTGCGAACATCTTCCCCGCCCTGCTGTCGAGTTAAAGCAGATCAGCCGTTCGATGAAAATCGGCGGCGCGATGGTTTTCAATTGTCGGACAGGCGAAGACGAAAATCGCCCGATGCACGTTTTGAAAACCGCCAATCCTGTTCGCCGAGCTTTGCGAAGCTGCGGCTTTCGCGAAATCGAAGCTGGCGATTTACGAAGGGTAGAATTTTCCGCTGTCGAACGAATCGCGCAAAACCGTGTTGAAGATTTTTGGTACGGCGCAATTGATGGCGTTCGATACAATCGCTTTTCCATGTCAGAACATTCAACAATCAACGGCGTCAAACCCATTCGCCATCCGCAGCGCGTTTACTTCCAGCGGTTGGTGGAACTTCTGCGAAGCGAGGCCGACTGGCTGGACGTGGGCTGCGGGCGGCAGCTTGTGCCGTGGTGGATGAACGGGCAGGCGGAAATCGAAACCAGCTTGAGATCGAAATCACGCCTGCTGGTCGGGGTTGATTCGGACTTTGCCGCTTTGCGCGACAACCGATCCTGTCTATGGCGATTGCATGCGGATTCAATCGCATTGCCGTTTGCCGACGCCAGCTTCGATCTGGTGACGAGCAACATGGTTTTCGAACATTTGGAAAAACCGTTTGAATCGCTGATGGAAATTCGCCGCGTGTTGAGGCGTGGCGGACGATTGCTTTTGCTGACGCCGAACTGGTTGGACATCGTCACCATTGCGGCTCGCGCAATTCCCAACCGCTGGCATCCGGCGATTGTCTCGCGTCTGGAAGCCCGATCTGCAGCGGATGTTTACCCGACTCACTTTCGATTCAACCGGCCAAAGACAGTCGAAACCATGTTGCGCGAAGCCGGGTTCAAAAGCTGGCGCATTGAACAATTGGAACAACCCGCTACTTACGCTCACGTGCCGTTTGCCGCGCGAATCGAAAACATCTGGCATCGGATGGCGGCTCGCTGGCCAGCGCTGCGCGGCGCTTTGCTGATCGAAGCGGAAGCCGATTGATTATGAACAACACGCCGACAGTCAGCGTCATCATTCCGGCTTACAACGTCGAGGCTTACATCGGCGAAACTCTCGCGTCGCTTTTCGCTCAAACCTGCCAGGACTTCGAAGCAATCTTGATCAACGACGGTTCAACCGACGGAACCGAAGCCGCGATTGAACCATTCCGTGACCGGCTGGTTTATATACGTCAGGAAAACAAAGGAGTGATGGCTGCGCGGAACACCGGATTGCGCGCGGCGCGCGGGCGTTACATCGCTTTGCTGGACAGCGACGATTTGTTGCTGCCGCGATTTCTGGAAGCTCTGGTCGTGATGCTGGAAGCCGATCCCGAATTGAGCGCGGCTTATCCCAATGCCTACTTTTTCGGCTCGCCGAATTTCGACGGCAAATTGCATCAGGAAGTTTTCCCCGTTGCAGAACCTGTTACTTTCGACCGCGTTTTGCGTCGCGAATGTTACGTCTTCGGCCTGCTGGTTTTTCGTCGCCGAGTGATTGACGAAGTCGGCAATTACGACGAAAGCCTGCAAGGACAGGGCGCAGAAGATTTCGAGTTGTGGTTGAGAATGTTGCGAAACGGGCATCGCTTCGCTTTCACAAACGAACCGCTGGCGAAATACCGCTGGCGTCACGACTCGCTTTCAAATACAGGCGCGGGCATTTTGAGTTGCATCGTGTCGGTTTACGAAAAACTGCTGCGCGATGATCTGACAACCGACCAGCGCCGATGGATTGATTCGCAACTGCCGGAACTCCGCGCGCAACTGAGTTACGCGCGCTTCAAGGACGAATTGAGAAAGAAAAGCTTCGCCGAAGCCGCGCGTCATCTGGACGAAGCAAATGGTTTTTATCGCCAACCGAAATTGGCTTTGATGCAATTGGCGATGAAAATCGCTCCGCAGTTCGTGGCGAAGCTGGCGGGGAAATGACCGACCAGATTCACGCTAAGACGCGAAACCGCAAAGTTGAAAAAGGTCTGGGCGGTCTTTGCAGCCTGGCGTGGGGCGATTCCGGCGCTGTTAATTCCGACGAATGAAGAGAGGATTGTTTGGCGGGAAATTTTCTGATCATCATTGCCCCGCACCATCACGAAGCCGATGAGCTTTTCCGGCTGGCGCTTCAACGCGCTCGACAGATCAAAAAGCAAATCCCGAATTCAACGATTGAATCTCAGCAGGCAAAGGCCGCGAGCTTCGCACGGCAGAACGGTTCCGGTTCGATGATCATCACCAACGAACAAAGCGGAAGCTGGCTGACCACGGTTGGAACATGGTTTCACTCGCAGGGCCTGGCTTCAGGTGACGAGGAGCGGCTGCTCAAGCGGGCAATTGAAATCGGCGCGGACAAACTGGCCGACGAGCTTGAAGGTTTTTTCGTCGTCGCGTTTTACGACGGGCGTAAGCGCGAACTGTTCATCATCACTGACATCGTCGGCAGCCGTCATTGCTTCGTCCGGCAAATTGGCGAAGCGACGACGATTTCAACCTCTTCGTTGTTGCTGGCGTCGTTGAGCGAATACAAGCTCGATCCAATCGCCGCCGAAGAGTTTTTGCGAACCGGCGTCGTTTATGAAGACAGAACTTTATTCCGCGAAGTTCGCAAACTTGCTCCGGCCACAATCTTTCGATTTGCCGAAGGGAAATTGTTTGAGCTGCGCCGTTATTGGCGTATGGCCGATCTTGACCCCGACCGTTACGACGGCAAACAGGCAGTCGTTGAAATGATCGAACGGCTGATCACAGCCTCAGCCAGAATCGGCAAACGATTCGGTCGCCCGATTTGCGATTTGACAGGCGGTTACGATTCGCGCGCGATGGTCGCCAGTTTCCTGAGAGCCGGAGTTCGTTTTGAAACTACAGTCGCCGGTTCGACTTCAAACGCGGATGTCGTCATCGCCGAAAGCCTGTCGAAACTGACTGGAAAGCTTCATTGGCATTTTGAACATGAAAACTGTTCGACGTTCGATCGGCTTGAATCTGCTTTGCGTTTGACCGACGGCGAATACGATGTGGTTGATTACGCGCGGATTCAATCGCTGCACGAAAAACTGTCGCTGAACTTCGACATCAGCATCAACGGATCGTTCGGCGAATTGGCGCGCGGTTACTGGTGGGAATTGCTGAACGCGACAGGAAAGCGAGAGAAGCCGGACGCGCGAATGTTGGCGGCGCGACGTTACGCGGTCGAAGCTGACAGTCCCCTGCTTTTCCCCGCGAACTCAGGTTTGAATTTGCCGCTTCATCTGGCTGAAGTGATCGAACGCGCAAACGCCGATTTATCAAGTTGGCCGAATACCGCGCAATCGGACAACGCATATTTGAATTTGCGCATGCAACGTTGGCAGGGGCGAATTGCCAGCAGCACTGATCAAATCTGGCCGTGTTTGTCGCCGTTTATGTTTCGTTCGGTGATGGAGGCGATGCTGCAAACAGGAGCGCGTTGGCGGCGAAACAGTTTGCTGATGCGAATGACACTGGCAAAACTTCACCCCGGACTGGCAATACACAAATTGGAAAACGGCCATCCGGCTTTGCCGATGACGTGGAGCAATTGGCCGCGCTTTCTGCCCGCGCTCAGCGTGTATTTGCAAAAAGCCGCCGACAGATTGGCGGCGCGAACCGGCCTGACCAAACTATCGGCCAACGATCAATCGTCTCGAATGCTGTTGTGGCAGGACGAAGAAGCGATGGCTTTTTTGCAACCCGCGACGATGTTGCTCGGCGAATTCATCGAACGGCAAAAGCTCAGCGAATTTCTGCTGGCTTCGCAACAACCCGATTTCAGTTTCGACGGTCAATGGCAACGGTTGCTGAGTTTGGAAATGGCTGTGCGATTGCTGAAGTCAGAGTCAGAGAATCCATGAACCTGATGACTGAAATTTGTTTTCGCCTGTCGCGCCGAATGGCTTTGGCCAGAAAGTCCGGCGACGTTGGCGAAAATCCCGCAAGCTTCGACCTCACCGCTTATCACGATTGGCGAGTCAAGGAATTGCGCGAACAGTTCTTCGCTCATTTCAAACCGGAAGAATTGGCCGGACGCGACGTGCTGGATTTCGGTTGCGGCAGCGGCACGCTGAGCCTGCTGGCCGCAGATGCCGGAGCCGCGAGTGTGACAGGCGTTGATCTGAATCGCGAACTGATCGAACAGGCGAAACATTTCTGCGCAAACCGTCGAACGAAAGTGCAGCCGCGATTCATCGTTGCCGAAGATTCAAAACGGATCGAACTGCCGGACGATTCGATTGACGTGATTCTGTGTTTCGACGTGCTGGAACACATCATTGATTA
>CAYRQB010000299.1:0-7444 GCA_964426025.1 uncultured Heliomicrobium sp.
TTTTCATTCGCGTAATCAGCGTGATTCGCGGGAAGTTATTATCTTAAAAGCTATACAAGTTCGGGTAGTGTCCTAAAGTTGTGTTGCTGGCAATCTGAAAATTTTCTCCCACAAAGCCACACGAAGAGAACACGAAGTTTATCGCCTCTTCGTGTCTGCTTCGTGTGACTTCGTGGGCGGAAGTCCCTGTTTTCAGATAGCAACACAAAAATAGGACACCACTCAAGTTCGTAACTGCTTTCTTCGCCTCCTCAACTTCAGTGGCGAGATTCCGCCTCACAGACTCATTGCGCAGCGAAATCCGTAATCATTGTATTGATACTCCGGCGGTAGACTGCTTCGCGCGGCCACACGAGCAATCTTGATCTGATGTCGCCACGATCCGCCACGTGAAGCGCGCCGCACGCCCGCCGAAGGACCTTGCGGATTGCGTAACGGCGACTCTCTGTAATAGTCAGCCTCATACCAATCAGCGCACCATTCGTGAACGTTCTCGGAAATGCCGTATAGCCTGAAGCCGTTCGGCAGACGTTCGCCAACCCGCTCCGGACCCGTAAGCCATAATTCGGCGTAGCGCGGTTGCGCTTGCGGCGGTTCGTCGCCCCAGGTGTAAAGCTTGGCTTCCAAACCTCCGCGAGCCGCGCGTTCCCATTCGGCCTCGGTCGGCAAACGAAACGGCTTGCCGGTTTGTTCACTCAGCCACGCACAATAATCTGCGGCATCAAACCAGCTCACACTTGTTACCGGTTGATCGGGATGATTGAAGCGTTCATCGTTGAAGCCAGGCAGAGCCTGTCGTTCGGTTACTTCCAGAAAGATGCGATAAAGTCGGTTGGTTATGGCGACGCGACCAATGCCAAAGCGATCCACCCAAACGCGATGCGCCGGACGTTCGTTCGCCGCGCCTGTCTCGCAACCCATCAGGAACTCGCCTGCGGGGATGACGATCATTTCCGGCTCGAAGTTCACTGGCATTGTTCCATTTTGGTCGCGCACGCGCCGCTGTTCAATTGATATTGAGGTCGCACAGGCGGCAACGCTTGTCTGAGGCGAACAGTTCAAGATCAACTCAGCTTGCTTTTCAGCAGCGCTTTCAAATACAGCCGGTTCATGCGGGCGATGTTGTCCAGGGTGATTTCTTTCGGGCAGGCGGCTTCGCAGGAGCCGATGTTCGTGCAATTGCCGAAGCCTTCGGCGTCCATTTGCTCGACCATGTTCAGGACGCGGCGGGTTTCTTCGACCTTGCCTTGCGGCAGCAAACTAAGGTGAGAAATCTTCGCCGAAACGAACAGCATCGCCGAAGCATTTTTGCAGGCGGCGACGCAGGCTCCGCAACCGATGCAGGCTGCGGCGTCGAAAGCGGTGTCGGCGTCGTCCTTTGGAATTGGAATGGCGTTACCGTCGGGCGCTCCGCCGGTTGAAACTGAAACGTATCCGCCGGATTGAATAACACGATCGAAAGCGCTGCGGTCAACGACCAGGTCTTTGATGACCGGGAAGGGAGCGGCTCGCCACGGTTCGATGGTGATTGCGTCGCCGTCTTTGAATGAGCGCATGTGAAGCTGGCAGGATGTCGTCGCTTTCAATGGGCCGTGCGGAGTTCCGTTGATGACCAGCGAACAACTTCCGCAAATTCCTTCGCGGCAATCGTGATCGAATGCAATCTGCTCTTCGCCGCGTTTGATCAACTCTTCGTTGACCACGTCCAGCATTTCCAGAAAAGACATATCCGGGCTGACGTCTTTCGCTTCGTAAGTGACAAACTGTCCGGGTGTGTTTGAATTCTTTTGTCGCCAGACACGTAGTGTCAGGTTCATCTGTGTGTCTCCTCGAAATAACCAATCAAGCAACAGACGACCGGCCGCTCTCACAAGCAAGTCCAGGTTTTTCACGACCGGCCGCCGGTTGCTAGCTCAAGATCATTTATAACTGCGCTGCGACATCTTGACTTCTTCGTAAGCCAGCGATTCCCTGTGCAGTTCCGGGAACTGATCAACGCCTTTGAATTCCCAGGCCGCGACGTAAGCGTATTGATCGTCGTTGCGCAACGCCTCGCCGTCTTCGGTCTGATATTCTTCGCGAAAATGTCCGCCGCAGGATTCTTCGCGCTGCAGCGCGTCAAAAGCCAGCAGTTCTGCGAATTCCAAAAAGTCCGCGACGCGTCCGGCGTATTCCAGCGCCGGATTGAGTTCGTCGGCGCTGCCCAGCACATTGACGTTTTCCCAGAACTCGGCGCGAATTTCAGGAATGCGATTCAAGGTTTGTTGCAAAGATTTCCTGGTGCGTTCCATGCCTACGTTGTCCCACATCAGCTTGCCAAGTTCGCGGTGGAAATCCGTGACGGTTCGTTTGCCTTTGATCGAAAGCAGTTTGTTCGTTCTGATCTGAACATCTTCCAGAGCTTTTTTGAATTCGGGGTGATCGGCGCTGTGACTGCCGTTTTTATTGGTGGCGAAATACCCTGCGATGGTTTGCGGCAGAACGAAATAACCGTCGGCCAATCCCTGCATCAATGCGCTGGCTCCCAGACGGTTCGCTCCGTGATCGGAAAAGTTGGCTTCGCCGATGACGAACAATCCGGGGACGTTGCTCATCAGTTCGTAATCAACCCACAGTCCGCCCATCGTGTAATGAATGGCCGGATAAATGCGCATCGGTTGGCGGTAAGCGTTTTCGCCGGTGATGCGTTCGTACATATCAAACAGATTGCCGTAACGTTCGCGAATCTTGTCTTCGCCAAGCCGTTTGATCGAGTCGGAAAAATCCAGATAAACACCGCGACCGCCTGGCCCAACACCGCGACCTTCGTCGCAAACCTGTTTGGCCGCGCGCGAAGCAATGTCGCGCGGAGCCAGATTGCCGTAGCTGGGATATTTGCGTTCGAGGTAATAATCGCGTTCGCTGTCTGAAATATTGCCCGGAGCTTTACCGCAATCCTCGGCTTTCTTCGGAACCCAGACTCGCCCATCGTTGCGCAAACTTTCAGACATCAACGTCAGTTTGGATTGATGATCTCCGCTGACGGGAATGCAGGTCGGATGAATCTGCGTGTAGCAGGGATTGGCGAACAGCGCGCCTTTCTTGTGTGCTCGCCAGGTGGCAGTGACGTTGCAACCTTTGGCGTTGGTCGAAAGATAAAAGACGTTGCCATAACCGCCCGTTGCCAGAATGACCGCATTGCCCGCGTGCGCTTCGATCTTGCCGGTGACCAGATCGCGAGTGATGATTCCTTTGGCGTGACCGTCAACCAAAACGACGTCCAGCATTTCTGTGCGCGGATGCATTTCGACGCTTCCCAGATGAATTTGCCGAGCCAGCGCCTGATAAGCTCCGATCAATAACTGCTGACCAGTCTGGCCGCGAGCGTAAAAAGTTCTGGAAACCTGCGCGCCGCCGAAACTGCGATTGTCCAGCAATCCGCCGTATTCGCGTGCAAAGGGAACTCCTTGCGCGACGCATTGATCAATGATGTTGACGGAAACTTCGGCCAGACGATGAACGTTCGCTTCGCGCGCGCGGAAATCTCCGCCTTTGATCGTGTCGTAAAACAAACGGTAAACGCTGTCGCCGTCGTTGCGGTAATTTTTGGCGGCATTGATTCCGCCTTGCGCGGCGATTGAATGCGCTCGGCGCGGGCTGTCCTGAAAACAGAAAGCTTTGACGTTGTAACCAAGTTCGCCCAGCGTGGCCGCCGCCGAAGCTCCGGCCAGCCCGGTTCCGACAACGATGACAGTGAATTTTCGTTTGTTAGCCGGATTGACCAGCTTCATATCCTGCCGGTATTTCAACCATTTCATACCAACCGGCCCGGAAGGAATTTTTGAATCGAGTTTAATGCTCATATCTGTTGAATGATTACCTGATAACTCCAGCCAGTATAGCCAGCGGGATTGCGCTGTTGCCGATGAACAGAATCAGCGCCGACAGTTTCGCCAGTTTGTCGAAAAAGTTGAAAGTTTTTTTGCTTCGCAATCCCAGCGATTGAAACAGACTGCTGACGCCGTGGCTCAGGTGAAGCAGCAGCAAACCCATCGAGGCGATATAAAAAATCGAGATCGCAGGATTTGAAAAACCTGTTATGACCATGCGGTATACATCGTGTCGCCCCTGGGCGTCTCTAAGCCGCAGCAATTCCGGATCAACCAGACCAACTGTGTAATGCGCCAGATGGAAAACGATGAACGCGAGGATAATCAATCCGCTGATCAAAATGGTTCGGTTGGCGAAAGAGGAAGCGACCGGTTTGGAATGGGCATAAGCCACTGGTCTGGCCTGACGATTTGCTCTGGCCAATTGCGCGGCGGAAACAATATGCAGCGTCGCAATTGCCAGCAACGCTCCGCGCGCTCCCCACAATATCAGCGGGTTGGATTTCAGCGCGGCGGCGTAAGCGTTTATCGGCTCGGGGCCTAAAAAGACCTGAAGATTGCCGAGCATGTGAATGATGACAAAGCCAAACAATCCAAGCCCGGTAACAGCCATAATATATTTTTTGCCAAGCGAAGATTGCCAAAGGCGCAACAAAATTCCCGCAGACGCAAATTTTTGCAGACGTTCAGCCGAAGCCGCCATCTTGCCTCCATAAAGAAATAAGTTATGTTGGGTGTACTACCTGTCGTTGGTGAAACGGAAAATATCAGCCCGGACCGGATAAGTAAAATGCAAAAAGCTTATACTGGTCATAAGAGGAACTTATGCATATCGAAACTCTTAAAACCTTTTGTGACCTGGTCGAAACCGGCAGCTTTTCCAAAGCCGCCGCGCTCAACTTCATTTCGCAATCAGCCGTCAGCCAGCAGATCAAAACTCTGGAACAACGCTTCGACCAGCAAATGATCGAGCGCAGTCAGCGCAACAATGTCGTGCCGACGGACGCGGGAAAGATTCTTTATGCCGAATTCAAAGAGATTGTCGAACGGTTCGCGGCTTTGGAACATAGGCTTCGAGCCAAATCGGAAGTTGTCAGCGGGACGATTCGCGTGGCGACGGTTTACAGCATCGGCCTGCACGAACTGCCGCCATACGTCAAAACTTTCATGAAGTCTCATCCTCAAGTCAGAGTCCACATCGAATACAGCCGCACGGACAAAGTTTACGAAGCCTGTCTGAACAACACGATTGATTTCGGGATTGTCGCCTTGCCGTTGAAAAGGCCGAATCTGGCAGTGATTCCGATGCGCAACGACAAACTGGTTGTGGTTTGCAATCCGGAACATCCGCTGGCTGGCCGCCGCAAGCGAATCAGCATCGGACAATTGGCGGGCGAAGAATTCGTCGCTTTCGAGCGCGACATCCCGACCCGCAAAACAATTGACAGCATTTTGAAACAACACAAAGTCGCCGTGAATTACGCGATGGAATTCGACAACATCGAAACCATCAAACGTTCGGTCGAAGTCGGAGTCGGCCTTTCGATCCTGCCCGAAACCGCCGTAGTCAACGAAGTTCGCAGCCATTTGCTGGCCGCGCTGGAATTCAGCGAAGGGACTTTCACGCGTGCCATCGGCATCATTCACCGCAAAGGAAAAGTCTTCAGTTCAGCGGCGCGCGAATTCGTCAATCTGCTGGTCGCTGAGCGATCTTGAACCGCTCTTGTCGGTTTTACGCCGCAAAAATGTTTGAGTTTTTCAGCCTCCGATGTTAGGCTGCGCCGCGTTATCGCATTCGTAATTCTTTTATTCATCTCATTCTTTACATAATTATTTTCATCAACGCAGCGCCGGAGCGCAGCCTTTTTGCTTCCGGCAATCATCGTTACTTTGACACTAGGAGTCAGTTTCAGGTGACAAGATATGGACATCTCTTCTCACGATGTTCTGCTGGTTGGTGGCGGTGGCGCGGGCTTGAGAGCAGCTATCGCCGTTTCTGAATTCAATCCAAAACTGAGTGTTGCTGTCGTCTCGAAGGTTTACCCGATGCGCAGCCATACGGTTTCCGCCGAAGGTGGAGCCGCTGGCGTCATCAAAGCGGGTGATTCGCTGGACGAACACGCCTACGACACAATCTCCGGCGGCGATTGGATGTGCGATCAGGACGCCGTCGAAGCCTTCGTCAACGAAGCTCCCAAAGAATTGCTGCGTCTGGAACATTGGGGTTGTCCGTGGAGCCGCGAGCCTGACGGTCACGTCGCAGTTCGTCCATTCGGCGGAATGAAGAATGAACGCACTTGGTTTGCCGCGGATAAAACCGGCTTCCACATGCTGCACGCATTGTTTCAGACTTCGCTGAAATACGATCCCATCAAACGGTACGACGAATGGTTTGTAACGAAGTTGCTGATTGATGACGGACGCGTGCAGGGCGTTGTCGCCATCGAACTGATGAGCGGCAAGATGCAAGCCATTCTGGCCAAAGCAGTCATCATCTGCACTGGCGGCGCTGGCAAAGTCTTTCCATTCACGACCAATGCCAACATCAAATGCGGCGACGGAATGTCGCTGGCTTTCCGCGCGGGCGTGCCGCTGAAAGACATGGAATTCATCCAATATCATCCGACCGGTTTGCCGTTCACTGGCATTCTGATCACCGAAGCCGCGCGCGCCGAAGGCGGATGGATGCTGAACAAGGACGGTTATCGTTATTTGCAGGATTACGACCTGGGCACGCCGTCGCCGACGCCCGTGCTGCGTTCGATGGAACTAGGGCCGCGCGACCGGCTGTCGCAAGCCTTCGTCAAAGAGTTTGAACGAGGCCGCACGATTGAAACTCCATATGGACACGTCGTTCATCTGGACATTCGCCATCTGGGCGAAAAGAAGATCAATGCCAAAATCCCGTTTGTGCGCGAATTGTGCCTGAAGTATCAGGGAATTGACCCGGTCAAAGAGATGATTCCCGTTCGCCCGGTTGTGCATTACGTGATGGGCGGAGTTCACACAGACATCAATGCCGCTACACCGATCAAAGGTTTGTATGCCGCCGGGGAAGCGGCTTGTGTCAGCATCAACGGCGCGAATCGGTTGGGATCGAATTCCTTGACCGAATTGCTGGTCTTTGGCGCTCGCGCTGGCTGTGCCGCCGCCGAATTTGCTTCCAGCCAATCGGAACCGGGCAGTCAGATCGTCGCTCAGGCGCTGGACGAAACTCGCCGGGTCGAATCTCAATACCTGAATAAAACCAGCGGACGCGAACGCATCGCCACCATTCGCGAAGAGATGCAGAAAGCGATGGAAGACGGCGCGGGCATTTACCGCACGCAGAATTCGCTGGCCGCAGCCGCCAACAAGATCGCCGAATTGCAGGATCGCTTCCGCGACATCGCCATCGAAGACCACAGCCATACGTTCAACACGGAACTGACTGTGGCGCTGGAGCTTTCTTACATGTTGGACGTAGCCGGAGCGATGATCCATTCCGCGCTGCAACGACAGGAATCGCGCGGTTCTCACCAGCGGACTGACTTCCCCAAACGCGACGACGAAAAATACCTGGCGCATTCGCTGGC